>NZ_JBWKWB010000007.1:0-250622 GCF_059421985.1 Pseudomonas sp. GW821-FHT02A11
TGAGTGCGAGCGCGTGAATCAGTGGTTTAAACGGATTTAGGTTTGAGTTGCAAGGCGGTGTAGCTCGGACGCTTACGGTGTCAGTTAACCTCGCTTATGTGGTTATGCGTACGTTAGCCCTACTCTGACTCACCGCGCCGCAGTAAATGAGCTCTATTGAGGGCGCAGGTTTCGTGCTTATCTCCGATTAGGGAAGTCGATTCATATCAGCATCAAACCACTGGTTGGCAGAGACATCATGCCCGCCTCTTAAGCGATATGTTCCGGTTACGCACCCAGAGCCATACTGGATTTCGTCAGGAGTCGCCATTCGTGATCGCTCGTGTACGGCATAGGATTGGGGGCAAAATTGGGGGCATATCAAGATTTTTTCAAACTGAAACTACCGTCCTAGAGCCAAGTCAAAATGTTCTTTGGCGATCCGGACAGCTTGTAAAACGAAGTTGTATACTCGTCAGCACGTCTGAAACGACCTTCCAACATGATGACTCCCGATTGACAAAGGTAAGGAATATTCCTTACCTTGTCGCTCAGCTCGTTAGGAGACCCGTCATGCCCGCCATCCACGAAATCGCCACGCTCACCTCCAAAGGTCAAATCACCCTGCCTAAATCCGTTCGGCAACTGCTGGGGCTGGATGCAGGTGGCAAGATCGCTTTCGACGTGCGCGGCGGTGAAATTGTCGTGACACGTGCAAATGCACCCCATGAAGACCCGGCCATCGGTGCGTTCCTCAGCCTGCTTGAGGCCGATATTCGCGCGGGCAGACATATCGAAGCGTTGCCAAAAGATCTGGCGCTTACGATGCTGGCCAACGCAGACCACGAGGTGAATCTGGACGAAGACATCGAGGGTGAGGTTGAACTCTGATGCAGCGCCATGGATGGACACTGCTGTTCCATGAGGGTGTGATCGCCCAGCTGCACAAACTTCAGTGCGCCGCAGAGCGGGCCGAACAGAACGACCCGCAGGGTTTTGCGAGCAACGCTAACGTCAAATTATTCCGCGCACTGAGTCAATTGATCCTCAACGGCGTGCCAGTTGACCCTGCCAGGGATGAGTTCCGCCAGGGCAATACGTTGGGCACAGCCTACCGCCACTGGCGAAGAGCAAAAATCGGCAGGCGCTTTCGGCTCTTCTTCCGCTACGACTCGACAGCCAGAATAATCGTCTATGCCTGGGTCAACGATGAGCAGACTTTGAGGTCCGCCGGCAGCCGCTCCGATCCCTATGCCGTCTTCGAAAAGATGCTAGGCAAGGGCAACCCGCCCGATGACTGGGATGCACTGGTCTCATCGACATCCTGTGACTGGGCAGAGGTCCAGTCACGCTGACTTCAAAGCCGGCATCCCTCTATTGTGAAGCCACTTGCATGCACCGAGTTCGGGGCGATCCTAATCGCGTCAACCCCGTTGGAGCGAAACCCCGGAATAGAGCCTTTGTAACCGGAAATATCATTCCCACTGATATTTACCTTCGCCGTATTCGATTCGTGCAATAGAACCCCCGAGAACAGAATCCGCCCATCTCAATAACATCGGCGGATTTTCCCATGGTTCAGTCACTTACTCCTCTGCGCTACCCCCTTGCCGCGTTGGCTCTGGTGGTGCTCAGTGCTTGTGGAAAAGGCCCGGAAACGGCCGCCCAGGCACCAGCCGCTGCCAAGGTCAACGTGGCCAAGGTCCTCGAACAACCCGTCAACGAATGGGACGAGGTCACCGCCCGCCTGGAAGCCCCGGAAACCGTACAGGTTCGCCCTCGCGTTTCGGGTCAGATCGACTCCGTTGCGTTCACCGACGGCGAGCTGGTGAAGAAAGGTGATCTGTTGTTCCAGATCGACCCACGCCCGTTCGAAGCCGAAGTGCATCGTCTCGAAGCACAACTGCAACAGGCCAAGGCTGCCTCGGTTCGCAGCAATAACGAAGCCCAGCGTGGTGAGCGCCTGCGCACCAATAACGCGATCTCCGCCGAGCTGGCCGACTCGCGCACCACCACCGCGCAGGAATCCAAGGCTGCTGTGGCGGCCATTCAAGCGCAGCTGGATCTGGCGAAACTGAACCTGAGCTTTACCCGCGTCACCGCGCCGATCACTGGCCGCGTCAGCCGTGCGGAAATCACCGCAGGCAACATCGTCACCGCCGATCAATCGATCCTTACCAGCCTGGTGTCGACCGACAAGGTCTACGCCTACTTCGACGCCGACGAGCGGGTGTTCCTGAAATACAACCAACTGGCTCGCGACGGCAAACGCAGCGCGACCACGCCGGTGTACATGGGCCTGTCCAACGAGGCTGAAAACCCGCACCAGGGTCAGATGAACTTCGTCGACAACCAGGTCAACCCGCGTACCGGCACCATCCGCGGTCGCGCCGTGTTCGACAACAGCAAGGGCGACTACACCCCGGGCTTGTATGCGCGACTGAAACTGGTGGGCAGCGGCACTTACTCGGCGATGCTGATCAAGGACGAGGCCGTGGGCACCGACCTTGGCAAGAAATTCGTGCTGGTGGTCGACAAGGACAACAAGGCGACCTATCGCAATGTCGACTTGGGGCCGAAGCTTGAAGGCCTGCGTATCGTGCGCAGCGGCCTGGGCAAAGACGACCGCATCGTCGTGAGCGGTTTGCAACGTGTGCGTCCGGGCTCGCCGATCGACCCGCAAGACACGCCGATGGCCACCCCCGAAACGCTCGCTGCTCTGCAACAACAGCGCCAAGCACTTGAAGCCAGCAACCAACCCCAGGCCCAGAAAAAACTGGACGCCAAGGTTGCCGCTGCCGCTTCGCCACGCGGTTAAGGGACACACTCGATGAATTTTTCAAAGTTCTTTATTACGCGTCCGATCTTCGCAGCGGTGCTCTCGCTGTTGATTCTGATCGCCGGCGCCATCTCGCTGTTCCAGCTACCGATCAGTGAATACCCCGAAGTCGTGCCGCCGACCGTGGTCGTGCGCGCCAACTTCCCCGGCGCCAACCCGAAAGTGATCGGCGAAACCGTGGCCGCGCCACTGGAGCAGGCCATCACCGGTGTCGAGAACATGCTGTACATGTCCTCGCAAGCCACCGCCGACGGCAAGCTGACCCTGACCATCACGTTCGCCTTGGGCACCAACCTGGACACCGCGCAGGTGCAGGTTCAGAACCGCGTAACGCGGACCGAGCCGAAGCTGCCGGAAGAAGTGACCCGCATCGGTATCACCGTGGACAAGGCCTCCCCTGACCTGACCATGGTCGTCCACCTGACCTCCCCCGACAAACGCTACGACATGCTGTACCTGTCCAACTACGCCGTGCTCAACATCAAGGATGAGCTGGCGCGTCTGAACGGTGTGGGTGACGTGCAGCTGTTCGGTATGGGCGACTACTCGCTGCGCGTCTGGCTGGACCCGAACAAGACCGCTTCGCGCAACATCACGGCCACCGACGTGGTCAACGCCATTCGCGAGCAGAACCGCCAGGTTGCCGCCGGCCAATTGGGTGCACCACCTTCGCCGAGCGCCACCAGCTTCCAGATGTCGATCAACACCCAAGGCCGCCTGGTCTCTGAGGAAGAGTTCGAAAACATCATCGTTCGCGCTGGCGAAAACGGCGAGATTACGCGCGTCAGAGACATCGCCCGCGTAGAGCTGGGTTCCAGCCAGTACGCCCTGCGTTCGCTGCTGAACAACCAGCCTGCCGTGGCCATCCCGATCTTCCAGCGCCCAGGCTCCAACGCCATCGACATTTCCAACGAAGTGCGCGGCGAAATGGAACTGCTGAAGAAGAGCTTCCCCGAAGGCATGGACTACAGCATCGTCTATGACCCGACCATCTTTGTGCGTGGCTCCATCGAGGCAGTGGTTCACACCCTGTTCGAAGCGCTGATTCTGGTTGTGCTCGTGGTGATCCTGTTCCTGCAAACCTGGCGTGCGTCGATCATCCCGCTGGCCGCCGTGCCGGTGTCGCTGATCGGTACGTTCGCGGTCATGCACCTGTTCGGCTTCTCGCTCAACGCGCTGTCGCTGTTCGGCCTGGTACTGGCGATCGGTATCGTGGTGGACGACGCCATCGTGGTGGTGGAAAACGTCGAGCGAAACATCGAGCTCGGCCACAAACCGATGGAGGCCACACAAATCGCCATGCGCGAAGTGACCGGCCCGATCATCGCGACAGCCCTGGTGCTGTGCGCGGTGTTCGTACCCGCAGCGTTCATTTCCGGTCTGACGGGGCAGTTCTATAAACAGTTCGCCTTGACCATTGCGATTTCAACGGTGATCTCGGCGTTCAACTCCCTCACCCTGTCGCCAGCGCTGGCTGCCGTACTGCTCAAGGGCCACGACGAGCCGAAGGATGGTTTCTCGCGTTTTCTCGACAAACTGTTGGGTGGCTGGCTGTTCCGTCCGTTCAACCGTTTCTTCGTCAAGGCCAGTAGCAAATACGTCAGCACCGTGGGCCGGGTCATCCGCATCAGCGGCGTGGCACTGGTGGTGTATGCCGGTCTGATCGTGATGACCTGGCTGGGCTTCTCCACCACCCCAACGGGTTTTGTCCCACAACAGGACAAGCAGTATCTGGTGGCCTTTGCGCAATTGCCGGACGCCGCCAGCCTTGACCGCACCGAAGACGTGATCAAGCGCATGTCGGACATCGCCCTCAAGCAACCGGGCGTTGAAAGTGCCGTTGCGTTCCCGGGCCTGTCGATCAACGGCTTCACCAACAGCCCCAACTCCGGGATCGTGTTCGTGACCTTGAAGCCGTTCGAAGAACGCAAGCTGGCCAGTGAATCGGCGGGCGCCATCGCCGGCGAACTCAACGGCAAGTACGCGGCGATTCAGGAAGCCTACATGGCGATCTTCCCGCCGCCGCCGGTACAGGGCCTGGGCACGATCGGCGGTTTCCGTCTGCAGATCGAAGACCGTGGCAACCTGGGTTACGACGAACTCTATAAAGAGACGATGAACGTCATCGCCAAGAGCCGCAGCGTGCCGCAATTGGCAGCCTTGTTCACCAGCTACACCGTGAACGTGCCGCAAGTGGACGCCGCCATCGACCGCGAAAAGGCCAAGACTCACGGCGTGGCCATCAGCGACATCTTCGACACCCTGCAGGTGTACCTGGGTTCGCTGTATGCCAACGACTTCAACCGTTTTGGTCGCACCTATCAGGTCAATGTTCAGGCTGAACAACAGTTCCGTCAGGACGCCGAGCAGATCGGTCAACTGAAAGTGCGCAACAACCTGGGCGAGATGATTCCGCTGGCGACGCTGCTCAAGGTCACCAATACCTCGGGGCCCGACCGCGTGATGCACTACAACGGCTTCATCACCGCCGAGATCAACGGCGCGGCAGGCCCAGGCTACAGCTCGGGTCAGGCAGAAGCGGCCATGAACAAACTGCTCAAAGAGGAACTGCCCAACGGCATGACCTACGAGTGGACCGACCTGACCTACCAACAGATCCTGTCGGGCAACACGGCGCTGCTGGTCTTCCCGCTCTGCGTACTGTTGGCGTTCCTGGTGCTGGCGGCGCTGTATGAAAGCTGGAGCCTGCCACTGGCGGTCATCCTGATCGTACCGATGACCCTGCTGTCGGCCATCGCCGGTGTGATCATTGCCGGAAGTGACAACAACATCTTCACCCAGATCGGTCTGATCGTACTGGTGGGCCTGGCCTGTAAGAACGCCATTCTCATCGTCGAATTCGCCAAGGACGAACAGGAAAAAGGCAAGACCCCGCTGGAAGCCGTTCTGGAAGCCTGCCGCCTGCGTCTGCGTCCGATCCTGATGACCTCCTTCGCGTTCATCATGGGTGTAGTGCCTCTGGTGCTCTCCAGCGGTGCAGGTGCCGAAATGCGCCACGCCATGGGTGTGGCGGTGTTCTCCGGGATGCTCGGCGTGACCTTCTTCGGTCTGCTGCTGACACCGGTGTTCTATGTCCTGATTCGTAATTTCGTGGAACGCAAAGAGGCCCGCAAGGCGGCCAAGGCTCAACGCGTTCAGACCATCGCTCCGGAGGCTCATTGATGAAGGCTGCAAAACTCTTCCTGCCGAGCCTGTTGGTCCTGGCGCTGGCGGCCTGTGCCGTCGGCCCGGACTACAAGAAGCCGGACACCGCAGCGGCCAACGTTCAGGCCGCTGCACAAGGCGCTTATGACCGCAGCCGCACAGAAACCATCTGGTGGCAGCAGTTCGACGACCCAACCCTGAACCAACTGGTGGCCCAATCGCTGCAAGGCAACCGTGAACTGCGCGTGGCCTTCGCCCGCCTAAAAGCGGCCCGCGCCATTCGTGACGACATCAGCAACGATGCCATGCCAGTGGTGACCAGCCGTGCCAGCAGCGACCTGGGCCGTGCGCAGGTGCCCGGTCAGACCGAGCACCGCGTCAATCAGGAACGTTACGACCTGGGCCTGGACATGGCCTGGGAGATCGACCTGTTCGGCCGCATCCAGCGCGAACTGGAAGCCAGCGAAGCCGATCAGCAAGTGGCCGAGGCCAATCTGTATCAGCTGCAGGTGACCATGATCGCCGAGCTGGTAGATGCCTACGGTCAGCTGCGTGGCGCACAACTGCGCGAAAACATTGCCCGCGACAACCTGAAGAACCAGCAGGATTCGCGCACTGTGACCGTGCAACTGCGTGACGAAGGCGTGGGCAACGAAATCGACGTGGTGCGTGCCGATGCGCGTCTGGCCGCCGTAGAGGCCAGCATTCCGCAGCTGCAAGCCGAGCAGGTGCGTGAGCGCAACCGCATCGCCACCCTGCTGGGCGAGCGCCCGGACGCCATGACTGTCACCCTCGCCCCGGCCAAACTGCCGGCGATTTCCAAGGCCTTGCCGATCGGTGATCCGACCAGGCTGCTGGAGAACCGTCCGGACGTGCGCAGCGCCGAGCGTCAACTGGCCGCGCAAACCGCACGGATTGGCGTGCAGACCGCCGACCTGTTCCCACGGGTCAGCTTGAGCGGCTTCCTCGGCTTTACGGCCAGCCGTGGATCGCAAATCGGCTCGGGCGCAGCCCAGGCCTGGGGCCTTGGTCCGAGCATCACCTGGGCCGCGTTTGACCTGGGCAGCGTGAGAGCGCGCATTCGTGGCGCCAACGCCGATGCCGAAGGTGCACTGGCCAACTACGAGCAGCAAGTGTTGCTGGCCCTGGAAGAAACCGAAAACGCCTTCAGCGACTACGACAAGCGTCAGCAACGTCTGGTGTCGCTGGTGCGTCAGAGCGAAGCCAGCCGTTCGGCGGCCAATCTCGCGAGCATTCAGTACAAGGAAGGCACCGCTGACTTCCTCGTCCTGCTCGATGCCGAGCGCGAGCGCTTGGCCGCCGAAGACAGCCAGGCCCAGGCCGAAATCGACCTGTACCGCGGCATCGTTGCGATCTACAAGGCGCTGGGCGGCGGCTGGCAGCCGAATGCCTGATTCACCGGCCATCTTGATTGCGCGGTAGCTTTGCCTGCCGCGCCGCTCAAGCCTCGGACTCACAAGGTCCGGGGCTTTTTATTTGCGCGACCGTTTGACACCCGGCCAGCACTCCCCGAAGCTTCCCTGCACGCAGAAATGGATATCAGTATGTCGAAGGCTTCTGAACAGCACTCCCCCCCTCACCTGAAAACGCGCCGTCGCTGGACGATCGCGATTGCAGTGATCGTAGCGTTGCTGGTCATCGCGGCAGCGCTGCTGGTGCGCAACTGGACCGCGCCGCCCGCAGCCCCGGTGGTCAACCACAGCTACGCCGAAGCGCTGGAGCAGGCCCATAACGGCAAGCCTGGCGCCGCGCGAGTGCTGTATCAGCAACTGAGTCGCACCGATCTGTCAGACATTCGTCGCGCAGGGCTGCTGACCGAACTCGTCAACTACCCGAGCGCCCAGGCGCTGAAGATTCTCGATGGCGATCTCAAGCGTCACGTACCTCTCGTTCAGCAGGCGGCCATTGACGCTGTCACCGCGCTCATTCCCGAAGCGCAGCGCAGTGTGCTCATTGGCCCATTGCTCGACGACCCCGACCAAGGGGTGCGTTTCGCTGCCGTGCGCGCCCTGCTCGGCCTGTCACCGGATGACGTCGGGCTGTATTACGGCTCGCTGCAGCAAGCCGCCGAAGACTACGAGAACGCCCTCGCCTCCCAGCCACCCAGCGGCCAGAGTCAGTTGCAACTGGCGAAACTGTTTATCAATCGGGGTGACACCCGTAAAGCGTCCGACGCCCTGGATCTGGCCCTGAAGCTGGAGCCCGACAATGTGCAGGCCGGTCTTGCGCAAGTTGACCTGCTGGACCAGCAAGGTCAGGCCGATCGCTCCCGTCAGCAACTGGCTCAGTGGCTCGATAAGCACCCGCAATCGTCGTTGCTGCAACATGCGCTGGGACGCTGGCTATTGCATCACCAACAACATGAATACGCATTGCTGGCACTGGCCAAGGCCGTGGAGCTGGAGCCCGAAAACACAACCTATCGCTATGAGCTGGCAGTTGCCCTGCACGATCTTCAGCAGATGGAACCGGCTCAGCGCCAGCTGGAGGACATTCTGCAACGCCAGCCGGCCAACCGTAACGCCCGGGTGCTGTTGATTCGCTACTGGAAAGAAACCGGCCAACTGCAGAAAGTGCAGATACTGCTGGCCGAACTCGAACAGCTCAATCCAGACGACCCGGCGTTGCAGCAAGGTCTGTAACGCACGCCAATATGGGCGTGCGACGCAAGTCGATAGTTTCTCTCAGGGAAAAAGTTTGAGAAATTACTTACAACGATTAGCGCATGTCCCGGCATTTTTTGTCAGACCCGGTTATCTTTGCCTGCAAGTTTCATATAACAAATGTGCTCGACCTATTTTCCAACTCGAAAAAAACGTGCATTATTTACCCGTAGCGCATCACAACTACCCCATGACCTCATCGCGACTGACAACTCACCGTTAGTTTCTCGATCTGACGACAACGTCAAGGCACCGGGTAGTGAATAAATGAGCACAAGCCCCGGATTCGGGTCTATGTCGCTTGCGTTGGGCTGACAACAGCCGTTTACCGCCGGAGTACTATTTTTGTCCAGACTTGCCGAGTTTCGCGCCGCAGAAAAAGCCCTTCAGGAACAGCTGGCTCAGCTGGAAAACCTGAAGAATGATGCCGGACTGAAGAAGGAGATCGAATTCGAGCAGAAGCTCCAGGCGCTGATGAGCACCTACGACAAGAGCCTGCGTGACGTCATCGCCATCCTTGATCCAAACCCGTCGGCGGCAGCACCTGCTCCTGCCGGTCCCAAGCGCCGCCGTGCACGCGTGGTCAAGGTTTACCACAACCCGCACACAGGCGAACTGATCGAAACCAAAGGTGGCAACCATCGCGGCCTGAAAGCCTGGAAAGAGCAATACGGCGTTGAAACCGTCGACTCTTGGCTGCGGGGCTGATCCCTGCTTGTGCAGCACCCATCGCTATTAAAAAAGCCCCGCTCTGCGGGGCTTTTTTATAACCATTATTAATCTTCAGGCCTTGATCGATATACTGAACAGCATCGCGGGAATCTTGCTCAGCCGAGAGGCCGTACCAACTTCTGATATTGAATCGCTGATTCACGATGCCTATGTCGACATCGCAGAAGATCAAAAGCCGCGAGATCAATACGAAGCAATAATCCATTGGTGTTATTAAGCACAACAATAATTGACTTGCCAGCTAATCGCTTCGTGCGCCAGGTGACATGACGACTGGCCAGTCATCAGCGCCCACTTTCGACCAAAGGAAAAGGCCCTTCACGTTTTTTTCACATGCACTTCTACAGGATGAAGGCTGCTAAAGGATTAGCGCCCCATGCCCGCTTCGGCGGGCTTCTTTATGCCTGACGAATACTCATTTCCCGATCATGGGTTGACGTCAAGGCGCAGGCTGTCGCGGATGCGCAGCACTTCGTCCTTGTTGGCCGCGTAACCCTCTTTCGACCCTGCGTACGACAACGACCACGCCATTTCTTTGTTGGCCGCCGCCACCAGCGTCTGGGTCATCACATGGGCGCCGTTCTGGGTGATCGTGCAGGTGGTTTCCATCGCTGGCACCTGGCTGAGGGTGCTCTGTTTCATCTGCGTGCAGACACTCTGGAAGCCGCCATGCACGAAATTGACCTGCACGGCCTTGCGCATCTCCAGCAACACACCCTGAACATTTACCGCGTGACCGGGCTGCAGGCGGGTCTGGGTCAATTCCACGACCATCGCCGGATCGCCATTGGCGTCGTTTTTGACCGCGCGCTGACGAATCTGCACGGACGGGCCATCGGCGCTGGCCTGTGTGGGCGGCAATGCCTCGACCTCCCAGTCACTGGGCCAGACGATCATCGCATCGGCTGCCAGCGCCGTATTGAAACCGAGGGACAGGCACAGGCCTGCAAGGGAACAGAGGCGAAACGCGAAAGCCATGATCGATACCTGAACGTCGAGCCGCAAGTGTGAGCCACACGGCTCATGCTCACAAGGCCTGCGACAAGACGTCAGTATTTTCGGGTTTGGCTCAGGCGCCAGGTCCCGTATCATGAGGCAACATTTACAGGATCAAACCGGAGTCATCATGAGTCTGCACGAACTGAACACTTTCCCGGGCGTCACCGCTCAGCCCGACGCGGCCACCGCGCAATTCGTGTTCAACCACACCATGTTGCGGGTCAAGGACATCACGGCCTCGCTGGACTTCTACACCCGCGTACTGGGCTTCAGCCTGGTGGAAAAACGCGACTTTCCCGAAGCCGAATTCAGCCTGTACTTCCTGGCCCTGGTGGATAAGGCGCAGATCCCCGCTGACGCCGCGGCGCGCACCACCTGGATGAAAGGCATCCCCGGCATCCTTGAACTGACCCACAACCACGGCACCGAAAAAGATGCCGCGTTCAGCTACCACAACGGCAACACCGACCCACGCGGATTCGGCCACATCTGCATCTCGGTGCCGGATGTGCACGTCGCCTGCGCACGCTTTGAAGCGCTGGGCGTGGATTTCCAGAAACGCCTGACCGATGGCCGCATGAAGAGCCTGGCCTTCATCAAAGATCCGGACGGCTACTGGGTCGAGATCATCCAGCCAACGCCAGTCTCGGAATAACGCCACCGCTGTTGCAGGAGCGCGCTTGCCGCGACCGCTTGTGCCAGTGAGGAATGAGTCAATGACACAGCGCCATCGCGGGCAAGCACGCTCCTGCGGTGACCGGTAATGCACAAAAAAACCTCATGATCGCTCATGAGGTTTTTTAGTTGCGCGCGAACTCAGCCAGGCATCACGCCGGGGCGCTGGTGCGGATCAGGTGATCGAAAGCGCTCAGCGAGGCCTTGGCGCCCTCACCCACCGCAATCACGATCTGCTTGTACGGCACAGTGGTCACGTCACCTGCAGCGAAGATACCCGGAATCGAGGTTTCACCGCGGTTGTCGACCACGATCTCGCCACGGGGCGACAGCTCGATGGTGCCTTTCAGCCATTCGGTGTTCGGCAGCAACCCGATCTGCACGAAGATCCCTTCAAGCTCGACATTGATCTCTTCACCAGTGACGCGGTTTTTGTAGCGCAGGCCGTTGACCTTCTGGCCGTCACCGGTCACTTCGGTGGTCAGCGCGCTGGTCAAAACGGTCACATTCGGCAGGCTGTGCAGTTTGCGTTGCAGCACGGCGTCAGCGCGCAGGCTGCTGTCGAACTCCAGCAGGGTCACGTGGGACACGATACCGGCCAGGTCGATCGCCGCTTCAACGCCGGAGTTACCGCCGCCAATCACCGCAACGCGCTTGCCCTTGAACAGCGGGCCGTCGCAGTGCGGGCAGTACGCCACGCCTTTGTTACGGTACTGCTGTTCACCCGGCACGTTCATTTCGCGCCAGCGGGCGCCGGTCGCCAGAATCACGGTTTTGGATTTCAGCACGCCGCCGCTGGCGAACTTGACCTGGTGCAGAGCGCCATCCTTGCCCGGAATCAGCTGATCGCCGCGTTGCAGGTTCATGATGTCGACTTCGTATTCCTTGACGTGTTCTTCAAGGGCCACGGCCAGTTTCGGGCCTTCGGTGTGTTGCACCGAAATGAAGTTTTCAATTGCCATGGTGTCGAGCACCTGGCCGCCAAAACGCTCAGCCGCAACCCCGGTGCGGATGCCTTTACGCGCAGCGTAGATCGCAGCAGCGGCACCGGCCGGGCCACCCCCGACGACGAGCACGTCGAAGGCTTGCTTGGCGTTCAGCTTCTCGGCCTGACGGTCACCGGCGCTGGTGTCGATCTTCGCCAGAATCTCTTCCAGGCCCATGCGGCCCTGGCCGAACAGCTCGCCGTTCAGGTAGATGCTCGGCACCGACATGATCTGACGGTCGGTGACTTCCTGTTGGAACAGGCCGCCTTCGATGGCCACGTGCTGCACGTTCGGGTTGAGCACGGCCAGCAGGTTCAGCGCCTGGACCACGTCAGGGCAGTTCTGGCAGGTCAGCGAGAAGTAAGTTTCAAATTTGAACTCACCGGTCAGGGCACGTGCCTGCTCGATGGTTTCCTCGCTGGCCTTGGACGGGTAGCCGCCGACTTGCAGCAACGCCAACACCAGCGAGGTGAATTCGTGACCCATTGGCAGGCCGGCAAAACGCAGCTTGATGTCTTGGCCCGGGCTGTTCAGGGCGAAGGAAGGCGTGCGTGCATCGGTGCCGTCGGTGTTCAGGGTGATCTGATTGGAGCTGCTGACAATGTCGTTGAGCAGGGCCAGCATTTCCTGGGATTTCGCGCCGTCATCGAGGGACGCGACGATCTCGATCGGGCGAGTGATCCGCTCCAGGTACGACTTCAGCTGAGCTTTAAGATTGGCGTCCAACATGATTCGGATTTCCTTTTCTTCGTGTTCAAGGTCGAGAACGGTGATGCTTGAAATAAAAACGCCCAGGCGATGACCGCCCGGGCGTTTTTGGGGGCGATGCGGTTTACGTGCTTATGGGCTCATCGCCCCCGATCCGGTCATGGCGACTTAGATCTTGCCAACCAAGTCCAGGGAAGGAGCCAGGGTAGCTTCGCCTTCCTGCCATTTGGCCGGGCAAACTTCGCCCGGGTGGGCAGCAACGTACTGAGCAGCCTTGATTTTGCGCAGCAGCTCGGAGGCGTCACGGCCTACGCCGCCGTCGTTCAGCTCAACGATTTTGATCTGGCCTTCTGGGTTGATCACGAAAGTACCGCGGTCAGCCAGACCCGCTTCTTCGATCAGCACGTCGAAGTTGCGGGAGATGGTCAGGGTTGGGTCACCGATCATGGTGTACTGGATTTTGCCGATCGCTGGCGAGGTGTTGTGCCAGGCAGCGTGAGCAAAGTGGGTGTCGGTGGACACGGAGTAGATTTCAACGCCCAGTTTCTGGAACGCGTCGTAGTTGTCAGCCAGGTCTTCCAGTTCGGTTGGGCAGACGAAGGTGAAGTCGGCTGGGTAGAAGAACACCACAGACCATTTGCCTTTGAGGTCAGCATCCGAAACGTCAACGAAAGCGCCGTTTTTGAAAGCGGTAGCTTTGAACGGTTTTACTTGGCTGTTAATGATAGGCATCGGGTGGATCTCCTTAGGGTTGAAAAAATCGGGTTTGAATTCGATGGGAAGGATCTTACGCACAATCCTCGGCAAGGGCTCATTGGCAAACCTGATGCTGGTGATTGGTTTTGGCTATAAAGGAACCTTATTAATAGAAGAATTCAGTTACACCTTCGCGAACACTGATCCCCTCTGCGCAAGGTAGCACTGACGCCACACCAGCCTACCCACTTCAATGATTCCTGTTCAAGGCGAAAACCCTCAATGGCAGGCAGACAACTTTCAAAACTTCGGGCAAAGTAGCCGCCATTCGTAGTATGTAACCAGCATACGTATTCGGTATGAAACAACAGGACGCGCCATGGCCCGAAGCGGCATTAACAAGTCTGACGTGCAGGCTGCACGCCTTTCCCTCATCGCCCGGGGAGCAAACGCCAGTATCGATGCAGTACGAATCGAGATGGGCAATACCGGCTCGAAGAGCACCATTCACCGCTTGATGCGCGAACTCGATGCGACCGAAGACGGAGCCTCTTCCACGCAGATCGATGACGAGCTGAACAGCTTGGTCACGCGTCTCGCCGGCCGCTTGAGGGGACAGGCGCAAGAACAGATCGACGAAGCGCGCGCCGGTCTCGACGCCGAGAAGAAGGAATTGCAGGCCGCCCTGCAGGCGACGCAACGTCAGCTCGCCGATCTGATCGACCGCCATGCCGCGCAAACCACCAAGCTCGGCACGCAGACAGCGACGCTGCTCAGCACCCAGCAGGCGCTGCAGACCGAGCAGAAAGAGAACGCGCGCCTGACCCAGGCCGCTGAAGACACCCGCGCGCGTTTGCAGGACAAGGATGAGCAGATCCGCTCGCTAAAAGACCAACATCTGAGCGCACACACCCAAAGCGCACTGCTGCAAGAGCGCCTGAACAATGCTCAGCAGGAAATCGAGAAGCTTCAGGAACGCCTGACCGAGCGTGACCAGCAGAATCGCGTCCTGGAGCTGATCCTGATCAAAACCGAAGTGGCACTGGAGAACGCGCGCTCAGGCCAGCCTCAGGCCGACAGCTCAGCGGACGGTCAGTCCTGAGTCGGTGCTTCTATCAACCCGCGAACACGCTGCGCCAGGTCGTCGATGCTGAACGGTTTGGTCAGCATGTCCATTCCGGCATCGAGAAAATCCCCACGCACTTGAGCGTTGCGCGCGTAGCCGGTCATGAACAGCACGCGCAAGCCGGGCCGATGCTGACGGGCGATTTCCGCCAGCTGCCGCCCGTTCATCCCCGGCAACCCGACATCGGTGACCAACAGATCGATGCGCCGGGCATCCTGTAAAAACGGCAACGCGGCGGCGCCATCAGCCGCCACTTCCACCGAATAGCCCAGCTCACGCAACACGTCGACCACCAGCATGCGCACATCCGGCTCGTCCTCCACCACCAAAACGCGTTCACCTTGAGTGGCGCGTGGCGGCGTCTGCCCCTGATCAGCCGGGAGGTGCCGTTCGACAGTTTCGAAATGGCAAGGCAGGTAAAGATCGATGCGCGTGCCCTGCCCCTCGGTACTGTCGATCTGCACCTGGCCCCCGGTCTGATTGATGAAGCCGTAGACCATCGACAGCCCCAGCCCGGTGCCCTGCCCGATCGGCTTGGTGGTGAAGAATGGGTCGAAGGCCCGGGCGATGACTTCGCCAGACATCCCGCTGCCAGTGTCCTGCACGCTGAGCCGAACGTAATCCCCCGGCGCCAGCGAGTCATGCAGCACGGCGATATGCACGACCTCGGTCTGGATCAATAAACGCCCACCCTCGGGCATCGCATCCCGAGCATTGATGACCAGATTGAGCAGCGCGTTTTCCAGCTGATGTTCATCGGTGTTGGTCATGCGCAGCGCCGTGTTGAGATCAACTTCCAGCTCGATGCTTTCGCCAATGGTCCGCCGCACCAGTTCTTCCATCGACATCACCATGGCGCTGACATCCACTGGCTGCGGATTGAGCGACTGGCGTCGCGCGAAGGCCAGCAGGCGATGGGTCAATGACGCCGCGCGATTGGCCGAACTCATGGCGGCATCGATGTAGCGGTCGATCTCCGACACGCGCCCGGCGGCGACGCGACGCTGGATCAGGTCCAGCGCCCCGAGCACCCCGGTCAGCATGTTGTTGAAGTCGTGGGCGATGCCCCCGGTCAATTGGCCGATGGCGTCCATCTTCTGGGCGTGACGCAACACTTCTTCAGTCTGGGCACGTTCGCTGATTTCGACCTGCAGCCGTTCGTTGATTTCGGCCAGCTCACGGGTGCGCTCGGCAACCCGGCGCTCGAGGCTTTCATTGAGTTCGCGCAGGGCGTCTTCAGCCTTCACCTGCGCCGTGATGTCAGTGCTGGTGCCGAGCCAGTAAGTGATGTTGCCCTGCTCGTCCCGAATGGGCAGCGCTCGAGACAGGAACCAGCGATAGAGGCCGTCTTTGCCCCGCAGCGGAAAGGTGTCCTCCCAGATCGACCCGGTGGCGAAACAACGTTTCATGCGCGAATCGACGCGCTCGAGATGATCAGGGTGATGTAACGAGCGCCAGCCTAGCGCCATCATGGCTTCGAAGGAGGTGCCGGTGTAGCTGTACCAGCGCGCGTTGTACCAGTGGATCTTGCCGACAGGATCGGCGATCCACGCCAGCTGGCTCATGTTGTCGGCGAGCGTGCGGAACTGGCGCTCGCTTTCGTAGAGCGCCTCGACCTGACTGGGTGAGCGATCGTCAGCGGCCCGGTCATCAGGATCAATGGGATTCAAGGGCATGGCAGCCGGAAAACTCTTACGGGGCACGGCGGGTCCTTCCTCTTAAACGATGGTTCGCCCGACCTCATCCATGAGGCCGGGATTCAGATCAGCGCGTCACGGTTCGCATGGTGACGAACTCTTCAGCCGCTGTCGGGTGCACACCGATGGTGTCATCAAAAATCTGCTTGGTCGCGCCCGCCTTGAGAGCGATGGCCATGCTTTGAATGATCTCGCCCGCATCGGGCCCGACCATGTGGCAGCCCAGCACGCGGTCAGTCTTGGCATCGACCACCAGTTTCATCAGGGTGCGCTCCTGATTGTCGGTCAGGGTCAGCTTCATCGGGCGGAAACGACTCTCGAATATCTGCACATCGTAGCCGCCTTTTTTCGCTTCTTCTTCGGTCAGACCCACCGTGCCGATATTGGGCAAGCTGAAGACGGCTGTGGGTATGTGGCGATAATCGACCGGGCGGTATTGCTGCGGCTGGAACAAACGTCGGGCAACGGCCATGCCTTCGGCCAGAGCGACCGGGGTCAGCTGCACGCGGCCAGTAATGTCACCGATGGCGATGATCGACGGCTCGCTGGTCTGGTAGTTGTCATCGACCTTGATGAAGCCCTTGTCGTCGAGTTCGACGTTGACCGTTTCCATCCCCAGGTTATCGAGCATCGGACGGCGGCCGGTGGCGTAGAACACGCAATCGGTGTTGAAGGTGCTGCCGTCGTTGAGGGTCAGGTCCAGAGTGCGATCGGCGCGTTTTTCGATCTTTTCGATCTGCGTGTTGAAGCGCAGATTCGTGCCGTGCTTGGTCAGTTCTTCACGCAGATGTTCGCGCACGCCGCCGTCAAAACCGCGCAGGAACAGCTCGCCGCGGTACATCAACGTGACGTCGGAACCCATGCCATTGAAGATGGACGCGAACTCGACGGCGATATAACCGCCACCGACCACCACCACCCGCTTGGGCAGTTTCTCAAGGAAAAATGCCTCGTTGGAGGTGATGGCGTGCTCGCGGCCAGGGATATCCGGAATCTGCGGCCAGCCACCGGTGGCGATCATGATGTGCTCGGCGGTGTGGACCTGCCCATTGATTTCCACTTCGTGAGGGCCGCGCAGTTTCGCGTGACCCTCCATCAGCGTCACGCCGCTGTTGTTCAACAGGTTGCGGTAGATACCGTTGAGACGGCTGATTTCCTGATTCTTGTTGGCGATCAGGTGAGCCCAGTTGAACTCGGGTTCGCCCACGGTCCAGCCGAAGGATCTGGCATTTTCGAAATCTTCGGAAAAATGCGCGCCGTACACCAGCAGCTTCTTGGGTACGCAGCCGACGTTGACGCAAGTGCCGCCCAGATAGCGGCTTTCGGCAACCGCGACGCGGGCTCCGAAACCTGCGGAAAAGCGCGCCGCGCGCACACCGCCGGAACCGGCACCGATGACGAAAAGGTCGAAGTCGTAGCTCATTAATTTCTCCTTGGCAGGAGGGCTAGCATAACCGCTCCAGCGCGCTCGGCAAGGTCTGCGCGGCAGAAACGACAAAGCCACCCGAAGGTGGCTTTGTGCAGCAATACAGATAGCCGAGGGTTTATCGGCACAGTTGCATCACTGGGTGGACTTGCCCGTTTTGTAGAAGTGCTCGAAGCAGAAGTTGGTCGCTTCCACGTAGCCTTCAGCGCCACCGCAGTCGAAACGCTTGCCTTTGAATTTGTAGGCCAGAACGTTGCCTTCGGCGGCCTGCTTCATCAGGGCGTCAGTGATCTGGATTTCGCCGCCCTTGCCTGGCTCGGTCTGTTCGATCTTTTCGAAGATGTCCGGGGTCAGAATGTAGCGACCGATGATCGCCAGGTTCGACGGTGCGTCTTCAGGCTTTGGCTTCTCGACCATGTCGGTCACGCGGAACAGGCCGGGCTTGATTTCTTCACCGGCAATGACGCCGTACTTGTTGGTTTCGTTCGGGTCGACTTCCTGGATGGCCACGATCGAGCACTTGTACTGCTTGTGCAAGGCGACCATCTGGGCCAGCACACCATCACCTTCCAGGTTCACGCACAGGTCGTCCGCCAACACCACAGCGAACGCTTCGTTACCAATCAACGGACGACCGCTGAGGATGGCGTGGCCCAGGCCTTTCATTTCGGTCTGACGGGTGTAGGAAAAGCTGCACTCGTCGATCAGGCGGCGGATACCGACCAGGTACTTCTCTTTATCGGTGCCCTTGATCTGGTGTTCCAGCTCGTAGCTGATGTCGAAGTGGTCTTCCAGCGCGCGCTTGCCGCGGCCGGTCACGATGGAGATTTCGTTCAAACCCGCAGCCAGTGCTTCTTCCACGCCGTACTGGATCAGTGGCTTGTTGACAACTGCCAGCATCTCTTTAGGCATGGCTTTGGTCGCTGGCAAGAAGCGAGTACCGTAACCGGCTGCAGGGAACAAGCATTTCTTGATCATATAAGTCCTTGATGGGGCTGGGGGTGTTGCGGCGCAGTCTAATCAGGAGGCGATCACCTTACAATGCCCCGCTGCTGGCCGTTCGCTGCCTTGGTAGAGGAACGGTCGTGCAGATAGTTCCGCACACATTCCAAATATTGCGACCACTGAACAACGGCGAGCGACCCACTGGTCGTCGCAAACGTTTGTAAGACCTATGCTGGCTTGATGTACGACACATCACTCGTAAGAGACCATCCATTTCCTCAAAACGACCGCGCAATGACAGGCACAAGCGTAGCCGCCTTCCCTCGTTTGCGTAGGAAAAATATCTGCGCACGCCGTATCATGGCCGCCTGAATCATTTGTAGAGACGCATCATGGCGCAAGTCAAAGTTGTAAACGGCTACCAGATCAAGAAACTGCAGGACGGCCAGTGGTGGTTGGTCGGCCACGACGAAGAAGCCGTCGCAGGGCCTTTCCACAGCGAAAGCAGCGCGTGCGAAGTTGCTGCTGTGTTTGAAGACACGCCGGCGCCAAGCCGTCGCGCCGACAAGAAATCCTGAGGCGTGTGCCGTCCGGCCCCGTCACAGAGGGCCGGATCGCATTGCGACGACGAAAAATGTTTCCGTGATGCCGGAACGATGGCACTGTCGATCAGTCTGAGAAATGCTGATTCTTCAACCCCGGCCCTCATCGCGAAGCATTCGAAAATGATCAAGATCCTGTCCGTCATCGCTGTACTGGGCCTGACTGGCTGCGCGACCGCGCAAAACACCTACCTCAAGAACGGCCAGCAGGCGCTGAGTATCGACTGCTCAGGCGAAGCCATGTCCTGGGCCGCCTGCTATGAAAAGGCGGATGCCTCCTGCGCCGGCACCGGCTACAACATCGTCAGCACCAATGGCACCCCGCAGCCCAAGGAAGCGGACAAGACCCTGGGCGTTGACGTTGGCAACTACAAGACCCGCAGCGTGCTGGTGGTCTGCAAGTGAAGTCAGGCTTATTCGCCGGAAATGCACGCCGTCACGGCGTGCTGGATGTCCTTGGGCCGCAATGGATTGTTGCCGCCACTTTCGAACAGCTTGATCGAGCTGCCCCCTGAGCGCTTCTCGATGTCGACGATCGCCGTTGGCGTGCCGCTGGAAAATTTCTGCGGCACGATGAGCCGTAACCCTTCCTTGTGCGGCTCGACCTGCGCAGGACTGCGGCTGTCGGAGATTCTGGAGATGAAACACTCGGCGTATTCCTGCGGATTCTTGCCGGACATCACATTCATGGTCGGGGGGGTGTGCTCGATATCCGCCACGCTGGCGCAGCCGGTCATCGCCAACGCCAGAACAACAACAGCCAGTTTCATACAATCCCTCCAGTAAAGGTGCTACGACACGCACCGCCTCGATAAAATCCCCGGCCGCCCGATTTTTTTCAGGCAAGACCCGGATAATAAAAACGCCGATGGCCATCAATGCCCCGGCGCGTCGTGCTATCGTTTCGGGTTTTCGAGAATACCGTCTCCGGAGACACCCATGAAATTCGTACACCAGCGCGAGCATCTCAACGAAGACGACGTGGTCGTCATCGAGTGCTCCCAGCTTTGCAACATTCGCCTGATGAGCGACGCGAATTTCCGCAGCTTCAAAAACGGCGGTCGCCATACCTACCACGGCGGTTCTTTTGATCGTTTCCCGGCCAAGATCGAAGTGCCCAGCACCGGTTTCTGGAACATCACCATCGACACCGCCGGACGCAAGATGGACAGCCATGGCGGCGGTCGCAAGACCACCTTCACCCACTCAATCAAGATCGTTCGCCGCTCCTCTTCGCGCCTTCGCTGATCCGATTAAACATGAGCCTGCGTGAAAGCTTCGTGCTTCACGCTGCCTGCTGAACGCCATCAAGGAAACTTTTGTGAGCACATCTTCCGCCCCTGTCATCAAATACGCCATCAGTTACAAGCTCAATGGCGAACGCCGCTTTGAATTCGCGCTGCTGCAATCGCCTTCGGCTGAAGAAGCCTTGGCCGCCCTGCAGAAAATGCACAGCGGCAGCGACGACGTGATCAGCGACGTCAAGGTCAGCAAGGCGCTGTAAACCGCCCGGTAACCCAGGCCCACCACCCGGTAACGCCGCAATGATGCAACGCAAGGGTACTACCCCCGCCACACGGGACCTGTTCGCCGACGATGCGCCACAACCGCCGTCGACCGAGCAGATCGGCGCGCAGTCGTTCGTCTTTCGTGGCTTTGCGCTGCCGCTGGTGGAACAACTGCTCCCGGCCCTTGAGGCCACCCTGTCCCGGGCGCCTTTTCGCCACATGGTGACGCCTGGCGGTTACACCATGTCGGTGGCGCTGAGCAGTTGCGGCACCTTTGGCTGGACCACGGACCGCCACGGCTATCAATACGCGCGGATCGACCCGCAAACCGGTCAGCCTTGGCCCGAGATGCCTGCGATATTCCTGACCCTGGCACGTTCGGCCGCGCAGGCTGCGGGCTTCATGGATTTCGTTCCCGATGCCTGCCTGATCAACCGCTACATCCCCGGCGCGAAACTGGCCCTGCATCAGGACAAGGATGAGCGCGACCAGCACTGGCCTGTGGTGTCGGTGTCACTGGGCATTCCCGCCATGTTCCTGTTCGGTGGCCACGCCCGCGGTGACGCCACCCAGCGAGTGCCGCTGTTCCATGGCGATGTGGTGGTCTGGGGCGGAGAAGATCGTCTGCGCTATCACGGCGTCATGCCGATCAAGCAGGCCGAGCATCCGCAACTGGGTGAACAGCGTATCAACTTCACCTTTCGCAAGGCGCGCTGAGTTACCTCACCGTTGCTGAATACCCCGACCCCAACGCAAACCTGTGGGAGCGAATTCATTCGCGAGACGTAGGTACAGACGATAGAAATTTTCGGATGTACGGCCCCTCGCGAATGAATTCGCTGCCACAGATTAAGCCTACTGCGCGACGACCTCTGCCTGAACAGCCGCCCGGGTTTTGACCGGACACACCACTCGATGCAGGTTCAACGCGGTATTGATGATCCCGATATGGCTGAACGCCTGGGGAAAATTTCCCAACATGCGCCCGGCACGAGGGTCGTATTGCTCGGCGAGCAGACCGACGTCATTGCACAGGCCGCACAAGCGATCAAACAGATCGCTGGCCTCCTGCTCGCGCCCTTGCAGCACATACACGTCCGCCAGCCAGAAGGAACACACCAGAAACGTGCCTTCGCTGCCCGACACACCATCGGTGCTGCGCTCGCTGTCGTAACGCAGCAGCAGCCCATCTTGCATCAGCGCCTTTTCGATTTGCGCCACAGTGCCGCGGACTCGAGGGTCGTCCACCGGCAAAAACCCGGTCAGGGCGATCTGCAGCAGGCTGGCGTCCAGCTCCTTGCCGCCATAGGTCTGCACGAAGCTGCCGAGCTGAGCGTCATAGCCATTGGCGCAGACGTCGGCGTGGATCTCGTCAGCGATCGCCCGGTAATGCCGACCGCGCTCGCGGTCTTCAGGGTGATCACTCTGCGCCAGCACTCCGGCGTTTCGATCGAACGACACCCAGGCCATGACCTTGGAGTGGGTGAAATGCCGGGGCTCGGAGCGGATTTCCCAGATACCGGCATCGGGAAGATGCCAGACTTTTTCCAGAAACGGCATGATGACCTTCTGGATTTCCGTGCTGCGCGGCAGACGTGGCAGGCCACTCTTGAGCGCCTGGGTCATGGCGTCGGCCACTTCGCCGTAGACATCCAGCTGCATCTGCGTGGCAGCGGCATTGCCGATGCGCACCGGACGCGAGTTCTCGTAGCCACTCAGCCAGGGCAACTGATACTCCGGCAAGCGTCTCTCGCCGCCCAGGCCATACATGATCTGCACCTGCTCGGGGTTGCCGGCCACCGAGCGCAGCAGCCAGTTGCGCCACGCGGTCGCTTCGTCGAAATAGCCCAGGTTCATGAACGCCAGCAGGGTCATGGTTGCATCACGCAGCCAGCAGAAGCGGTAGTCCCAGTTGCGCTCACCGCCCAGTTGCTCGGGCAGCGAGGTCGTGACCGCCGCGACAATGCCGCCAGTGGGGGCGTAGGTCATGGCCTTGAGCGTGATCAGCGAGCGCTTGACCTGAGCGGTCCAGGGCCCGACATCCGGGCAACGGTCAGAGAACTCGCGCCAGAAACGCTCGGTGCTCTCCAGCGCCTGCTCGACGTCGAATGGCTCGCGCACAGGCTCATGGGACGCCTGCCACCCCAGCGCAAACCCAAGGCGCTGCCCCGCTTCTACGGTGAAACGGCTCTCGGTGTGGTGATCCAGCGGATGCAGTTCGGCAGGCGTGCGCAGCACCAGCATCTCCGGGCCTGCAACGGCTGTCATCGTGTGCGGCTCGCGCTTTTCGACCCAGGGCACGGTGCTGCCATAGTCGAAACGGATGGCCAGGTCCATGGAAAATTCCACCCGTCCTTCCAGGCCGATGACCAGACGCACCACGCTGCTGTCGACGCCCACGGGCATGAAGTCCAGCAGCAACGCGCAACCTGTGTCGGTGGTGAAACACGTTTCGAGAATCAATGTGCCGTCGCGATAGCGGCGCGCGCTCTGGCAGTTGGCACCATGGGGGGCGATTTTCCAGCGACCGTTGTCGCTGTCGCCCAACAGGGCAGAGAAGCAGGCAGGGGCGTCGAAACGCGGGAAGCACAACCAGTCCAGCGACCCGTCGCGGGCCACCAGCGCTGCGGTATGGCAGTTGCCGAGCAGCGCGTAGTCTTCAATCAATACAGCCATGGGGTGATGATCCCTCTTGTGACTGCCGGCGCGACGTGTCACGCGCCCGCAGAGGTTGCCGGGCTGCAGATTCAGCCCGGCAGGATATAACGTTCGATGGCCGTGGCCAGTCCGTCCTCCAGATTGCTGCCAGTGACGTAGTTGGCGTGGGTCTTGACGCCGGTTTCCGCCTGCCCCATCGCAATCGACAGCCCTGCACGCAGGAACATCGCCACGTCGTTGCCAGCGTCCCCGATGGCCGCCGTGTGCGCCAGCTCGACCCCCAGCGCCTGGGCGATGGTGGCCAGCGCCGTGCCCTTGTTGGCGTCCAGCGCCGTGACATCGAGGTAGTAGGACTGCGAGCGGGCCGCCCGTGCGGTGTGGGCGATCAACGGATTGAGCCGGGCTTCGAGGCGCTTGAGCAGCTTGAAGTCATTGCTGGCGGCGACGATCTTGTCGATGCGATCGAGGTAATCCTCGAAATGCGCGACCTGAACGAAGTCGTAACCCAGCGTGTTGCGCTCGTGTTCGACGTAATCCCCTTGAGGGTCGAGCAGCAGCCACTGATCGTCGGCAAACACCCAGACCGACACCTTCTCCCCGGCAAACAGCTCCAGGCTGATGCGCGCCGCATCGGGATCAATGCGGTGCGCCTTGAGCAGGCTGCCATCGGGGTTGACGATGTTGGCACCATTGAAGCTCACCGTCGGCAGGTCGATGCCCAGGGCTTCGATCTGCTGACGCATGGCCCGTGGTGGCCGGCTGCTGGCGACCGAGAACTGAATCCCGGCCTCGCGCAGCTTGCGCACCGCGTCGATGTTAGCCGGGCTCAGGCTGTGATCGGGTCGCAGCAACGTGCCGTCGATGTCGGAGAGCATGAAGCGGATGAGGGGTTGCGAAGACTCACTCATCCCAGACGTTGCCAGTGTCGACCGTCGCGCGCCAACAGCTCATCGGCATCCGCCGGACCGTCCTCGCCCGCTTTGTAAAACTCCACGCGCGGATCCTTCGCCCAGGCATCGATGAAAGGCTGCACGGCGCGCCAGCCATTCTCGATATTGTCGGCCCTCTGGAACAGGGTCTGATCACCGGTCAGGCAGTCGTAGATCAGGGTTTCATACCCGGTCGACGGCTGCATCTCGAAGAAGTCCTTATAGGCGAACCCCAGCTCGATGGTCTGCATGTCCAGGGTCGGCCCCGGCTTTTTCGCCTGCAGGTCGAACCACATGCCTTCGTCGGGCTGGATCTGGATTTTCAGGAAGTTGGGCTCGACGCGGTCCACGTCCGTGTCGCGGAACTGCGCGTACGGCGCAGGCTTGAAGCAGATCGCGATCTCGGTGTCGCGCACGCTCATGCGCTTGCCGGTGCGCAGATAAAACGGCACGCCGACCCAGCGCCAGTTGTCGACCATGACCTTGAGCGCCACGTAGGTTTCCGTGGTGCTGTCGGCGGCCACCCGGTCTTCTTCACGGTAACCGGTGAGGCTTTTGCCGCCGATGGTGCTCTCGGTGTACTGACCGCGCACCGAGTTGGCCAGGGCCTCCATTTCCGACCAGGGCCGGATGGCGCCGATGACCTTGGCTTTCTCGCCGCGCACGGCATCGGCGCCGAACGCGGCAGGCGGTTCCATGGCAACCATGGCCAGCAGCTGAAACAGGTGGTTGGGCACCATGTCGCGCAACGCTCCGGTGGTTTCATAGAAACTGCCGCGCGTCTCGACACCCACGGTTTCCGCCGCGGTAATCTGCACATGATCGATGTAATGATTGTTCCAGAACGACTCGAACAGCCCGTTGGAGAAACGGCTGACCAGAATGTTCTGCACCGTTTCCTTACCCAGGTAGTGGTCGATCCGGTAGATCTGCTTCTCGCTCATCACCTTCAGCAAGCAATTGTTCAGTGCGACCGCGCTGGGCAGGTCGTGGCCGAACGGCTTTTCGATCACCACGCGACGGAAGAACTCGTCGCCCTCCACCATCAGACCCGACGAGCCGAGCCGCTTGATCACTTCACTGAAGAAGCGCGGCGCAGTGGCCAGGTAGAACACAGCGTTCTGCGTGCCGGTGCTCTTGATCTTTTCGTCGATGGCCGCGTAAGTGCCCTCGTCGAGAAAATCCCCCGTGATGTAGGTAATGCGCTTGGCTAGACTGCCCCACAACGCCGGGTCCAGAGGGTCTTCCCCGCCCTGGGCGACCTTGCTGGCCGCCTCCTGACGAATGAAATCCTCGAGCTTTTTGGCGAAGTCGGCATCGCTCACGGTGTTGTGGTCGACACCGACGATGTGCAGGTCCTCACCAACCAGTCCGTCGCGGAAGAGATTGTAGAGGGCCGGCATCAACAGCCGCTTGACCAGATCACCGTGGGCGCCGAACAGGAACAACGTGGTCGCAGGTGCGACCGGAGCCTTTTGCTTGCTGCGGGATAAACCCATTGGGAGGCTTCCTTATTTAGGTTCTTTGTGGCCACCAAATCCGAAACGCATGGCCGAGAGCATCTTGTCGCCGTAAGTGCTTTGTTGACGGGAACGGAAGCGCGCGAACAGCGAGCTGGACAGTACCGGCACCGGTACGGCCTGCTCGATGGCGGCTTCGATGGTCCAGCGGCCTTCCCCGCTATCAGCCACCGAGCCTGAGTAGGCATTGAGCTGAGGGTCGGTGGCCAGTGCGTCGGCGGTCAGGTCCAGCAGCCAGGAGGACACCACGCTGCCACGACGCCAGACCTCGGCGATGTCGCCCATGTTCAGATCGAAACGCTGGTCGGCCGGCAGGCTGTCCGAGTTCTTGGTCTTGAGGATGTCGAAGCCCTCGGCGAAGGCTTGCATCATCCCGTACTCGATGCCGTTGTGGATCATCTTGACGAAGTGACCGGCGCCCGGTGGGCCTGCGTGGATGTAGCCCTGCTCGGCGCGTGGGTCGGCATCCTTGGCGCGGTCCCTGGTGCGTGGAATGTTGCCGATGCCCGGGGCCAGGGTCTTGAACAGCGGATCCAGGCGATCAACGACTTGGGTTTCGCCACCGATCATCATGCAGTAGCCGCGCTCAAGTCCCCAGACGCCGCCGGAGGTGCCGACGTCGACGTAGTGCAGGCTCTTTTCTTTCAGCGCGACCGAACGACGGATGTCGTCTTTGTAGTAAGTGTTGCCGCCATCGATGATCACATCGTCCGGCTCCAGCAGCCCGACCAGTTCATTGATGGTGTCTTCCGTTGGAGCGCCAGCAGGCAACATCACCCACACGGCTCGCGGTTTGTCCAGCGCGGCAACCAGTGACTTGAGGTCATTGGCTGGCGTCGAACCTTCGTTGGCGAGCGCGGCACGAGACTGCTCATCGCGGTCGTAGACCACAGTGGTGTGGCCATTGAGCATCAGTCGACGTGCGATGTTGCCGCCCATGCGGCCTAGTCCAACAATCCCGAGTTGCATGTAGAGGTGCTCCTTAAATCGAAAACAAAGGGTGCCTCATTTTATAGCCCAGTGCCGCTTATAGGGTTAGTCCGGGGAGGCAAACGAAGGTTTCCCGGTGAAAATAGTTTCATGTTGACGGGTCAGGCCCGCTCTACGACGCCGTTTGTCGCCACGCCGGCACGTTAGCGACAATTCAAAAATAAAAAGTTCCCTTTTGCGTCAAAAGAAATCAGAATCCGCGCCGATAAAGGTAGGAGCACAGACCAGTCGGGTAATAAGGCTGTCATTTGCTTGAACCTTACGACGTTGAATCCCGCCATTTGCGAGGTGAGCAATGGGCACAGTACTACCAGCAAACGCTCCACAAACCCTCTATGTAACCGTTCGTCGCGACGAACTGCGTCTGCTCAAGGAAGAACGTGACCAGCTGCAAAAGAGAGTCGCCCAATTGACGATGATGCTGCAACACGCACAAATCGCCAGTCACGGCACTGCCCTGCAAGCCTGATCGTTTCACGTCTACCCTGATTCGCGGCAAGCCCGATCCGCTGGCTTGCCCTCCTGAAACACCCTCTCCTTCCTTCTTGAAGACTGCGCATGTTTTCGGCTCCTTTTCGGACTCGACACACGCAGTAACGTTCCGCCGCCTTGCAAAATCTGGATCTTGAGCTTCTCAACACGCGGCTCACGCTCAGCTCACGTTTTTTTCACGTATCAAAAAACATACTCGCGACCCTCTGGAGAGCGGCTGCGACGTTGTGACGGGCGCAGTCTGCCCTCTGCAGTTCACCTGGTGGCTCCTGGCCGCTGGACAAGTGTTAAGTGCGGGAGCGCCTGATGGCAACAACAAAACGGAGCACCACGACTCCGAAACGCTTCGACTGGGCCGGCCTGGCCTGGATGTTCGTCTTCTTCTGGTACTTTTCGGGCATCACCCAATTGTTGATCCAGCTGACCGGCATCACCGGTTTTGCCGGCTTCCGTCAGGCCTTCCTGATGAGCGGTATCTGGCTGGCGCCCATGCTGCTGTTCCCCAACAAGGCCCGCATCATGGCGGCTGTCATCGGCGTGGTGCTGTGGGCCTGCTCCATGGCGAGCCTGGGCTATTTCTTCATTTATCAGCAGGAGTTCTCGCAAAGCGTCATCTTCATCATGTTCGAGTCGAACATCTCGGAAGCAGGCGAGTACATGACTCAGTACTTTGCCTGGTGGATCGTGCTGGCGTTCATCGCCCACACCGCCTTCGCGATTTTCCTCTGGACCCGTCTGCGCCCGGTGTACATGCCCCGTGGCCGCGCGCTCGTCGCCGCTACGGTGATTGTGGTGGCCATCGTCGGCTACCCGCTGGCCAAACAGATGTCACGCTTCGACACCACCGCTGCGGGCCTCGAAGCCTTCGAATCGCGGATCGAACCTGCCGTGCCATGGCAGATGCTGGTGGCCTATCATCGCTACACCCAGCAACTGGACAGCATGCAGGACATGCTGACCAC
Source organism: Pseudomonas sp. GW821-FHT02A11 (assembly GCF_059421985.1). Lineage (NCBI taxonomy): Bacteria > Pseudomonadati > Pseudomonadota > Gammaproteobacteria > Pseudomonadales > Pseudomonadaceae > Pseudomonas > Pseudomonas sp. GW821-FHT02A11. The sequence continues at coordinate 28,319 of NZ_JBWKWB010000007.1, forward strand.
CAGCAGCAACATCGCCCCGCTGAAAAACCTCAAGGACCAGCAGGCCGGCTTGCCCACCACCCTGGTGCTGGTCATCGGCGAGTCGACCAACCGTGGCCGCATGCATCTGTACGGCTATCCGCGACAGACCACGCCCAACCTGGACGCCATGAAGGACGAGCTGCAGGTCTTCAACAACGTCATCACCCCGCGTCCTTACACCATCGAAGCGCTGCAACAGGTGCTGACCTTCGCCGACGAGGAAAACCCGGACCTCTACCTGAAGACCCCGTCCATCGTTAGCGTGATGAAGCAAGCGGGCTACAAGACCTTCTGGATCACCAACCAGCAGACGATGACCAAGCGCAACACGATGCTCACGACCTTCTCCGAGCAGGCCGACGAGCAGGTCTACCTGAACAACAACCGCAACCAGAACGCCCGCCAGTACGACGGCGACGTGCTGGAGCCGTTCGCCAAGGCCCTCAACGACGCAGCGCCGCGCAAGCTGATCGTCGTGCACCTGCTGGGCACGCACATGGCGTATCAGTACCGATACCCGCAGGATTACGAGAAATTCACCGGCCGTGACGGCGTGCCAGCGGCCATCGATGACAGCAAGCTCGAGCTGTACAACAGCTACGACAACGCGGTGCTGTACAACGATTTCGTCGTCTCGAGCTTGATCAAGACCTACAGCAAGACCGATCCGAATGGCTTCCTGCTGTACCTCTCGGACCACGGCGAAGACGTTTACGACTCGCCGGGCCACGACACCCTGGGGCGCAACGAGGCGAAACCGACGATTGCGATGTACACGGTGCCGTTCATTGCCTACGCCTCGCCAAAATGGCGCGAGAGCCACAACTGGAACTTCGACAGCATCCACAGCCGCCCTTACAGCAGCTCGGACCTGATCCACACTTGGGCGCAACTGGCCGGGCTGAGCTTCGACGAGCTGGACACCACGAAAAGTCTTGTCAGCTTCGACTTCAAGGCGCGTCCACGGCTGATTGGCGACCCCTACGCTCAGAAGGGCCTGAGCGACTTCGCCGTGATGGAAAAGGTGGGCAAGCAACAGACCACCGCGCCCGAGGTGGCGGTGGCGAGGTAAGCGACAAACGTGACAGGAACAAAAAAGGCCTGCGCGATGCAGGCCTTTTTTCTTCAACGGGATGAGGACTTCAGTGGGCGTGTTTGCGCAACAACAAGCGTGTTACCCGCCGCTCCTGAACTTGCACCACCCTCAGCGCCCAGCCATCCCACTGGACCTCGTCGTCAATCACCGGCAGCCGGTCCAGCAGGCTCATGATCAGCCCGGCCAGCGTTTGATACTCATCGGTGGCGGGCGCCTTGAAGCCGGTGCGCTCACGCAGATGGCTCAGGTTCATAGCAGCATTGACCCGCACGCCCTCGCCCTCCTCGACCAGATCCGAGCCCTCGGCTTCGCTGGTGTCGGGCAACTCACCGGCGATAGATTCGAGTATGTCGGTCATGGTCAGAATGCCGACAAAATCGCCGAATTCTTTACCACGAAAGCGATATGCGTCGATTGGGCACGCATCTGATCCAGCGCATTGAGGATCGAGAAGCTGTCCAGCAAATTGATCGCACTGCGGTTCAGGTGTTCACGGTTCGGCTGGCTGCCCGCCAGCAACCCATTGAGCAGCTCTTTCTTGTGCACGAAGCCCAAAGGCTCCTCGACGCGACCGTTGCGAACCAGCGGCAATCGCGAGTAAGACGACGCCATCAACCGCTGCCGGATGCTTTCTTGGTCGTCGCTCAGACCGATCACGTCGACATCGTTGCGCGCGGTCATCACAGAGCGAATCGGACGCTGGGCCAGTTGCAGCACGCCGCTGATCATTACTCGCTCGCTCCGGTCGAACACCACCTCTTCGCTATCGCCGTCGAGCATGTCGACGATGTCTTCGCCCACCTCCTCGACACCCGGCTTACAGCCCCCCATCAAACGCAGCACCGCGTGAGCCATGCGCTCCCGGCGCGGCAGGTGCCCCTTGAGGCTGCGCTTGCGACGGGAACGGGCAATCTGATTGAACAGCTCGATGAGAATCGAGAACCCGATCGCCGCGTACAGGTAGCCCTTGGGGATATGAAAACCTCAGTGGCAGGGAGACAGGTACAGCGAAGCCCGGCGCACGGGTTCATGGGCCGAGACCTGAAACAGTCATCGTGGTCATGCGCAGAGCCGCGCAGGGGTTGGGATCAAGGTGATCCGGGATCAGTGGACGGGATCGACTGGGAGGTTCCAGTGAAAGAGACATGGGTGTCCTAAATCAATACGGGAGGCGATCCTACATCGCCCGCGGAATTGTCTTACAGGATAGAACTGTTACAAATGTTTTGGATGGTGTTGCCGGAGCAACAGCAAGCTTCGGAAATCTCACTCTCATCTGATGACCTGACTCGCGCCGCAGATAACCTGTGCGAATTCATTCGCGAGGCGGTATCACATCCGACAGACCTCTATCGGATGTACCGCCCTCTCGCGAATGAATTCGCTCCCACAGGGTTGAACCAGCCGAAACAGGGCTGTCAGTGAATTAGAGTGACTTCTGCCAAAACAGCGCGCGACCCATCTGTGGGTCGAGCTGATAGTCGCTGAACCCAAGCTTGCGGTAAGCGCCCTGAGCCACTGCGTTACCCTCCAGCACTTCCAGTGTGATCTTGCAGCAGCCGCGCTGACGGGCAATCTCTTCGACCTTAATCAGCATTTTCTGGCTGATGCCCTGACCACGGGCCGAGGCGATGACCACGACGTCGTGGATGTTGACCAGTGGGCGGCAGGCAAAGGTGGAAAAGCCTTCGAAGCAGTTGACCAGGCCCACCGGCTCACCCGAGATGAACGCCAGCACGCTGAACGCATGGGGCCGTTTGGCCAGTTCGATCGCCAGCTGCTCCCGGGTATCCAGAGACAGCGACTGTCCGCCACCCATGGCGTCTTCGGCGTATTGATTGAGCAGAAAGCCAATGGCTTCAGCGTGGACGGGGTTGCTATAGCTGGCTTGCAGGACCAGCACCTCAGGGGCTTGCATTGACTTCCTCAACATCCTGGGAGTTTTCAGGCGACGGGATCAACGATCGCCGACAGCCGCGTGCCAGGATTCTACCGTGGCGTGCACCAAAAGATCCCGCGACAAAAGTAGGAATTTTCTTCTCACGCACAGGAATTGACCCGCTCTGCACCGAGAAAAGGCGACGCCGGCGATTCGTGACTGACCGGTCCAAAAAAAACCGCGCCCGACGATGCTCTCCCGGTCACGCTGGTTTGATTGTCGAACAATCCGACCGACGGTCTGTAACACTTTCCCGAGACGATTCATGCCCCAGAACAGCGCATTCCGTGGCTGCGGAGATTCTGTAGCGAGATGAATTTTTTCCTACAAAAAGCGGCCATCCCGCGTGCCAGACATTTCCTTGGAAAAAAGTCGAAACTTCTACAAACGCCCTGGGTCAGGTGATTAGAGCGCCTATGCTATTGGTTGAAGCCCGAGCAGAGGCCGCTTTCACCCTTGTCCTTCACTATGCAGTCGGTAAATGGGTATCGATTTTGCGTAGGTCTTGTGTGCGTGGCCATAGGACATGGCCGATGACAACTAAGTGCTGTACCAACACTGCGTATCGAATGGGAGAAAACGATGATTAGTGCCGCTGTCAAAACCCAGAAGGGAGAGAGTTTTAATCAGCCGGCCAGCGAGCTGACCCATCTGCCGGTCTTCGCATCGACGAGCGCACCTGTGCTGCAACTGCCCCCTGTCCAACCAGGCATATCCATGGCGAACCGGAAAAAAATCCTGTTTGTCACTTCGGAAATGGCCGATCTGGTGAAAACCGGCGGCCTGGGTGATGTGTCTGCCGCACTGCCGCGCGCCATGCGCCACCTGCACGATGTACGCGTGCTGATTCCCGGCTATCCACAGGTCATCAATAGCGGTAACCCGATCCACATCATCAGCTCCCTTAGCGGGCATGCGGCGCTGCCGCCCTGCAAGATCGGCCGTATGGACATGAAAGACGGTCTGGTCATTTATGTACTGATCTGCCCGGAACTGTACGAACGCGAAGGCACCCCTTATGGCGACAATGATGGTCGCGACTGGTCCGACAACCACATCCGCTTTGCCCGTCTGGGCCTGGCCGCTGCCGATTTCGCAGCCGGGGCGGTCAAAACTCAGTGGTGCCCGGAGCTGGTTCACGCCCACGACTGGCCAGCGGGTCTCGCCCCTGCCTATATGAAATGGCGCGGCCAGAGCACGCCAAGCATTTTCACCATTCACAACCTGGCCTATCAGGGCTTCGTCAGCACGGCGTCAAGCCGCGAGCTTGGGATTCCCGATCACGCGTTGAGTCCCGACGGCATGGAATTCTACGGCCAACTGTCCTTCATCAAAGCAGGCATGGCCTACGCGAGCCACATCACCACGGTGAGCGCGACATACGCCCAGGAAATCACGACTCCTGACTTCGGCTGCGGTCTGGAGGGCTTCCTGCAAAGCAAGGCCAATCGCGGCCAGCTCAGCGGGATTCCCAACGGCATCGACGAAAGCTGGGACGCAGCGACCGACGATCACCTGGTGTGCAACTTCGCGCCTAATGAGTGGACGCGCAAAGAGATCAACGCCGACCACGTGCGCGAACTGTTCAAGCTTGAGCCTTCCACCGGCCCACTGTTCGCCGTGGTGTCGCGTCTGGTTTACCAGAAGGGTTTGGACCTGACCATTGGCGTGGCCGAGTACATCGTCAGCAAGGGTGGCCAGATCGCGATCATCGGCCGTGGCGAGCCGGAAGAAGAAGACGCCATGCGCGCCCTCGCCGCCCGCTTCCCGGGCCAGATCAGCGTGCGCGTGGGCTTTAACGAAACCGACGCCCGTCGCATGTTCGCCGGCAGCGATTTTCTGCTGATGCCTTCGCGTTACGAGCCTTGCGGCCTGAGCCAGATGTACGCCCAGCGCTTCGGGTCGCTGCCTGTGGCCCGTCGCACAGGCGGTCTGGCGGACACCATCGAGGACGGCTGCACGGGTTTTCTGTTCGACGAGTCTACCGTCGAGAGCTACACCGAAGCCCTGACCCGCGCCTTCAACGTATTTGCCAACCCAACGCTGCTCAACGCCATGCGCTGCCGCGCCATGGCCGCCCCGTTCGACTGGCATAAAGCCGTTGAACCGTACGCCGATCTTTACCAGGAACTGTTGAAGAAAAACGTGGGTGTTGCGTTGCACTACTGATTCATGAACGGATAAAGGGGTGACGGATGCCTTCGCGCACGGATGAGAAGTGGCGCCACGGCGCCGTTTTGCTGGACTCTGAACACACCCGGTTTGCCCTGTGGGCCCCGGATGCAAAAGACGTAAGTGTTGAAATTGGACACGGGCCTGCTCAGGCCCTGCTGCCACAGGAGAACGGTTGGTTCGTTCTCGAAACACGCTGTCCTGCCGGCTCGCACTACCGCTACGTCATCGATCACAACCTCAATGTACCTGACCCGGCTTCCCGGGCTCAGGCCAGCGCAGTGCACGGTCACAGCGTGGTTGTCGATCATGGCGCCTATCAGTGGCAGCACCACGGCTGGCGTGGGAGGCCCTGGGTCGAGGCGGTCATCTACGAGCTGCACGTCGGCGCCCTGGGTGGCTTTTGCGGGGTGGAACAGCACCTGCAGCATTTGGTCGACACCGGCGTCACGGCCATTGAGCTGATGCCCATCGCGCAGTTTCCCGGCGACCGCAACTGGGGTTACGACGGCGTCCTGCCCTACGCACCGCAGTCGTCCTACGGTACCCCCGAACAACTCAAGCACCTGATCGACACCGCGCATGGTCTGGGGCTGGCTGTCATTCTCGACGTGGTCTACAACCACTTCGGTCCGGACGGCAATTACTTGGGCGCCTATGCCAAGCATTTTTTCCGCAGTGACAAGAAGACGCCATGGGGCGATGCCATCGATTTTCGCCGTGGTGAAGTGCGCGATTTTTTCATCGACAACACCCTGATGTGGTTGCAGGACTATCGCTTCGACGGCCTGCGTTTCGACGCCGTGCATGCCATCGAGGACCCGACCTTCCTCAAGGAGCTGGCCGAACGGGTTCGCCAGGAGACGCCGCCGGATCGCCACATCTGGTTGATGCTGGAGAACGAATTCAACCAAGCCCATCGCATGGATCAGGGCTTTGACGCGCAGTGGAACGATGACGGGCACAACACCTTGCACGTGCTGCTGACCGGCGAAACCGACGCGTACTACACCGATTTTGCCGAGCAGCCGACGCATAAACTGGCGCGTCTGTTGGGCGAAGGCTTCGTCTATCAGGGCGAATCCACCCGCCACGGCCATGCGCGGGGCGAGCCCAGCGCGCATTTGTCGCCCACCTCGTTCGTGCTGTTTTTGCAAAACCACGACCAGATCGGCAACCGCGCACTGGGCGAGCGTCTGGTGCAGTTGAGCCCGCCTGAAGCGCTGCGGGCCGCCACTGCATTGTTGCTGCTCTCGCCAATGATTCCGTTGATGTTCATGGGCGATGAGTGGGGCGCCAGCGAGCCGTTTCTGTTCTTCACCGACTTTCACGATGAGCTGGCCGACGCTGTGCGCGAGGGTCGTCGTGGCGAGTTCGCCGACTTTGCAGCCTTCGCCGATCCGGCCAAGCGTGAACGCATTCCCGACCCCAATGCCTTGCAGACCTTCCAGGCCTCACGCCCGGCGTTCGATGCCCTGCTGCTGGAAACCGACGAAGGTCAGGACCATCGCAACTGGCTGGCACTGTACCGGGAACTGCTGCAGATCCGCCGCGAGCAGATCGTCCCGCGCCTGGTCGGTGTGAAGGCGCTGGGCACGCAGGTGCTGGCCGACAAGGCCGTCACCGCCAGCTGGCAACTGGGCGATGGCACCCTTTTGCGCATTGACCTGAATCTGGGTGCGCACCCCGTTGAAATCGATGAGCACAGCGTGCAACAGGTTCTTCATGAGTCCCATCCAAAATCAGCAGAACTTTCCCAAAACGGCAACCTCAATCCATACACGGCCATTGTCAGCCTGATATCGAGTGACGTTGTGGAGGAACAGGATGAGCAATGAGCAACTGGAAATGCTGGCAGCCGAAGCCGGGTTGTCGGTGGACTGGAAAGACGCCAACGCGAGGCCGCAACGGGTAAGCCCGGATGTGCTGCGCAAGGTCCTCGACGGCCTGGGCTACCCCGCCGAAAACGATGAACAGATCGCAACCAGCCTCAAGCGCCTGCAGGATCAGAACCTGTCCACCACCCCGCCACCGCTGCTGACCGTCGATCACGGCAGCAACCTCGACCTGTCGCTCTGGTTCAAGCCTCAAACCCCTTTTGTGCTGAAGCTCGAAGACGGCTCGCGGCTGGACGCCAAACTCACAGCCAAGGCCGAACTGCCAGCCCTGGCCACAGTCGGCTATCAGCAACTGGAAATCGATGGCCAGCATCTGACCATCGCTGTCGCACCCAAGACGGCCTATACCTTGGCGATGGCCACGGACGTCAGCGTGCCGCGCGCCTGGGGCCTGACCTTGCAGCTCTACTACCTGCGTCGCGAAGGCGATGGCGGGTTCGGCGACACCCAGGCGCTGGAAACCTTTGTCCGCTCGGCGGGTGAACGGGGGGCGGCGGCCATTGCGATCAGCCCGGTGCATGCCATGTTTTCTAACGACAGCGAGCGCTTCAGCCCTTACTCGCCGTCCAGCCGTCTGTTTCTCAATGCGCTGTATGCGGCGCCGGGTGCGATTCTCGGCGAACGTGCCGTGCGCATGGCCATCGAGGAAACGGGCCTTGGCGACGAGCTCAAGCGCCTTGAAGGGCTGCAATTGATCGACTGGCCTGCCGCCGCAGCGGCCAAATGGAAGCTCTATCGCGCCCTTTACTCAGGGTTCATCGGCAGCGCTCACCCCCTGCACGAAGACTTCAAGAGCTTCCGTCACGCCGGTGGCGAAGCGCTGGAAAACCATTGCCGTTTCGAGGCCATGCGCGATCAATGCGACGTACTCGGCATCAGCGGCAACTGGCATGAGTGGCCGGAGGAATACAAGAACCCGCGCAGTAAGGTCATCGACGCTTTCGCTGCTGACCATGGCGAGCAGATCGGCTTTCACGCCTTCGCCCAATGGCTGATCGCTCGGGGCCTGGAACGCGCCCAGAGCGCCGCCAGAGGCAGCGGCATGAGCGTCGGTCTGATCGGTGACTTGGCCGTGGGTGCCGACGGCGCTGGCAGTCAAGCCTGGAGCCGGCAGGACGAACTGCTCTCGGCGCTTACCGTGGGCGCACCGCCCGACATTCTCAATCGCTCCGGCCAGAGCTGGGGCATCTCGGCATTCTCACCCACAGGCCTGCGGCGCAATGGATTTCGCGCCTTTATCGAAATGCTGCGCGCCAACTTTGCCCATGCCGGCGGCCTGCGCATCGACCACGTGATGGGCCTGCAACGCCTGTGGGTCGTGCCCGACGGCTCGCCGCCCAGCGACGGCGCCTATTTGAATTACCCGATCGACGACATGCTGCGCCTGTTGTGCCTGGAGTCCTGGCGGCATAAGGCCGTGGTCCTCGGCGAGGATCTTGGCACCGTCCCCGAAGGCCTGCACGAGAAGCTCTCGACCCGCGGCATTCTCGGCATGCGCGTGCTGTTGTTCGAACAGGACAATGCCCACTTCAAACCGATCATGGGTTGGTCCGACGACGCCCTGGCCACCACCAGCACCCACGATCTGCCAACCCTGACCGGCTGGCTCAGTGAACTGGACATCGAGTGGAACAAAACCCTGGGGCACATCGACGACGAGACAGAACGCCAATGGCGCCAGGGCCGCGAGCGCGAACGCGAGGGTCTGCGCGCAGCCCTGCGGCTCAACTATGGCATCAAGAACAGCACCGAGAGCGACATGATCGACGGCAGCGTCCGCTACCTGGGCCACACCCGTGCGCCGCTGGTGCTGTTGCCCATCGAAGATGCCCTGGGTATCGAGCAGCAGGCTAACCTGCCCGGCACCATCGACAGCCACCCCAACTGGCGCCGGCGCCTGCCCGGCGACAGCGCTGCATTACTGGACAACGCCAACGCGGCGCGTCGTCTGGAGATTCTTGCCGCAGCACGTCAACAAGCCGCGGAGCGTGATCAATGAGTCAACCTGTGAACCCACCTCTCAAGTCCCTGCGCGCCACCCAGCGCCTGCAATTTCATAAAGACTTTACCCTCGACGACGCCACGGCGCTGGTGCCCTACTTCGCTCAACTGGGCATCAGCCACCTCTACGCTTCGCCCCTGCTCAAGGCCCGTGCAGGCTCCATGCACGGCTATGATGTGGTCGACCCTCGGGTCATCAACCCGGAACTCGGCGGCGAGCCTGCGCTGCGTCGGCTGGTGGCCGAACTGCGCAAGCACGGCATGGGGCTGATTCTCGACATCGTCTCCAACCACATGGCCGTCGGCGGCGCGGACAATCCGTGGTGGCTGGACCTGCTGGAATGGGGTCAGCGCAGCCCCTACGCGAAGTTCTTCGACATCCAGTGGAACTCCCCCGATCCGCTGCTCAAAGGCCAGCTGCTGCTGCCATTCCTCAGCACCGACTACGGTACCGTCTTGCAAAACGGCGAGGTGCCGCTGCGCTTCGACGCCGAACAGGGCAGCTTCCGCGTGGAGCACTATCAGCATCATTTCCCGATCAATCCGGGCACCTACCAGCCGTTGCTTAAAGCCGCGAACCGGGCAGAGCTGGATGAACTCGCCGAGCGCTTTGCCGCTCTGGAAACTGACCCCGACGCTTATCAGAAAGCCATCGACGCAAAAGCGGATCTGGCTGCATTGATCAAGACTCAACCCGAGCTCGCTCAGGCCATCGAGAGCGGCATGGCGCAGTTCGATTCTCGCAAGCTCGACGGCTTTAACAAGTTGCATCAACTGCTTGAGCGTCAGGACTATCGCCTCGCCAGCTGGCGCACCGCGGGAGACGATATCAACTGGCGGCGCTTCTTCGACATCAACGAACTGGGCGGCCTCAAGGTCGAACGCTCGCAGGTGTTCGAAGCGACCCATGGCAAGATCTTTCATTTGATCGCCGAAGGTTTGGTGGATGGCCTGCGCATCGACCACATCGACGGCCTGGCCGACCCACGGGGTTACTGCCGCAAGCTGCATCGGCGGGTCGAGAGCCTGTTGAGCCAACGCCCTGCAGGCACCGAGTTGAGCCATGTGCCGATCTTCGTCGAGAAGATCCTTGGCGCCGACGAACAGGTGCGCAAGGACTGGAACGTCGATGGCACGACCGGCTATGAATTCATGAATCAGGTCTCCTTGCTGCAGCACGACCCCAAGGGTGAAGCGGTGCTTGGCGAGCTGTGGAGCCGCATCAGCGGACGCACCAGCGACTTCAATCAGGAAGTGCTGGAGGCCCGCGATCTGGTGCTGCATGGCACCCTCGCCGGGGACTTCGAAAACCTTGCCCAGGCGCTGCTGCAAGTCGCCCGCAGCGACGTCATGAGCCGCGACCTGACCCTGGGTGCCATTCGCCGTGCGCTGCTGGCGCTGGTGGGCAACTTCCCGGTGTATCGCACTTACATCACGGCGTGCGGGCGCTCTGACGAAGACGAGCGTTTCTTCCAGCAGGCGATGACCGGCGCCCGAGAGATGCTCAGCGAAGGCGACTGGCCGGTGCTGGACTACCTGGCCCGCTGGCTGGGCGGCGAAAGCCTGCGCGACTACCCCACCGGCCCGTTGCGGGAAATGCGTCGCAAGGCGTGCAATCGCTTCCAGCAACTCACCTCGCCGGTGGCCGCCAAGTCGGTGGAAGACACCTCGTTCTATCGCTCTGCGGTGCTGCTTTCGCGCAACGATGTGGGCTTTCATCCGCAACATTTCAGTGCACCGGCCGAGGCGTTTCATCAGGTATGCACCGAGCGCGGTGCAAGCTTTCCGAACAACCTGCTGACCACCGCCACCCACGACCACAAGCGCGGCGAAGACACCCGCACACGCCTTGCCGTGCTCAGCGAAACTGCTGACTGGTACGCCGAGCAGGTCGAGCGCTGGCTGCAGCTTTCTGCCCCGCTGAAAACAGGCGAGCATCCGATCAGCCCCGGCGATGAGCTGATGCTGTACCAGGCGATTCTGGGCAGCTGGCCGCTGAACATGCAGGGTGAAGGCGCGCTTGAGGATTATGCCAAGCGCCTGACCCAATGGCAGGAAAAGGCCATGCGCGAGGCCAAATTGCAGAGCAGCTGGAGCGCGCCCAACGAGGCCTACGAAACGGCCTGCCGCGAGTTTTTGCAGACCCTGCTGCTTGGCGCCGACGCTCTGGCGTTGCGTCAATCCATCGGTGCCACCGCCAACCGGATCGCCACGGCGGGCGCCCTGAACAGTCTGGCGCAAACTTTGCTGCGAATGACGGTGCCCGGTGTCCCTGATCTGTATCAGGGCACTGAATTCTGGGACTTCAGTTTGGTGGACCCGGACAACCGTCGTCCGGTGGACTACTCCGCTCGCCAGCGCGCGTTAAGCGAAGCCACGCCGCTCACCGAGCTGCTCGCCCAGTGGCAGGACGGCCGCGTCAAACAGGCGCTGATCGCGCAGGTGCTCATGCTGCGCGATCAACACCCGACTCTGTTCAGTGAAGGCCGCTACCACCCCCTGGAAGTGATCGGCGAACAGGCCGCACACGTCCTGGCATTTGCCCGGGTAAAGGAGGATATACGGGCTATCGTTGTGGTACCGCGTTTGCCGGCTGAACTATTGGGCACCGCGCAAACTCCATTCATCAACGCGGCAAATTGGGGCGATACACGAATCATCCTGCCGTTCGCTGATTCAAATCCAAATTGGAAGGGACTTTTCGCGCAAGCTACAGTCACAGACAACAAGGAATTGTCGCTCAGCGCAGCGCTCAAGGAATTTTCCGTCAATCTGCTTATTCAAACCTTGTAATACCCGGGAGTGTCGAGATGAGTGCCGACGAAAAACGAATCAAAGAGCTCGCCCATCAGATCTGGGAATCTGAAGGCAAGCCTCATGGTAAGGATGCCATCCATTGGGAGCAGGCCCGCAAGTTAGCGGATGCCGAAGCCAAGTCACCGAAAAAAGCAGCTGCGCCAAAAGCGGCTGCCAAAGCAAAAGCTGAACCCAAGGCTGCGGCTGCGAAACCTGCCGCCAAGGCAGCGCCGAAGCCAGCCGCGAAAGCCGCTGAAAAACCTGCGGCCAAGCCGGCTGCCAAAGCCAAGGCGCCCGCCAAGCCCAAGGTCGCTGCAAGCGGTGCGGAGCCTGCAAAACCGGCTGCCAAGCCCGCTGCGAAACCTGCGGCCAAAAAAGCTCCGGCTGCGAAGCCACCCGCGCCTTGAGTCTTCGGTTTCGCCGAAGACTGTTCGCGCAGCAAACCTCTACCGCAGGGATCGCTTGAAACGATATTCCCCTGCGGTAACCCCCTTGCCTGTTTTAACCAATGGCGCAGTCCCAGCCTGCGACAAAGGCTCTGTTCGCCTTCAGGAAATCATTCGAACATCAGGAATCATCATGAGCAAGCAAGACAAGAACGCCGCCCCCCAGAATGAATCCAGCAAGGCCGACAGCCCGGAAGCCCACGTCTCGCGCATCCGTGAAGGCCTACCCTTCCCGCTTGGCGCAAACTGGGATGGCTTGGGGGTCAACTTCGCGATCTTCTCGGCCAACGCCACCAAGGTCGAGCTGTGCCTGTTCGACTCCACCGGCGAGACCGAACTGGAACGCATCGAACTGCCGGAATACACCGATGAGATCTTCCACGGTTACCTGCCCGATGCCCATCCCGGACTGGTGTACGGTTATCGCGTATACGGCCCGTACGACCCGAAAAACGGCCATCGCTTCAATCACAACAAGCTGCTGATCGATCCCTACGCCAAGCAACTGGTAGGCGAGTTGAAATGGTCCGAAGCCTTGTTCGGCTACACCATCGGCCATCCCGATGACGACCTGAGTTTCGACGAGCGCGACAGCGCGCCCTTCGTGCCAAAGTGCAAGGTCATCGACCCGGCGTACACCTGGGGTCGTGATCAGCGGGTCAATGTGCCGTGGGAGAAAACCGTTTTCTACGAGACCCACACCCGCGGTTTCACCATGCGTCACCCCTCGGTGCCCGATGAGCTCAAGGGTACGTTCTCTGGCCTGATGGTCGACGACGTGATCCAGCACATCAAAGGCCTGGGCGTGTCCTCGGTCGAGCTGCTGCCGATCCATGCGTTCGTCAACGACCAGCATCTGCTGCAAAAAGGCATGACCAACTACTGGGGCTACAACACCATCGCGTTCTTCGCGCCGGACCCGCGCTTCCTGGCCCACGGCAAGATCGCCGAGTTCAAGGAAATGGTCGCGCACATGCACCATGCAGGCCTGGAGGTGATTCTCGACGTGGTCTACAACCACACCGCCGAAGGCAACGAGCGCGGCCCGACCCTGTCCATGCGCGGCATCGACAACGCCTCGTACTACCGCCTGATGCCGGACGACAAGCGCTTCTACATCAACGACTCCGGCACCGGCAACACCCTGGACCTGAGCCATCCCTGCGTGCTGCAGATGGTCACCGACTCCCTGCGCTACTGGGCGAGCGAGATGCATGTCGACGGTTTCCGCTTCGACCTGGCGACCATTCTCGGTCGTTACCATGATGGTTTCGATGAGCGCCACAGCTTTCTCGTCGCCTGCCGTCAGGACCCGGTGCTGCGTCAGGTCAAGCTCATTGCCGAGCCTTGGGACTGCGGCCCGGGCGGCTATCAAGTGGGTAAGTTCGCGCCGGGCTGGGCCGAGTGGAACGACAAATTCCGCGACACCGTGCGAGCCTTCTGGAAAGGCGACGAAGGCCAGTTGGCCGACCTTGCGAGCCGCCTGACCGCCTCCGGCAACATGTTCAACCAGCGGGGTCGCAGGCCTTACGCGTCGGTCAACTTCGTAACCGCCCACGATGGCTTTACCCTGCACGACCTGGTGTCGTACAACGACAAACACAACGAAGCCAACGACGAGAACAACCAGGACGGCAGCAACGATAACCGCTCCTGGAACCATGGTGTCGAAGGCCCGACTGACGACCCGGAAATCAACGCACTGCGCCTGCGTCAGATGCGCAACTTCTTCGCCACGCTGCTGTTTTCCCAAGGCACGCCGATGATCGTTGCCGGGGATGAGTTCGCCCGTACGCAAAACGGCAACAACAACGCCTATTGCCAGGACAGCGAAATCGGTTGGGTCAACTGGGACTGGGATGAAGACGGCAAAGCGCTGCACGACTTCGTGCAGAAGCTGATCAAAGTGCGGATGAAATACCCGATCCTGCGTCGTGGGCGCTTCCTGGTGGGCGAATACAACGAAGATTTGGGGGTCAAGGACGTCACCTGGCTGTCGCCGAGCGGCGAGGAGATGACCATCGAGCAATGGGAAGACCCTAACGGCCGCTGCGTGGGCATGCTCATCGACGGCCGCGCCCAGGAAACCGGGATCCGTCGTCGCGGTGCCGATGCGACCATGCTGCTGGTGGTCAACTCGCACCACGAGGGGGTCAATTTCACCCTGCCGGAAGTGCCTGAGGGCGTGAACTGGATCAGCTTGGTCGACACCAACCAGCCGGACATCAAGGGCAAGGAACGCTTTGAATTCGGCACCGAATACACCGTGACGCCGCGCTCGCTGTTGCTGTTCGTGTTGCAGAAGGAGGAAGAGGCGTAACGCGAAATCCCCCTCGTAGCGGTCCGGCTTGTCGGCGGTGGCGTCCGTGAAATCGCCACCGCCGGCAAGCCGTGCTGCTACAAAGGGTTCAACATTCCGCCCCCGGAAAATGCAGTCTTCCCCCTGTGGGAGCGAATTCATTCGCGAGACATTGGACCAGTCACAGAAATGTGTCGATTGTTCGAACGTCTCGCGAATGAATTCGCTCCCACAGGGTTATTGGCTGTAATGGTTCAGCGGTATTGCCAACGTTTTACAACAGCGCCGACAACCGCACGTCTGCCGCCAATACCCGATGCAACTGCCCGTTCGCCGCAAAGATCGGCACCGACACCGTGATGCAAAACGCATCGGTGGCCGATGAGCGATACACCGGCGTGATGTAGCTGCTCAACTGTTCGGCCACTTCCCGGAACCAGGGCCGTTGCGCCCAGTTGCGTCCCTTGCAGCTCGGCGCCTTGGCATCGGTCTCAAGGCCGATGTTTTCACTGATTTGCGTGCCGTTGCGATCGACCATGTAGAACAGCTCGAAACGCTGATCACGACGCAGGGTCTCCAGCATGAAACGCTCGGCCGCCTGCACATCGCCGTGCATGGCCGCCTCGCTGCCAAGCCGCTCCACCGAATGCTGAATCGCCTTGTGCATCTGCAAGCGAAACCCACCCAACCCATTGAGCAGGTGATCGCCACTGTTGCGCACGGCATCGCTGTGGGTCAGCACCTGTCCGGCGTTGCCGAGCAACTCGGCGGCCACACCGGCGATGTTTTGCACGTCCCGATTGATGGCATGCACGGCAATGCCAATGTGTTCGGTGCCTGAGGCGATATGGCCAACCCGTTGATCCAGTTGGTCCATGGCCGCCTGCGTGCTGAGCAGGTCCTCGCCCATGCGCGTCATGCCGTCTCGGCCATCCGCCACAGCGGCGTGCATGATCTTCCCGGCCGCACCCAGTTGGTCCATGTCCGCGCGAAAACGCTCGATGATCTGGCTCACCCGGGCCGTCGATTCAGTAGTGTGCCCCGCCAGCCGACGCACCTCATCGGCCACTACCGCAAAGCCCCGACCATGCTCGCCAGCACGGGCGGCTTCGATGGCCGCGTTGAGGGCCAGCAGGTTGGTCTGCTGGGAGATACTGGCGATCACGCCGAGCACCTGACTGACTTCCTCCAACTGCCCGAATAACTGGCCGATCACCGCTTCCAGCTTCTCTTCGCTGGCGCCGATGGCATCGACCTGCCCGAGCACCTGCTCGCCCGTCTGCTGGCACTGGCGCAGGGTCAGCGTCACTTCGCTGGACAACTTGGCCACCTGGGCGGCGCCGGGTACAAGCTCGGTGTCCAGCGAGGTACTGACCTGCTCGCTGGCACTGGCGATCAGCTCCGACGCCTGGGCCAGCATCTGCCCGCTTTGCTCGGTGGCGCGCGCGATACGCGCCAGTTCCGGCGCATGGGCGGCGATGTCCACCGATGCGGCCAGACTCTCCCCCAGACGCGAGTGCAAGGTCTTGCTGAAGCCGTTGAGGCGAGCGTTCAACGGCGAATGCTCGGACAGTTGCACTGTCAGGTCCAGATCCTCGAACAACAGGTTCAGGGCGTCATCGTCATGGGCTCGGCGTTTGTTGGCGCGCAATGAAAACATTCGGCATCTCCCTCCGTGTGTCCGGGAGATGCTGCAAGCACAGTGCCATCACCGACTTCGTGAAAAGCCGCGGGGTGGAGCTATCGAGCGCGAGTGCGCAGTGCCCAAAATCAAGCGGTTAACGCGCGGCAGAGATTGTTTTGGTGCGCCGCCGCAGTCCGCCATGACCGGGCGCTTGCTCTCCCCAGGCTTTACCTGTGTGCCAAGGCATCGGCAACCAGGGTTATCGCGCCAATAGCTTCGCGTAGGTGTTCAGGTCGATATTCCCGCCGCTGATGATCACCCCCACCCGCTGCCCCTTCAACTGGGCAGCTCTCTCTCGCGCTGCCGCAAAACCCAGACATCCGGTCGGCTCGACCACCATTTTCATGCGTTCTGCGAAGAAGCGCATGGCGTCCACCAGCTGCGCGTCGCTGGCCAGGAGGATGTCGTCGACGTCGCGTTGGATGATGCCGAAGGTGTAGTGACCCAAGTATTGCGTCTGCGCGCCATCAGCGATGGTTTTCGGGGTTTCGATCTTGACGATATGGCCGCTGCGAAGGGACTGCTGGCCATCGTTACCGGCTTCGGGTTCGACACCGTAAAGCTTGCAGCTCGGCGCCAGGGCGCGGGTCGCCAGCGCAGAACCACTGAGCAGCCCGCCACCACCCAGGCAGACGAACAACGCATCCAGCGGGCCCACCTCCTCGAATAACTCCTTGGCCGCTGTGCCCTGCCCCGCGAGGATGTCCGGGTGGTCGTAAGGCGGGATCAGCGTCAGGCCGTGCTCCTCGGCCAGCGTGCGACCAATCGCTTCGCGGTCCTCCTTGTAGCGGTCGTAGATCACCACCGTCGCGCCGTATTCCCTGGTCGCCGCCACCTTGGCGGCGGGGGCGTCGTGGGGCATGACGATGGTCGCCGGAATGCCGAGCAACTGCGCTGACAGGGCGATGCCTTGGGCGTGGTTGCCAGACGAGAACGCCACGACGCCCCGCTTGCGCTGGCTGGCATCGAACTTTGACAGCGCGTTGAACGCCCCGCGAAACTTGAACGCGCCCATGCGCTGATAGTTTTCGCACTTGAAAAACACCTCGGCCCCCAACTCGCGATCAACAGTGCGCGAAGTCAGGACCGGGGTCTTGTGGGCATGGCCTTCGATGCGTTTCGCGGCTGCGACCACATCGTCATACGTCGGGAGCACGAGCGTTTCCATATTCATCCTCTAAGGTTCGATGCAGAGAAGCCCCCGCTTTGCCGGGGTCAGAAAATAACCAGTTGGTGCTCAATCAGCCCGGCAGCAGTGCCATGGCTTCCACTTCCACCGCCAGGCCGTAATGCAACTGCGCGACACCGGCTACCGCTCGGGCCGGGCGATGGTCACCCAGCCACTGCGCGTAGAGCGCGTTGAACAGCGGCCAGTGCTGCATGTCGGTCACATACACGCGCACCTGCACCAGCCGTGATTTGTCGGCGCCCCCTTGTGCCAGACAGGCATCGATATTGGCGAGCACCTGCCGCACCTGCACCTCGAACGACTCACCCTCAAGGGTTCGCCCGTCGGACCTCGCCGGCAACTGCCCGGAAATCATCAGCAGATTGCCCGCCGCGCAGACATGAGAGTAGTGCCCGGCGGGGGTCGGCAACGCCGGACTGTTGCTGCACACAATGGCATCTGGCATCGGAAAAACCTCGATCATTTGACGTAGCTGTAGGCGGCGGCGCGGGACACACCCAAGTGCTGCGCCACCACTTCCATGGATTTGCGGATGTCCAGATAGCCCGCCTGTTTGAGTTCCTGCAGCAGCTGACGGCGCTCGGGAGGCTTCAGCGCGCGGGGGGAACTGGCCAGGCGCGCGGCGAACTGGTCGATACACTCGCGAATACTGTCGGCGCTGCCAGGGTCCAGCGACTCGCTGACCTTGGCCTCGACACGGGTGAACTGCGCCATTGCCGATTGCAGGCTCTGGAACAGCGTCAGGTCGATGTTCAGGCACAGCGCAGCGACGTACTGACCATCCTCGCCCTTGATGCCGATGGATGTGCTCTTGGCCTGACGACCGTCGGCAAAACGATTGGCGTAGTTGGCGATGATCTGCGGATACGCAGGATCAGCAATCCTCGCCAGGCCCAGCTCCGTGGTCGGGTCACCGGGTTGGCGGCCGGAGAGGTTGTTGTGGATCGCCTGGATCGAATGATCGGTGTCCTTGAGATCGTGCACCACCACCTCGCAGAACGGCGCGAAGGTCTCGGCCAGGCCCTCGGCGATCAGCTTGATTTGTTGCAGCAGATGCGCGCTGCCGTGGGGCGGGTTTTTCATGGCGTGGCGGCCTTGGGTCCGGTGATCGATGCCGTACACAGTAGTGCGCAACTGTCATTCTGTCCAGATAATGACAGATCGTCATGGCGAGAAAGCTGTTCCGACGCCATAGCCTGTCAACAGCGACCCACCTGCCAGCGCTGACACTTCAATGGCGTCAAAGGCCCGTAAACACTGACTTTGTAGTCACGAACGGACCTTTGTGTATTGGAACTACAAAATATGTAGTTCATGAAAATATTCACTACAAAACGGTTGACGAAGCCGTTTTGCAATTGCATAGTGAGGCCGTCTCCCCGATCGGGAGAGCTGGCAAAAGTATTCCGGGCCCGTTCGGCATAGCCGTCGAACAACCTCTGGATGTGTGCTGCCCACAAGGCAGATTGATGAAGCTGAACCGGCATGATCGACCCATAGGCCGAGCGCTGGCGAAACGTCCTCATGACACTTGTGGTCGACCACGCAAAGTCGCCAGTGTCCAACGACGCCCGCCACTCTCTCCTGCGCTTCTGATCATCCCGCCACAGCGTTCATCGATACGACATTCAACGCGCCCGGCAGCGGCTCCGGCTCATCGACGGACCTTGTTTGTCAGCGTGAGAAAGGACTGCGAATCGACGGACGATTCGCCATTACGTGTGAACTAACCAGATAGCTAACAAATGGGCAAAAAGGGGTATCCAATCATGAATCTGAACAATCAACCCACCATTGATCAATTGGCTCGACTGTTCGCGGCGCAGAAGGACTCCCTCGATAGCCACATTCTCTGGGTCTGTGAGAAAGGCGATGTGCACATGGACGGCCTGGGCGCCTGCACCGAGGAACAAGAGTTCGACGAACAGCATCCGCACATGCGTGCGCGGCTGAAGATGTACCGCAAGGGGCATGGCTATGTCGGCAAGAAGGCAGCCGCCGACAAACAGTTCCTGGGCCAGGTACTGGACACCCTGAGCAGTGAATGGGGTGCCGCGAAGAAAGAGCCCGGCGTTCGCGTCATCGACAAGCTCTGCTAAGACGTGACTTGCCGCTGATCACCTGGCGCTTCGGGTGGTCAGCGGTTTTTTATGGTCTGGATTCAACGCTGTAGCACCACGCGATGAGCTCAACGTTGTGCAGGATTGACCAGCGCCGTCAACACATGGTCGGCCCACTGGCCATTGATCTGCAGATAGGATTTGGCAAAACCCTCGCGCTCGAAACCCAGCGCCGACAACACTCGCGCACTGCGCTCGTTTTCCGGTCGGTAGTTGGCCATCACCCGATGCAGTTGCAGATCCTCGAACACATAGGCAATCGCCCGCTTCAACCCCTCACGCATCAGCCCTTTGCCCTGCGCATTTTGCGCCAGCGAATAGCCCAGATGACAGGCCTGAAAAGCTCCCAGCACGACGTTGCTGAAATTGCACTCGCCGACCATGTCCCCGGTGGCGCGGTCGAGCATCAGCAAATGCAGGCAGCGACCGGCCAGGCGATCACGCTCCACGCGGGCGATGCGGATGGCGATGTTGTCAATGTCGAAAAAACCGGCAGGACGGGTCGGTTGCCAAGGCTGCAGATGTTTGTGATTGAACAGGTTGTAGGCGCGGATCTGCGCAGCGTCGGTCGGCAACGCAGGGCGCAGGATCAACCTTTCAGTCACCAGCTGGATCAGTTGCGGCTCGGCGATGATGTCCATGCTCCCTCCTGGCGTGAATGTGACGGCGCCCTGCAAAGGTTCTGGCCGATCAGAACGCCAGCTTGTAGCCGATGGCGATCAGCATTACCGCAAGGCATGGGCGCAGCACGCCATCGGGAACGCGCCCGGTCAAGTGGCTGCCCATATAGATGCCCGGCAGCGAACCCATCAGCAGGAAGCCCAGCATCGCCCAGTTCATGTTGCCCATGCTGGCGTGGCCGAGGCCTGCTATCAGGGTTAGCGGCACGGCGTGGGCGATCTCGGTGCCCACCAGGCGACGGGTGTCCAGGAACGGATACAGAATGAACAGCGCCACCGTGCCCAGTGCGCCAGCGCCAATGGAAGTCAGCGCAACCATAACGCCCAGCACCACGCCAGTGACCACTGTCAGCGCATTGAGGCTCTTGTCGCTCAGGCGGTAGTGATCGCCAGCATGACGCTGGGCAAAGGCCAGCAGGCGTTTCTTGAAGAAGATCGCCAGCGCCGTGAGCAGCAAGACAAACCCCAGACCTTGCTTGATCACGGCGTTCATCGCATCGGGCGCAGTGTGCAGGCTGTTGAGGAACCACAGGGTCAGCCCAGCCGCCGGCACGCTGCCCAGCGTCAACCAGCCGGTGATGCCCCAGTCGATGTTGTCGTTCTTCTTGTGCACCAGCACGCCACCGCTCTTGGTGATGGCGGCGTACAGCAGATCGGTGCCCACTGCGGTGGCCGGGTTGATACCGAACCACAGCAGAATCGGAGTCATCAACGAACCGCCACCCACGCCGGTCATACCGACGATGAAGCCGACGACAAGCCCGGCGACCACGAAACCTGTATTGCCAAAATCCATTGATTTGCCCGACACGCTGGAAAAACTGGCGCGCAGGATAGCGATTTTTCGTCTAAAGCCCTCCGCTTTTCTTATATGAAGCGTAGATCGAAAGGATCTATGGTTATAACCAAATCATTCAGCGTCCAAGGCTCAGGGCTCGCCATCCCAGTAATCCAGCGTAGTGCCAGGGCGCTGAACGGCGGTGAACGCCCTCGCGCCGTTGATCGTGACCATTGCCTGGTACTTACCTGAGTCCGGGTATTCGCAAACTTCCGGCGTCTCGCGGGTGCTGATGGACAGGTACTTGAGCGGCGCCCGGGACGTATTGATGAGCTGATGCGGGTACTCAGGGCCCGGCGGGATGAAGATCACGTCACCGGTTTTGACCGGCAGCATCTCACCCGCCACCCGCAGCGTGCCCTGCCCGTCAATGATCACGAACATCTCTTCCTGGGCGTAATGGAAATGGTAAGGGCACGAGCGTTTGCCGGGGGCGACGATGTCCACCGAGGCGCCGAGCTTTTGCGCGGCAGTGCCGGTACCCAGACGCGCGGCCTGGCTTTGGTACAGCGGATCGCGGCGCTCGTCCTGCAACGGGACTTCATTGAAGTTGCGGATCAGCCGTGAGGCCAGATCCATTTGCGGCTTATCCATTTTTCACTCCTGGCTTTTGCTCCTGTAGCCGCCCGGCCGGGCGGCTACACAGAACCTGCCGTATCAGAACATCAGCGTGTGGCAACGATGAACAGACGCGGAAACGGCAGCGATACCGAGCCATCCGCCAGCGCCGGGTACGCCTGGGAAATCGCTTGCAGATAGGCGTCGAGAAAGGCTTTCTGCTCGCGCTCATCGAGCTTTTGCAGATAAGGCCGCAACGCCGAGCCCTTGAACCACTCCACCACCGCGCCATGCCCACCGGCCAAAGGATGGTGATACGTGGTGCGCCAGACATCGACCTCAGCGCAATGGGGCTGCAGCACTTCAAAATAATAAGCCGCCGGATGGCGATCAGGGTGTTTGACGGACGCGATCTTGCTCGCCCAAGGCCCGCTTGCTGCGATCTCGCGGGCCAGCCGGTGTGCGGGTTCTTCGAGGTTGTCCGGGGTCTGGACGGCAAGGCTGCCACCGGGATTGAGCAGGCTGACCAGACGCGGATATAGCTCGGCATGATCCGGCACCCACTGCAATGACGCGTTGGCGAGAATCACGTCATAAGTTTTTTCCGGCTTCCACAGGCCGATATCTGCCCGTTCGAATTCAATGTTCGGCAAGCGCTGGCGGGCGTCGCCGAGCATGTCGTCCGAGCTGTCGAGCCCGGTGATCAACGCATCACTGAAACGCTCGGCCAGCACTTGGGTGGAATTGCCGGGGCCGCACCCCAGATCGATCGCTGTCTTCACCGATTGCGTCGGGATGGCAGCGACCAGGTCGCGGACCGGGCGAGTGCGTTGCTGTTCGAACATCGAATACTGCTTGGCAGACCAGCTCATCAGGCATTCCTTCTGACATGAGGGGTGCCGTGGAGGGTAAAGCCTGTCGCGTGGGAGTACAAACGAGGAGCACAACGCATGACCGCCGATCAGGCGCGCCCTATCCGTTCGAAGGCGACAGGCGTGAACAGTGGGTGGCAGACGCTTGGCAAATGAGGTCTGTGGCGTGGGCCATTGTGCCCCCCCACCCCTGTCGCCTGCCTACGATGTCCGGGTTTGCCTAGCGCGTCACCCGACGCGTGAGATGACCTCCGGGAATCGGGTAGGACACGTACAGCCCTGAATCGACCTGCGCTTTCGAAGCTTGCGCCAGATCGCGCACTTTCTGCGAGGCACTGAGCAACTGCGAACGATCCAGCCGCCCGTTTTCCACCGCATCGACGATTGCCTGCGCGATGTCATCGAGCCCCGATTCGCTGGATACCAGCAGCAGATGCGCCCCGGCACCCAAGGCAGTGACGGCGGTGTCGGCAATGCTGTTGCCGCGCAGAATCGACACAGCGTCCAGATCGTCGGAGATGATCAGCCCGCCAAAACCCAGATGCTCGCGCAACAGGCCGATGACCTTCGCCGAGGTGCTGGCCGACTGCAACGGGTCAAGCGCCGGAAACACCGCTGGCCCCGGCATGATCGCCTGCACACCTGCCGCGATGACGTCACGGAACACGCCCAGGCCTTGCTCAAGGTCGTCCACCGAATCTGGCACACTGGCCAGCGCCACTGCGGGATCGTGCTCGGTGTGGTAATGACCGGGAAAATGCTTTGCAGTGGCTATCACCCCCGCCCGCTGCACTCCACGAATGAAGGCACAGGCTATGCGCGACACTTCGAGCGGGTCCGTCCCCAATGTGCGATTGTGCAGCCAGGGATTGCTGCCGGTGACCACATCGACGACAGGTGCCAGGAACAGATTGACCCCCATGACCCTTGCCGAACTGGCCATCTCATAACTGCGCGCCTCAATCTCCTGGTCACTCAAGCCCTTGAGCTCGTCGGCGGTCGGCATCCCCGGCACCAAGCGATGCAAACGCTGGATCCCGCCCAGTTCCTGGTCCACCGCCACCAGCACCGGAGAACCTGCACACTCAGCCGCCTCTTGCGCTATTCCCATGAAATGCGTCTGAGTTTCACGCCAACGCCGCTCGAAACTCATATTGCGCGCCAGGTATTCATCACGGCTTTCCCCCAGAAGAATCGAGACCCCGCCTCGCTCCAGATACCGCCGAACGGCGTCATCCAGATCAAGCCCGGCAAAGGCAGGCAAGAGGACTGAGTAAGCGGCGCGTTGCAGTTCAATTGACATGAGGGATCCTGTGGCTAGTGCGAAAAGGCATGCTCGGTCATGAAACATCAATCGGGCAATGCTCGTTTATGCTCACTTTAATCCCAACAGATTGATTGTCAATGCTCGATTACAGGTCAAAACCTATCAGCACCGAGCAGAGCATTTGAATATCCGCCGCCTGCATCTCCAACATCGGGCAACCCTGGGGTCGGACATCGAGTGAACGAGTCAGGCCGGATAAACATTCAGTTGGGCCCTGACTGGTCGCCGCCGATATTTTCAGCCGTGACTCTTTCCATTTAAGCGCCACCTCGGCACCATATGCGTCATTGAATAACGGGCCTTAGATTGACCAACGCAAACGATAGCGTTTCTCAACTTAAGATTCGCAACAACTTCCAATAAACGTGCACTTCTGAACCCACGCCAGACACGCCATCAATGATATTAAATTGATATGGCGTGATGCTCCGTGGCCTTGCGAAGTGATTCACACTCTTCATTTCAGGATGAAATAGATGCGTTTCCCACTGCTCACCAGCGCGCTGGCGCTGACCTTGGCGGGCTGCGGCTCGACCCCGAACAACCCTTCGGTCAATCTCGAAACCCCCAAGCCGGCTGCTGATTACGTGCAATGCGTATTGCCCAAGTGGCAGGCGATCAAGCCGTCGACCACCCTGACTGAGAGCAAGGGCCACTACAAACTGCTGGTATCCGGCAAATTGTCCCAGGACGATATTCTCGAAGTCTTCAAAGGCAACCCCAATACCCGCGCATTTCTGTATCAACGCGCGCCGCTGGCCTCAGCATTCGGTCGCAGTGCACTGGAAAAAGCCGCACGCGATTGCCTCTGAACCGATGCGCTGGTCATGGCCGGTGATGCAATCGGGCTGAACTTTCGGTTTTTCGACTCCCTCAGAGAACGACAACACCCCAGTGTCGGGTGACGTTTTCACTCAAGAGGAATCACCGCCATGAGCATGCAACTGCAAGGCAAGAAAGTTCTGATCATCACCGCCAACACCGGCATCGAGCGCGATGAACTGCTCAAACCGCTCAAGGCCCTGAAAGACATGGGCGCCAGCGTCACCCACGCGTCCATCGAGGGCGGCGAGACGCAGACCTTCCTGCACGATACCGACAAGGACACCCGCGTCACCTCCGATACCCGCTTGGCAGGTCTGTCGGCTGATCAATTCGATGCCCTGGTGATCCCCGGCGGTACAGTCAATGCCGACACCCTTCGCCAGGACGCCGATGCGCAGCGTCTGGTCAAGGAGTTCGCCAACGCCGGCAAGACCGTTGCCGCCATTTGTCACGGCCCCTGGCTGCTGATCGATGCGGGTGTGGTTGACGGCAAGACGCTGACATCCTACCCCAGCGTGCGCACCGACCTGCTTAATGCGCATGCGGCGGATTGGGTCGATCAAGAGGTCAAGGAGTGCGACGCCAACGGCTGGACCCTGATCACTTCGCGCAACCCGGACGATCTGCCTGCCTTCAGCGAGGCCATCGGTGAGTCGCTGCGGGCTGCGTAAAGCCCCGCTTCCCGGCCGTTTGTGTCGATGCCAATGGGCGCGTCGGCGCATTCGGTCGTCATAACAGAAAATACTTGCAACCAATATTTCGCGATTCAGGTCGACATCGAAAGGCTAATGCGATCGTCGCACGTGCCGCCATGAGGCCAGCCCATGATCGGAATCATCGTCCCCGCGCATAACGAAGAGCGTTGCTTGAATGACTGCATCAAATCGTTGATTGCCGCCGCTCATCACGAAGCATTGGGTGATGAAAGGGTTGAGATACTGATCATGCTCGATGATTGCACTGACGGCTCACAGGCCATCGCCCTGTCCCACGGCGTCAACGTCCACCCTTGCCAGCATCGCAACGTCGGCATGACCCGCGCCCTCGGCGCGCAGTTGATGCTGGAACGCGGCGCCCGTTGGCTGGCGTTCACTGACGCTGACAGTGTGGTGCCCTATGGCTGGCTGGCCGAACAGGTCGGGTCTGGGGCCGATGCGGTGTGCGGCATCGTGCAGGTGGATGATTGGTCCGAACACACCGAGCACGTGCGTAGGCGTTACGACGAACACTATCGCCCGGTGGACGACCATCGGCACATCCACGGCGCCAACCTCGGGGTTTCAGCCGTGGCTTATCAACGGGCCGGCGGCTTCAAGGCATTGGCCGCCCATGAAGATGTGCATTTGGTCGAAGACCTGCAGCGCACTGGCGCACGGATTGTCTGGACGGCACGCAACAGTGTGATCACCAGTGCACGCAAGGACTGTCGCTGCCGGGAAGGCTTCGGCGACTATCTAAATTCACTGGCGACTCAAACGTTATTAGGCTAACCCTCACTACGCACGCAGCACTGAACGGTCCGCTCAGGTCTTCAGGCTGCGCGCCGGCCGACCTCATCTGAGCGGGAACGCGCGCAATGCAACCGATGAAAAACCGGGCCAACCCCGGTGACGACACACTGGGCGGCGGCATGCCCAGCGCCAGTGTCGCCCTGCCCAAGACCGGCAACTGGTTCAAGCGCCTGCTCGCCTTTACCGGGCCCGGCTACATGGTTGCCGTGGGCTACATGGACCCCGGCAATTGGGCGACCGACCTTGCCGGTGGCTCGCAGTTCGGTTACATGCTGCTGTCGGTGATCCTGCTCTCCAACCTTATGGCCATCGTATTGCAGGCGTTGTCCGCGCGCCTGGGCATCGTCACCGGTTGGGACTTGGCCCGCGCGTGCCGCGAGCGCTACAGCCGGCCGGTGTGCATCGCCCTGTGGCTGGCCTGTGAGATCGCGATCATCGCCTGCGACTTGGCCGAAGTCATCGGCACCGCCATCGCCCTGAACCTGCTGTTTGGCATCCCGTTGGTGTGGGGCGCGGTGATTTCGGCGGTCGACGTCTTCTTGATCTTCCTGCTGATGGGCAAGGGCTTCCGCGCACTGGAGGCGTTCGTCATCGCCTTGCTACTGATCATTTTTGGCTGCTTCGCGATCCAGATGGTGCTGGCCCGCCCGGACATGGCCGAGCTGTTTGGCGGTTTCATTCCCAAGGCTGAAATCGTCACCAACCCGGCAGCGCTGTATCTGGCCATCGGCATCATCGGCGCCACGGTCATGCCCCATAACCTGTACCTGCACTCATCCATCGTGCAGACCCGCGCCTACCCGCGCACTGAGGAAGGCCGGCGCATCGGCCTGCGCTGGTCGGTCACCGACAGCACCATTGCGCTGACCCTGGCGCTGTTCGTCAACGCCGCGATCCTCATCACCGCCGCGACCGTCTTTCACAAAGCGGGGAAAACCGATGTGGTGGAAATCGAGCAGGCCTATCATCTGCTCTCGCCAATGCTCGGAGTGGGCCTGGCCTCGACGCTGTTCGCCGTGGCCTTGCTGGCCTCAGGCATCAACTCGACGGTGACCGCCACCCTGGCCGGGCAGATTGTCATGGAAGGGTTTCTCAGGCTGAAACTGCCGGGATGGATACGCCGCCTGCTGACCCGTGGGCTGGCGATCATTCCGGTGATCGTCGTCACCAGCCTGTATGGCGCCGACGGCACGGCGAAACTGCTGGTGCTGAGCCAGGTCATCCTGTCGATGCAACTGCCCTTCGCCATCGTGCCGCTGGTGCGCTTCGTTTCGGATCGCAAGCTGATGGGCACCCTGGTCACAGGGCCGGTGCTGACGACCCTGGCCTGGGCGATTGCGTTGCTGATCATCGGCCTGAATCTGGTGTTGCTGCTGGGGATGTTCGGCGACTGACGTGTCGACGGCTTGATCAAGACCCAATGCTCAAGACCAACGCAAAACCTGTACAAGCTTCCGGAGGTTACGACGGTGGCGAACGCGGTGTATCTGACACATCACCTATATCTGATATACCGCATTCGCGGCCGTCGTAACCTCCGACTGCTCCTACAGGGAATCCGCGGCGTGCCGGTGACTCATGACCAACGCTAAACCTGTAGGAGCTGCTGGAGGTTACGACAGTGGCGAAAGCGGCATGTCAGGCACCACATCCGCACCTGAAATACCGCATTCGCGGCGTCGTAACCTCCGACTGCTCCTACAGGGGATCTGCGGCGGGCTGGTGACTCTTACAGGTACGAGTCAATGACTGGCGCCGTGATCGTGACCCATGTCCATCGACTCCTGCATGGTGTGCGCTGGGGCCGTGACCTGAAGGGTTTCGCGTACGCCCTTGTCGTTTTCCACGGTCAGGGTCAGCGGCACCTGATCACCTTCCTTGATCTGCGCGGACAGCCCCATGAGCATCACGTGATAGCCATCCGGGTCCAGCGACACGGTCTTGCCGGCCGGCAGCGCCACGGCGTCCACCGGCCCCATGTGCATCACGTCGTTGGTCATGCTCATCTCGTGGATCTGCACGTTACTGGCCACCGGCGAGGCGACGCTCAGCAGCTTGCTATCGGTGTCGGCGGTGATGCGCATGAAGGCCCCGGACGACGGCTGGCCCGGCACGGTGGTGCGCACCCAGGCGTCGTCGACGCGGGTCTGGGCCATGGCCGAGAGGCTGACGCCCACCAGTAGAGACATCGCCAGCAGCGAACGGGAAACCCATTGAGTGAACAGCGCGGTCATCAGCAGACCTCCATGACAGTGAGCAGATCTTCCGCACATTGCTTGGCGGAAAGCGACGGCGACAGGCCCAGGCGCAGATTGCCCCGCGAGTCGAAGACGAAGCTGGTGGCGGTATGGGACATGGTGTAGGTGTCGCCGATCGGCTCCTTCTCGTAGAACACACCGAACTCCTTGGCCACCTGTTTCGTCTGCTCCAGGGTGCCACGCAGGGCGACGAAGCTGGGATCGAACTGTTTCACGTAGGCGTCGAGGATCTGCGCCGTGTCACGTTCCGGGTCGACGGTGATGAAAATCACCTGCAGGGTCTTGCCGTCCTCGCCCATGATCTTCTTGATCTGCGCAGCGCGAGCCAGCGCAGTGGGGCACACCGACGGACACTGGGTGAAGCCAAAGAACACCATCGGCATGAGGCCCCGGAAGCTGGACAGGGTCTTGGTCTGGCCTTCGGTGTCGGTAAGCTTAAAGGTACGGCCGCGGATTTCGTTGCTCAGGTCCTTGCCGTACTTGAAATTCAGCGCGGTGGTCGAGCCATCGCAACCGGCGAGCAGGCCCAGGCCCAGAATGCCCATGCCACCAAGCACCTGGCGGCGGGTCAGTAAATCATTCATGTGACGAACTCTCTGATGCGGTCGGCGTTGGCGCCGACCTTTGACCGCCCCCCGCCTGGCCTTGAGGCCGGACCGGGGACGACGCTAAACAGTGCCAGTGATACGTCGGCGATCAGGGCGCCTGGGGCGACCAGCCAGGAAAGACCTTTCGAGGCGGTTTGCGCAGCAGGTAATCAGAAGGCAGGACGGCCTTGCGCGGGACTCGCGCCAGCCAGCCCAGACCGATCAAGAACACCAGCGCCAAGACAACGGCCCCGGCAAAAGCGCAATCGGTCATCGACAGTTTCATCAGTTGGGCGTGATCACCCATCTGCGCCATGTCCATGGGCCCGGCCAGGTCGTGCTGCGTGCTGCACTCAACACCGGGGATCATCAGGTTGAACGCCCGCAACATCTGCCCATGGCTCAGGCTGCACACGAGCCCGCCGAACAGGACGAAGCCATACAGCATCCAGGCGATGAGCGATTGATGGGTGCGGACGAATTTCATGGGGCGACATTCTACATCGTCGCGCACCGGGGCATGTTTCCGGGCCTGATCACTGGGTGCGACAAAACCGCGCAGGCAGGCCAGCGGCAGATTGTTTGAACCCTGCCCCGCCCCGGCTGCCGAAGCTCATGGGTAGCCTGCGCATCTCGCGCCAGCCCCCGAAACGCCGGGAGACCTTCAGGCATGGACGATGACGCACTAGGCCTTGATGCGGTGCTGGCAGATTTCGCCCGCCGCCCCAACACGCCAATGATCGACGACCGATTGCGTGACGCGATGTGTCAGTGCATCGAGCGCGGCCTGGATCAGCTGCCCCTGCCCGGCAGCGGACAAACTCTCGAGCGCTGGCGCCAGTTGGCAACGGTGGGTGGCATCGATCTGGCGCTGCTCAAGCTTTTCGAAGGCCACACCGATGCGCTGGCCATTCTCGCCGAACTCTCTTGTACACCCTTTGCCGAGCCCGGTATCTGGGGCGTCTGGGCTGCAGAGCCGCCCAATGCCAAAGTCCAGGTAACGCCGGATTCTGGTCAGCAGGTCCGCCTCAATGGACGCAAGGCCTGGTGCTCTGGCGCCCAGCAGATCGACTATGCATTACTGACGGCCTGGGGCGCCGACGACACCCCCTATCTGATCGCCGTACACCTTGATCAGCCGGGTATCAGCATTGACGCGCAAGCCTGGCAGGCGGTGGGCATGGCCAGCACCGCCAGCGTCGATGTGCACTTCGACAACGCGATCGGTTACCCCATCGGTGCCAGCGGCGCTTACCTGTCGCGCCCCGGCTTCTGGCAAGGCGGCGCCGGGATCGCTGCGACCTGGTACGGTGCCGCCGCATCGCTGGCGCGCGCGCTTCATCGTCAACGCCAGCAAGGCCGACCCGACGCCCATGCCGACGCGCATCTGGGCAGCGTCGACGCAGCGCTCTCAGGCGCTGCGGCAGCCTTGCGGGAGTGCGCTGCCTGGATCGACGCCCATCCTCAGGATGACGCGCGACTGCCCGTACAGCGGGTTCGCGCTCAGGTGGAACAGGCCGTTGAACAGGTCTGTCGCCACGTAGGCCGGGCGCTGGGCGCGGCACCCTTTTGCCGCGATCCACAGTTCGCCCGTCTGGCTGTCGACCTGCCCGTGTTCATCCGCCAGAGCCACGCCGAAAGGGATCTGGCGGGGCTGGGCCAGTTACTCGCGGGCCTTGAGGCTGAGGACTGGTCGCTATGACTGCATCACAACCCTTTGGCGTTCAAGGCACGTCCTTGCGCGACTGGCAAAACAGCGTCGCGCTGAGCGGTGTCCAGCCTGTAACCCTCGACGCGCTGGTGCCATCGGGCTCGCGCCTGGTGGTTCTGGCGCCTCATCCGGACGACGAGGTGCTGGCCTGCGGCGGCTTGTTGGCCGGGATGGTCGACCGTCAGAACGACCTGCAGCTGATTTCGGTGACCGACGGTGAAGGCAGTCATCCGGGCTCCACTCAATGGCCGCAACCGCGGCTCCGGGCCCAGCGTATCGAGGAGAGTGGTTGCGCCATCGCAAGCCTGGGTCTTGATGCATCGCGCATCAGCTGGCACCGCCTCGGCATGCCGGATGGCGACGTCGCGGCGCACTCCGAATCGCTGATCGCGCTGCTCAGTCAGGATCTGCACGCAGGCGACATCCTGCTCAGCACCTGGCGCCATGACGGTCACTGCGATCACGAGGCCGTAGGGCATTGCGCCGCGCAGGCGGCTGCCAACACCGGGGCCACGTTGCTGGAGATGCCGGTCTGGGCCTGGCATTGGGCCGAGCCCAACGATCCGCGCATTCCATGGGACCGGGCGCGCAAGCTGTGGCTCAGCGATGAGCAGCAGCTGCGCAAACGTCAGGCGATCGCTGCGCACATCAGCCAGCTGCAATCCGACCCCAGCACCGGCGCTGCGCCCGTGCTCGATCCCACGACCTTGCAGCGTCTGTTGCAGTCCTTTGAACTGGTATTTATATGAGCATGCCTGCCGATTATTTCGACGAACTGTTCGCCGAGAACGATGACCCCTGGGCGTTTCGCACCCGCTGGTATGAACAGCGCAAACGCGATCTGACCCTCGCCGCCCTGCCCCGTCAGCGCTACGCAAGGGTCTTCGAGCCAGGCTGCGCCAATGGCGAATTGAGCCTGCGCCTGGCCGAGCGCAGCGATGAGCTGGTGTGCATGGACATGAACGCACGGGCCGTGGAGCTCGCGCGCAAGCGCCTGGATCACCTGCCTCTGGCGAAGGTGATTCAGGGGTGTCTGCCGCAGGACTGGCCTGAAGGATCGTTCGACCTGATCGTGGTCAGCGAATGGGCGTATTACCTGGAGCCTGAGGTGTTCGTGCAGGTGATCCAGCGCATTGCCGGCAGTCTGAAACCCGACGGCGCGGTGCTGGCTTGCCACTGGCAGCATCCCATTGAAGGCTGCCCGATGCAGGGCCGCCACGCCCACGAGCTGCTCGCCCGACACTTGCCGATGCAGCGCACCCTGCGCCACGATGAAACGGACTTTCTGCTGGAGATGTGGAGCCTGCAGCCGGGCGGGATTGATCTGAATGAAGAAATCGCAGAGTAGAAATCAGGCATGTAGAAAACAGGCGTTTGGGCTGCCGCTGTCTGCTTCTTCCCGGAAGGCGTAGGAGCGTTGCTCGTCAGCAAGCTGGACTCCTGCGGCCTGCGGCCAGCTTCACGTCCGGGATCTGTCCAGCAGCCGCTCCTGCACAAACACCCGCGCCTGCCGCGCCAGCTGATCCATGTGCCGGTCGCGCTGTTTTTCAGCGTCGATCATGGCGCGCTTGCCGTGCTGTTTGAGCAGGTAGGCGTGTATCTGCCTGACCTCAACCGAGTTGTAGATCGGCGCGATGTCCAGCACCGCCAGCAACCCATCGGTCTGGTGATCACGGGTGTTCATCAGCACCTGCGGCCCCCGTGCGTTGAGGACACGAAACCCCATGGCTTCGAAGTACGGCACCTTGCCCACGAAACAGGCCAGCTCGGCATGGGGATAGCGGTCGAGCATTTTTTGCAGCATCGCCCGGGCAATGCCGCGACGTCGCTGATCGGCCTTGACCGCCATGTACGCCACTGAACAGGCCTCGGTATCGCCCTGCACCGGCAAGTACAGCAGGAAACCTGAAACGATCGACGGGTCTTCGTCGTCCAGCGCCACGATCAGCTCCACCGCAAAGCCGCGCGAACCGTTCATGGCTTGCAAATACTGATGCACCTCGTGGCCGACGCCATATTGATAGAGCGGGTACAGCGGATTGCTCGGGACAATACCGACCATGCTGATGTCAGTGACGTAATCGACCACCATCTGCATGATCTGGCTGTCGATGGAATCCGGCGGAGAGCTTTCGAGGCGGGTGATGGTGAACATGGCGATCCTGAGTCGGGGTGGAGGCTGCCCGGCGTAGCAATGCCGGGCTCGCGCATCATACCCTGTTCCAGCGCATGGCCCGAACGTGCAGCTGCCTCACGTGCTGCCTCATGGAATCTACGGTGGCGCATGCTCTTCTGTGGCCTGGACTAAGGCCAATCGACATCACTCAGCATTTGCGCAAAACAGCCAACAGTGCGATATTCGCAACCGCGAACCATTCTCATAAAGACCTTTTCACCTAAGCATCCCATGACGCCTACTCTGCTGCTGGTCGAAGACGACGCGCGCCTGCGCAACGATCTGGACCTGCATTTTCAAAAGCGCGGCTTTGCCGTGACCGCCTGCCAGTCTGGCAATCAGGGGCTGGCTGCCGTGCGCACGTCGCGCTTCGATCTGGTGCTGCTGGACATCATGCTGCCGGGCATCGATGGCCTGTCGCTGCTCGAGGCACTGCGTGATGTCGACGACACGCCGGTGATGCTGATGTCCGCGCTGGGTGCCGAACAGGACCGCATCATCGGCTTCACCTGTGGCGCCGATGATTACTTGCCCAAGCCGTTCAGCCTCGCCGAACTGGACGCCCGCGCCAACGCCCTGCTGCGCCGCATGACTCGCCTGCCAGCACTCCAATCGCACCGTGAAGATGCCGCCGTGCAGTTCGACGACGGGCTGCAGGACGTTGTTCACGCTAACCAGCAGGCGGGCCTGACCAGCTCGGAATACCGGTTGCTGATGACCCTGCGCGAGCAGGCGGGTGAGCCGCTGAGCAAGCCGTTTCTCTATCAACAGGTGCTGCACCGCATCTACACCCGACTGGATCGCGGGCTCGACGTGCATGTCTGCAACTTGCGCCGCAAGCTGGCCGCCATCGGCGTGCAACACCTGCAGATTCAGGCCGTGCGCGGTCAGGGGTACATCCTGATCGACGCGAACAAAGCCTGATGCGCCGCCATCCCCTGCTGTGGAAGCTGGCGCTTCTGCAGATTTCCTTCTGTCTGCTGCTGACCTGGATCATCTGGACCTGGGGCCTGTCGGCCGAGCGCAGCACCTACTTTCTCGATCAGGCCGACCGTCTCTATCTGGCCCGCTATGCGCAGCAAGCTGAAGACGCCTGGCGCAACGACGGCCATGCCGGCGTCGAGCGCTTTCGTCAGCGACTGTCGAGCGAAGAAGACACTTGGGTGGCGGTGATCGGGCCGCATCTGGAGAGCCTTGGAACCACGCCACTGTCGGCGCTGGAATCGAGCCACCTGACCTTCATGCGCAAGCTCGACTGGCCCATGAGCCGACGCCTGCAGGACGAGTTGCCCTTTGTCAGCATCGAGTTTCCTGACGCGCCGCAAGAGGGCCGGCTGGTGATGCAACTGCCCGAACGTCTGCTGCCCGGCGGCCTGACGCCCTGGACCCACGTGCTCAGCCACGGCGTGATGCCGACCTTGCTGGCAGCGCTGCTGGGCTTGCTGATCTACCGCCATCTGGTGGTGCCGCTCAATCGCCTGCGTGACCGCGCCGACAGCCTGCGGGCCGACGATCTGGACAGCGAC
Organism: Pseudomonas sp. GW821-FHT02A11; assembly: GCF_059421985.1. NCBI lineage: Bacteria > Pseudomonadati > Pseudomonadota > Gammaproteobacteria > Pseudomonadales > Pseudomonadaceae > Pseudomonas > Pseudomonas sp. GW821-FHT02A11. Next base: position 62,849 of record NZ_JBWKWB010000007.1, read on the forward strand.
GGGCCTGGCCTGCCGCTGATGCATCGGCGCGACGAACTGGGAGAACTGGCCAGCGCTTTCGAGCACATGGCCGACCGGCTGCGTCACAGCCTCAATCAACAGCGCCTGTTGCTGCGCACGTTGTCCCACGAACTGCGCACGCCGCTGGCGCGTTTGCGCATTGCCCACGACAGCGAGCTGCCCCCGGCGCAATTGCGTGAGCGACTGGATCGGGAAATCGGCGACATGCAGCGCCTGCTGGAAGACACCCTGGACCTTGCCTGGCTCGACACCGAACGCCCGCAACTGCCCACTGAACCGGTGCTCATGCTGTCGATCTGGGAAGCGCTGTGCGAGGACGCCTGCTTCGAAAGTGGCTGGCCAGCGCAGCGTTTCATCTGCCTGCTGGGCACCGACTGTTGCGTGCAGGTGCACCTTGACAGCGTCGCCCAGGCGCTGGAAAACCTGCTGCGCAACGCCATCCGCTTCTCCCCCGACAACGGCAAGATCACCCTCACCGGCTGGCGCGAGGACGACCACTGGCACCTGTGCCTGCAGGACGAAGGACCGGGCGTGGCTGAGGCGGATCTGGAGCGTATCTTCGTGCCCTATCAGCGACTGGACAACAGCACCGAAGGCTTCGGCCTGGGCCTGGCCATCGCCCGTCGCGCGGTGGAGTTGCAGGGCGGCAGGTTGTGGGCCAGTAACGGGCAGCCGGGGTTGATCATGCATATGACGTTGCCGGTATCGAGTTGACTCGGATCGAGCTTCTGCCCGGAGGGCGTAGGAGCAAGCTTGCTCGCGATCTGGCGCGAAGCGGCAGCAAAACCAGACGACTCCGTTGTGTCTGATGTACCGCATGCGCTGGACTTACTGCTGCGGCGCAGCAAATCGCCCGATCGCGGTCCGCAGCAAGCTGAACTCCGGCCTGGGCCAGAATCAAAAGACATCGCGGGTGACCGCAAATGTTTAGAAAGTTAATGCGCTTTACTCGCAAACGTCAGTCATTATCATCCGTGATCTTCTCGCGTCACGTCGTTCCCTCGGAGATCATCGATGTCGTTTCGTCCCCTGCCGACCCTCACCCCGTTCGTGCTGCTGTCCAGCTGCCTGCTGGCGACTGCCGTTCACGCTGCGACCCAGCCGCAAAACCCCGCCGCCCTGCAGCTGCCCGACCAGAATGTGGTCGCCACCGCCGAAGAAGAAATCAAGCAGGCGCCCGGTGTGTCGGTGATCACCGCCGAGGACATCAAGAAACGTCCACCGGCCAACGACCTGTCGCAGATCATTCGCACCATGCCGGGGGTCAACCTGACCGGTAACTCCAGCAGCGGCCAGCGCGGCAACAACCGGCAGATCGACATTCGCGGCATGGGCCCGGAAAACACGCTGATTCTGGTGGACGGCAAACCGGTCGGCAGCCGCAACTCGGTGCGTTACGGCTGGCGTGGCGAGCGCGACAGCCGTGGCGACACCAACTGGGTACCCGCCGATCAGGTGGAGCGCATCGAGGTCATCCGTGGCCCGGCGGCTGCACGTTACGGCAACGGCGCGGCAGGCGGCGTGATCAACATCATCACCAAGAAGGCTGGCGCCGAAACCCACGGCAGCGCCACGGTGTACAACTCCTTCCCCAGCCACGGTGACGAAGGCGCGACCAAGCGCATGAGCTTCGGCCTCAACGGCCCGTTGACCGACACCCTCAGCTACCGCGTCTACGGCAACGTCGCCAAGACCGACGCGGACGACGCCGACATCAACGAAGGCCACGAGTCGCTGCGCACCGGCAACCAGGTCGGCACGCTGCCGGCAGGCCGCGAAGGCGTGCGCAACAAGGACGTCAACGCCCTGCTCAGCTGGCACCTCACGCCCGAACAAACGCTGGACCTGGAAACCGGCTTCAGCCGCCAAGGCAACATCTACACCGGCGACACCCAGAACACCAACACCAACGCCACGGTCAACAGCCTGCTCGGTCACGAGACCAACCGCACCTACCGCGAAACCTACTCGCTCACCCACCGCGGCGACTGGGATTTCGGCAGCACCCTGGCCTATCTGCAATACGAAAAAACCCGCAACACCCGCATCAACGAAGGCCTGGCCGGCGGCACCGAAGGCATCTTCAGCAACAGCGATTTCTACACCGCCACCCTGCGCGACCTGACCGCCCACGGCGAGGTCAATCTGCCGCTGCACGCAGGGGTCGATCAGACCCTGACCCTGGGCACCGAATGGGTCGAGCAGAACCTCGACGACCCGAGCGCCAACACCCAGACCACCAGCGAAGGCGGCGCCGTCAGCGGTCTGAGCAGCACCGGGCGCGACACCCGCTCCGAGGCGCACATCTTCTCGTTGTTCGCCGAGGACAACATCGAGCTGTTCCCCGGCACCATGCTCACACCGGGACTGCGTTTCGACCATCACGACATCGTCGGCGACAACTGGAGCCCGTCGCTGAACCTGTCGCACCAACTGACTGACACCCTGACCCTCAAGGCCGGTATCGCGCGGGCCTACAAGGCGCCGAACCTGTATCAACTCAATCCCAACTACCTGCTCTACAGCCGTGGTCAAGGTTGCTACGGCCAGACCACCAGCTGCTACCTGCAAGGCAACGACAGCCTCAAGGCAGAAAACAGCATCAACAAGGAACTGGGCATCGAGTACAAGTCCGATGGCTGGGTCGTGGGGCTGACGTACTTTCGCAACGACTACAAGAACAAGATCGAGTCGGGTCTGAGCCCGATCAGCAGCGCCACCGGCGGCAGCGGCACCTACGCCAACGCGGCGGTGTATCAGTGGGAAAACGTGCCCAAGGCGCTGGTCGAGGGCCTAGAAGGCAACCTGACCATTCCGTTGGCCGAACAACTGACCTGGACCAACAACTTCACCTACATGCTGCAATCGAAGAACAAGGAAACCGGCGACGTGCTCTCGGTGACGCCGAAGTACACCCTCAACTCGATGCTCGACTGGCAGGCCACCGACGACTTGTCCTTGCAGACCAGCGTGGCCTGGTATGGCAAGCAGACGCCGAAAAAATACGACTACCACGGCAACCGCGTCACTGGCAGCTCCAACAATCAGCTGTCGCCTTATGCCATCGTCGGCGTCAGCGGCACCTACGCCATCAGCAAAAACCTGAGCCTGACCACCGGCGTCGACAACCTGTTCGACAAGCGCCTGTTCCGCGAGGGCAACGCCCAGGGCGTGACCAACATCGACGGTGCGGGCGCCGCAACTTACAACGAGCCCGGCCGCACGCTGTACACCAGCCTGACCGCATCGTTCTGACCTGACGAGACCGCCCGATGAACCTTCTGATGAGACCCCTGGCGCTCGTCCTGCTGCTGGCGGCGCCGGGGTTGACCACCCTGGCGCGGCCTGCGCCGGACCAGCCAATGGACACGCAGATCCTGCAACGCCAGGACTTGCCCTACACCTTCAACACGCTGGATCTGGACTCGGCGGATGGCCAGCGCCACTACCGCATCTGGATTGGCAAACCCGACCATCCTGCCCCGGCCAAAGGCTACCCGTCGCTGTGGATGCTCGACGGCAACGCCGCTGTCGGCGCCCTTGACGAAGGCCTGCTCAAAGGCCTGGCCAAGGGGCGTGCCCCGCTGCTGGTCGCTATCGGCTATCAAACGCCCCTGCGCATCGAACGCAACAGTCGCACCCTGGACTACACCCCAAGGCGCAGCGGTATCAGTGAACAGAAAGACCCGCTGACTGACGTGCCCAGCGGTGGTGCCGACGCCTTCCTTGACCTGCTGCGCGATCGCATTCGTCCGCAAGTGGCCGAGCAGGTAAAACTGGATGCCCACGACCAGACCCTGTGGGGCCACTCTTATGGCGGGCTGCTGGTGCTGCACACGCTGTTCACCCGACCACAGATGTTCAATCACTACGCGGCGGCCAGTCCGTCGCTGTGGTGGGACGAGGCGTTGATCTCAGCCGAAAGCCAGCAGCTGAAAGGCTCACACCTCAGCCTGCTGCTGATGCGCGGCAGCGCAGAACCGGCTACGCCGCGAGGCCCCGCCACGGCTGAACCGGACAAGCTGGCCAAAGAGATGGTGGCGCGTTTGAAAACGGTCTCGGGGTTGAAGCTTGAGTACCACAATCTCGCGGGCATGAGCCACGGCGAGACCTTGCCCGCGTCGCTGCGCTATCTGATACAGACCCGGTATCTGCGCTGAACTCGGGATAAAACAGCGGCGATCAATACAAATTCCTGTAGGAGCAGTCGGAGGTTACGACGGCCGCGAAGGCGGTGTGTCAGACAAACCGCCTTCGCCACTGTCGCACAGCTCCAGCAGCTCCCACAGGTTTGACGTCGGTCACCTTCCTTCGGCACGACTCATATCCTTGTGGGAGACGCCGGAGGTTACGACGGCCACGAAGGCGGTGTGTCAGACAAACCGCCTTCGCCACTGTCGCACAGCTCCAGCAGCTCCCACAGGTTTGGCGTCGGTCACCTTCCTTCGGCACGACGCATATCCTTGTGGGAGACGCCGGAGGTTACGACGGCAGCGAATGCGTCAGTTCAGTCACCCCAAAAGTCACAGCCAGGCACACGTTCAACGCCCTTCGCCCCGCGACGCCCATTGCCGCACGGCGTCGGCAAATAATCGCAGTGCCAGCGGTGGGTGGCGGTTGGCGGGGTAATACAGGCACACGCCAGGGTAAACCGGCCCCCACTCCGGCAGCAGGTGCACCAGCGCCCCCGACTGCAAATGCTCCTGCACTTGCGCCAGCGGCACCCAGGCGATGGCAATGCCGCCGAGTGCGGCGTCGATCATCACATTGACGTTGTCCATGGTCAGCGGGCCGCCGACGTCGATGCTGGCGCTCTGTCCCAGGTACTCGAAATCCCAGCGAAACAGCGCGCCACTGGCGAACTTGAAGCGAATGCAGCGATGCTGCTTGAGGTCGTGGGGCACCTGCGGCGCGGGGTGATGCGTCAGGTATTGGGGTGAGGCCACGGCCCCAAAGTGCACATCCGCGCCAAAGCGCACCGCGATCATGTCCTTGGGCACGTCTTCGAACACCCGAACTCCCGCGTCGAAGCCGTCACCGACGATGTCGACGAAACGACTGTCGGCGACGAACTCAATGTGAATCCGCGGGTAGGTCTTGAGGAAGTCCGGCACCACATGACGTACCAGCAATTTGATCGAGGATTCCGACGCACTGATGCGGATCGAACCTGATGGCGTGTTACGCGCGGAGGTGACTTCATTGACCACATTGGTCAGGTCGATGAGCAGCGGGCGCACACCGTGCAGCAGTTGTTCCCCCGCTTCGGTCAACGCCACCGAACGCGTGGTGCGGTTGAACAGGCGCATCTCCAACCGCGCTTCCAGGTTACGCATCGAGTGGCTCAGCGCCGAAGGAGAAACCCCCAACACGCGGGCGGCGCCGCTGAAGCTCTGGTGTTCGGCAATGGCGATGAACGCCGTCAGTTCAGGCAGATCGGCACGGATCACTTGTGAATTCTCCTCAGGTAGCCATGCAACAGCCGGCAGATTGTTGAGGATAAGGCGATTTTCGCAACATCGTGCCGCGCTTCAGAGGAAAACCGCAAAGCCAACGCGCAGCTCGTAGACATCCTCGGCCAACTGGCGCAAAGCAAAGGTGCTACCCCCACACAAGTCACCCTCGCCTGGCTGCTCGCACAAAAACCCTGGATCATGCCCATTCCCCGCACCACCACACTCCATCGGCTGGAAGAAAACACGGGCGCTACGGCCATTGAGCTGACGGTGTCGGTCTGCACGCCATCGACACAGCCCTCAAGGCCATTGAATCGTCGGCGCGCAAGCCACACGCGCTACTACTCACAGACTATGGCCAACGGCGATAGTCGCAATCGTTAAAATGAATTAACCAGTTGGTACATTAATATGTTTTTATCTTGCCCGCTTTCGAGCGCACCCGCGCGTGCCTCTCTTCTGCCGTCCTCGCCTGTGAAGACGGTTTTTCGCACTTCAGGTTTTTTTGATGAGCAATCCTTCGCAACACCTCGCAGATCCCGGCTCGCGCCGCGGGTTCTCTACGGCGCTGGCCGTGGGCTCCGTGCTGGTGATGGCCGCGTCCGCGCCGACCCTGGCCGATGACTGGCTGGACCAGCCGACCATGACCGGCGACTGGGGCGGCAATCGCAGCCGCCTGGCCGCGCAAGGCGTGAAGATCACTGGCGACTACAGCGGTGAAACCGTCTACAACGCCCACGGCGGCAAGCAGCGTGGCACGCGTTACTCGCAGAACATCAAGCTCGGCGCGCAGTTCGATCTGGGCAAGCTGCTGGACCTGGAGAGCGGCGGCAAGGTGCAACTGACCATCAACGACCGACGCGGCAACGATGGCTCCGGCGACCTGGTGGGCAACCGCCTGCCGGTGCAGGAAAACTACGGCGGCCTCTACACCCGCCTCACGGAACTGAGCTACGAAAACACCCTGTTCACCCCCGCGCTGAACGTCAAGCTCGGCTACATGGCCATGGGCAACGACCTCGGCGGCCTTTCCAGTGGCATCCTGTGCAACTTCATGAACGCCGGCTTCTGCGGCCATCCGTTGGCGATGTCCGGCGGCAGCGGCTGGAGCAACTACCCCAACGCGCACCTGGGCAGCATGGCCAAGTACCGCTTCAACCCGAACTTCGCGGTGCAGGTCGCAGCGTTCCAGGTCGACGCCGCCAGCAACGGCGACTCCAGTCGCGCCTGGCATGTCACGCCCAAAGACAGCACCGGCAACGTGCTGCCCATCGAGGCGATCTACAACGTGCTCGGCGACATGCCCGGCGAGTACCGCGTCGGCTATTACTACGACACCTCGGACGCGCCGCGCATCGGCACCAACAAGGAAGTCGCCGGTCGTGAAGGTTCGTATTTCCTGATGGACCAGACGATCTGGAATTCCAGCGACGTCAGCGGCCGCAACGTGCACATGTTCGGCCAGTTCTCCAACGCCAGCGCCGCCGCTTCGCCGTTCCGTCGTTGGTACTCGACCGGTTTCGCACTGAAGAAGCCGTTCGTTTCGCGCCCCAACGACACCGTAGCCATCGGCTATGGCCGCGCAGTGTTCAACTCGCGCAGCCGCGACGTTCAGGAAAATGCTGCGTTGACACGCGCAGAAGACTTCCCGGATCTGGCCAGCGGCGAAGCGCTGGTGGAGATGACCTACGGCGCACAAGTGGCGCCGTGGCTGACGATTCGCCCCTCGGTGCAGTACATCATCGAGCCTGGGGCGTTTTATGGTGAGGACATCGACAACACGCTGATCCTTGGATTGCAGGTCAAGGCGACGTTGTAAGCGGGCCGCACAGAGGTCGATCGGGCCACCCGACTCCACCTGAGGGAGCGAATTCATTTCGCGAGACAGACATTCAGGCGACAGGAATGTGCCGAGTGTAGGGGCCTCTCGCGAATCAATTCGCTCCCACAGGAATATCGCAGTCCAGTCGTTTATTTGAAATCGCGACTGCGCACGTCCAGCCCGGTCAGCAGCCACGCCCCTGCATCACATGGGTATCACCTGAAGCCTCGGCGCGGCGGACCTCTCTGTGGGAGCGAATTCATTCGCGAGACAATCTTTCAGGCGACAGAAATGTGCCGAATGTACGGGCCTCTCGCGAATCAATTCGCTCCCACAGAAGACATCATCGATCATGCAAGTACCGATCTGGCGAGACCCAGGACGCTAAACCCCCGGCAGATTCGCCAGAATCAACAACGCCCCCATCACCGTGATCGCCCCGCCGATGCGCGTGGAAATCTGCGCAAACGGCAGCAGTTGCATGCGGTTGGCGGCGGTCAGGATGGCGATGTCACCGGTGCCGCCCAAACCACTGTGGCAGCCGTTGACGATGGCGGTTTCGATCGGGTACATGCCCATCTTCCGGCCAATCACCAAGCCAGTCAGCACCAGGGTCAGCACCGTGGTGGCGATGGTCAGCACGTTGCCGATGTGGAAGGCGGCGGTCAGCTCGCTCCAGTGGGTCACGGCGATGGAGTTGGCGAAGAGCAGCGGATAGGTCACGCAGGTGGTGAAGAACTTGAACAGCACCTGCGCCCCCGCTTCCAGCCGCTGCGGCACGGCGTTGCACAGCTTGAGCAGCACCGCGAGAAACAGCATGCACACCGGCCCCGGCAGGCCGAACAACGCGTGCAGCAGTACCCCCGCTAGGTACAGCGTGATCGCGCACATACCCGCGGCAATCACCTGATTGACGATCTGCCCGTCGAAACTGACGTCCTTCTCCACGCCAACCTTGGCGTCATCCTGAGGCAACTCCAGCATCTGCAGACGACCGTTGCCGGTCAGGTGCGGGAAACGTTTGCCCAACAGATCCAGCGCGCCGCAGGCCATGATCGCGCAGAGGTTGCCCAGCAAAATGATCGGCAGCAATTGCGCGAGAATCTTGCCCGAGTCCATGCCAAGGATTTCGCCGTAGCCCACCGACAGCGGAATGGCGCCCTCGCCCAGCCCGCCACCCATCACCGGCACAATGACGAAGAACAGCACCTGACGCAGCTCCAGCCCGCAAAGCATGCCGACAGCGATCCCGGCGAACAGCGCAAGCACCGAACCCACCAGCAGCGGCACGAATATCTTGGCGAAACCCTTGATGATCAGGTTGCGGTCCATGGTGAAAATGCTGCCGACCACCACCGCCGAGACGAACAGGTAAATGAAGTTGCTCGACTTGGTGAAGGTGGTCACCGGCGCAATGATGTCCTGGGGCACCCAGCCAAGGCTGACCAGATACGAGGGCAGAAACGCGGAGACAATGGCCGCGCCGCCGATCTTGCCGAAGAACGGCAGGCGCTTGCCGATTTCGCCACAGGTGGCGCCGCCCAGGCCGATGATCGCGACCATGGTCGGCAGGTCGGCCTTGAGTTCCTTGGTGAGCAACAGCCCGACCACCAACCCCAGCAGCAGCAGGTACACCGGCAGGGGAATGAAGCTGATGCGGATGTCCATCAGCCGCCAGAACAGCGGGTCGCGACCCGCCTCTGGGGCGGCCACGGCGGGCTTGGCCAACGATTCGGCATTGTGCATGGGAAACCTCGTTTTCTTTTATTGTTGTAGAGCGGTTTGTTGCCAGGGATCTGCTGCGGCGTCAGTGGGTCAGCAGCCCCGCGTGACGGGCCTGTTCCAGCACCCTGCGCGCGCGAATCACGAACGGCGCATCGACCATTTGCCCGTCGACCTGATAGGCCCCTACTCCTGCGGCCTCGGCTTCATCGGCTGCTGCGACAAAGCGCTGCGCGCGGTCGATCTCCTCGGCCGAAGGCATGAACGCCTCGTTGGCCATGTCGATCTGGGTCGGGTGGATGCAGGACTTGCCCGTGAAGCCCAGGCTGCGGGCATAACGGGCTTCTTCGCGGTAGGCGTCAGGGTCCTTGATCGCGGCGAAGGCGGCATCAAAGGCGGCGATGTTCGCCTCCCCCGCGGCCATGCGCACGCTGAGCTGAATCTGCCGGATCACGCTGGCTTCGCGACGGTTGATGCCCAGCGGCTCCAGCAGGTCGGCAAACCCCAGTTGCAGGCCCATCACCCGCGGGTGGGCGCAGGCGATTTCAGCGGCCAGGCGCAGGCCGCGCGGGGATTCGATGTTGGCCAGAATGCGGATGTTGGCTGCCGATGGCTGCTGGCGTTCGAGGCGCTCAAGGTCGGCCACCAGTCGCAGGATTTGCTCGGGGTCTTCGACCTTGGGCAGGTTGATGATGTCCAGCCGGCTGCCGACCAGCGCCTCGAGATCGGCCTGGTAATGCACCGAATCCTGGCTGTTCACCCGCACTACGAGGGTCTTGTCGGTGTCAGCCAATCGGACCAGAAAGCCTGCGAGCTGACGACGGGCATCGGCTTTGGCGCACTCGGCCACCGCGTCTTCCAAATCGAAACTGATGCCATCGGCGCGGGAGGCCAAGGCTTTTTCGAAGAGTTCAGGGCGCGATCCTGGGACGAACAGTTTACTGCGCATGGGCGACTCACCTGATGACGACGCCGCCAAAGAAGCGTTGCAGCGTCGCGCCGGATGACAGGATCGCATCCCATACCCGGCATTGTTCTTGGAAGCCGGGTGGCTGGACCCGGGACTGTGCTTGAAAACCAGGCCCATATTGCAAAAGCGCAAAAGCTAACTAAAGTGCGTATTTCTACGTTTAGAATCCAGAATTTTTAGACTATGGACACACGCTACCTCGACAGCTTCCTGCAGGTCGCTGAACTGGGCTCCACCGCCGCCGCCGCGCGCAAGCTCAACCTCACCCCCACCGCCGTCGCCCAACGGATCAAGGCGCTGGAGCACGAAATCGGTCAGCCGCTGCTGAGCCGCACCGGTCGCAACATGCAGCTGACCGCCGCTGGCTCCGCGCTCTTGGGTCCTGCCCGAGAACTGTTGGTGCGGGCCCGGGACCTGCGCGCCATCGCCGCCCTGGATGCCGTAGCCGGCGAGCTGCGCATCGGCTGCATCACCACGGCGCTGGCCTATCTGGTGCCCGACGTGCTCGCCACGCTCATCGCCAATTACGAGCACCTGCGCCCCCACGTGGAGCCTGCGTTTTCCACCGATCTGTACCGCAAGGTGCTGTCGGGCGAAACCGACATCGCCATGATGGTCGCGCCGCAGTTCGAGCTGCCCAAGGAGTTCGTCTGGCGCCCGGTACGTGACGAGCCTTTTGTTGTTCTGGCCCCGCCGCACCTGGCCGATCAACACCCTCACGAGGTGCTGCGCAGTCAGCCGTTCATTCGTTATCACCGCCGTTCCTGGGGTGGCGTGCTGGCGGACCGGTATCTGCTGCAGGCAGGGATTCAGCCCCAGGAGCGCTTCGAAATGGACGCGCTGGACGCCATCGCGGCGATGGTCAAAGGCAACCTGGGGGTGTCGCTGGTGCCGCAATGGCGGCCGATGCACGCGCAGCTGGGCGAGCTGGCGCAGATCCCGCTGCCGGGGGCGGGGCTGTATAGACCGATCGGTCTGTTATGGAAACGCAATGGCGCCAAGGAGCGTTTGATCGATGTGTTCTGCAAAGTGTTGTTCGAACACCTCGGCCAGCGTTGAATCCATTTTTTATGGATTCTAAAGCTAGCTAAAACGCATTTTATTTCTCAATCACGCTGACCAGAATGGCTCCCATGTGCTGCATCGGAGCCCTCACCTGTTGCTCCGGACAGTGATAACAAGATCGGAGAAACCTTCATGTCGCATCCCTCCCGACCGACTTCGGCCACCGGCCCGCTGTCCGGCATCACCGTCCTCGACCTCAGCGCCTACATCGCCGGCCCTTACGGCTGCTCCTTGCTGGCCGATCAGGGCGCGACCGTGATCAAGATCGAACCCCCGACCGGCGACAACCTGCGCAAGTATCCATCCACGCTGGCCTCGGAAAGCCGCGCATTTCTGGGGGTCAATCGCAGCAAATCCGGCGTGGTGCTGGACCTCAAATCCCCCGGCGGCCTGGATGCGCTGCTGACCCTGGTGCGTCAGGCCGACGTGCTGGTGCACAACTTCCGCCCTGGCGTGCCCCAGCGTCTGGGCATTGGTTATGAGCAGTTGCAGACGGTCAACCCACGGCTGATCTATTGCGCGGTCACCGGCTACGGCGAACAGGGCCCGCTCAAGGCCAAGGCCGGTTACGACCAGGTGCTGCAAACCATGACCGGCATGTGCGCGGCGCAGAGCAAGCCCGACGGTCCGCCGGAAATTCTCTACGGCTCGGTGGTCGACTACTATGCCGCCTCGCTGGTGGCCGGTGGCGTGTCCTCGGCGTTGTTCGAACGGGAACGCACCGGCCTTGGCCAGGAGGTCGGTGTGTCGTTGTTGCGCAGTGCGTTGGCGATGCAGTCGGCGCGGCTGGTCTGGGCCGACAGCGAACCGCGCTCACTGGACCGCGACATGCGTTCGGGTGGCATTACCGGGATTCACCCGACCCGCGAAGGCTACCTGTACCTGTCGGCCAACACCCCACACTTCTGGCAGGCGTTGTGCAACATGACCGGCCTGGGGCATCTGGCGAAGGACGAGCGTTTCAACACGGTGCGCAACCGCGCGATCCACCACGAGATCATCGTCCCGCAACTGCACGAAGCCCTGCAGCAGCACAGCGCACTGGAGTGGGAAGCGATCTTCGGCGAGGCCGTGCCCTGCGCCGCTGCACGCCGGGTCGAGGACATGTTCGACCATCCGCAATGCGAGGCCGAGGCGCTGATTGCCGAGTTCGATCACCCGGTGGTGGGCCGTTATCAGGGCTTCACCCGCGCCATCACTTTTGGCCGCACGCCGGGGCCTGAGCCGTTTGCCGCGCCGGTGTTTGGTGCCGATTCGGACCGCGTGATGGCCGAACACGGGTTGACCGAGGAGCAGATTGCGCAGCTTCGCGCCAACGGGGCGCTGCACTGATACGAGACACCTGTTCAACCTGTGGGAGCGAATTCATTCGCGATGCGGTGGTACAGCCGGCAGAGGTGGTTCGGATGTCCCGGCCTCTCGCGAATGAATTCGCTCCCACAGAGGATCTGCGTCCAGATTGACTATCTGAGCGCCTGATCCAGACGACTTCCCACAAACACAATAAAAGGGATCACCCCATGACCAGCACCACGCCCGCACTCCGTCTGCACGGAGGGCCCTGCCCATGAACACCGCCATCAGCGCGCCGCGCACCCTGCGCACCCGTTTCACCGACAGCACCATCCGCCTGTTCGAACGGACCATTCCCGATCCTTTCGTGCTGGCGATTTTCATTACCGCGATCGTCGCGGCGGCCTCCTGGCTGGTGGCGCCGAATGCCTCCTTCGATGCGCTCCTAGGTGGCTGGTACAAGGGCTTCTGCAACATCTTCACCTTCGCCCTGCAAATCACCCTGGTGCTGGTTCTCGGCCACGCGCTGGCCCATGCGCCGATCGTGCAGCGCTTCTTCACCCGGCTGGTGTCCCTGGCGCGTACCCCGGCGCAAGCGGGGGCGATGATCTTCCTCTGCGTGGCGATCACCTCGTTCTTCAACTGGGGTTTTGGCCTGGTGCTCAGCGCCCTGCTCGCCCGGGAGATCGCCAAGCGTATGCGCGTCGACTTCGCCTGGATCGTCGCCGCCGGCTTCTCCGGCTGGGTGGTGTGGGCCGGTGGGCTGTCCAGCTCCATCGTGTTGGCGCAGACCACACCCGGTAATCCGATGAACGTGGTGCAGAAGCTCACCGGCCAGGTGCTCAGCCTGGGCGACATGGTGTTCGTGCCCTACAACATGGTGCCCACGATTGCCTTGCTGGTGGTCATGCCGTTCGTACTCGCCGCCCTGCGCCCGCGCGATGAAGACGCCGTGTGCCTGGACATCAGCCAGCACCCGGACTCCGAGCCTGCCAAACGCCCGCAAGGCAAACGCAGCTTCGCCCAGTTTCTTGAATACTCGCCGCTGGGCAGCGTGATCATGGGCGTGCTGGGCATTGCCGTGGTCGCTTATTCGTTCACCGGTCAGCTGCAATTGTCCGGGGTCAATGGCGTGATCGTGATCATGTTCACCCTGGGCATCCTCCTGCACGGCTGCCCGCTGGCCTACGCCAACGCGGTCAAGGCGGCAGCGAAGCAGAGCGGCTCGATGATGCTGCAGTACCCGCTGTACGGCGGAATCATGGGCATTATGGAAGCCACCGGCTTGCCGGGGGTGATCGCCAAGGTGTTCGTGGCGGTTTCCACCACCCACACCCTGCCGTTCTGGAGTTATGTGTGCTCGCTGTTGGTGACCTTCCTGATTCCCAGCGGCGGCGGTCACTGGGCGGTGCAAGGGCCGTTCGCGATCCCGGCGGCGGTGCAGTTGCACGCTTCGCTGCCGGCCACCACCATGGCCGTGGCAATGGGCGAGCAGGTGTCGAACATGATGCAGCCGTTCTGGGCAGCGCCCGTCGTGGCCATGGCCGGGGTGGGCGTGCAGCGGGTGCTGGGCTTTACCTTCGTGACCTTTCTGGTGGCGGCGGTGGCCTACGGTGCAGCATTGTTGCTGTTGGTGTAAGCCCTGCGGATGCTCACCTTCCCCAGTGGGAGCGAATTCATTCGCGAGACGTCGGTGCAGTCAATCGGAGTTCGTCGCCTGTCACGCCGCATCGCGAATGAATTCGCTCCCACAGAAATGGACGTATGCCCTGAAAGCGAGCCTAAAGAGCCAGGAACCCATGAAAACTGCTGATCTGAAAACACCAACCAACAGCTGCGACGCGCACATCCACATCATCGACCCGCGTTTCGCGCCGGCCGATCCTGCAACGCCCATCGCCCATGGGCAGTCCATGGCCGATTACCGCAAGGTGCGCGCGCCTCTTGGCCTGCGTCGTGCGGTGATCGTGCAGCCCAAGTATTACGCCACCGACAACCGCTGCACCCTGGACGCCATCGCGCAGATGAATGGCCAGGCGCGGGGCATTGCCGTGGTGGATACCGGCGTGACTGAGCGGGAGCTGATCCGCCTGCACGAAGGCGGCATTCGGGGCTTGCGCTTTAGCCTGTGGAACGCGGGTAATCAGGTGATCAGCGTCGACATGATCAAGCCACTCGCCGAGCGCATCGCCGAATTCGGCTGGCACGTGCAGATTCACATGGGCGCCGAGCAGATCCTCGAACAGCAGGCGCTGCTGGCCAGGCTGCCGGTGCAGGTGGTGTTCGATCACATGGGCCGCTTGCCTGCGGGGGCCAACGCCAGCCACCCGGCGTTTCGTTTCATCGCCGGGCTGGTCGATGCCGACAAAGCCTGGGTCAAGCTCAGCGGCCCGTACCTGAACACCGCGCTGGGCGGCCCTCGTTATGCCGACGTCAGAGAACTGGCCAGGGACTTCGCCACCTTCGCCCCGCAACGCATGGTGTGGGGCAGCGACTGGCCCCACGTCACCGAGGCGCACAAACCTGATGATGCGGGCCTGCTGGACCTGTTACGGGACTGGACCGACAGCGACGCGGCACGTCAGGCGATTCTGGTGGACAACCCGGCGCAGCTTTATGGGTTCGATGACTGAGCAACGCTTTCGCTTGATTGCGTGCTTGAAGGGCATCAGCCCGGCGGAATGGTCGCCAGCAGGCCGATGGAAATGGTCAGCGCCAGGAAGCCCAGCAGAAACAGCGTCATCTTGCCCATGAAATCACCTCTCAATGTTCGCGATACAGACGAACACACTTCGTTTGAAGGCTCAGGCCAGCCTCGTTGGGAGGCTGGGGATGGCACGTATTGTGAGCGCGACGACTGTTTCAATACAGCGCCAGATATTGAAGAAAAATACGGATCAGATGGATTCCATTGCCTTCATAGCGGTGGCCGTTGCAGGCTCACCCACGCCTGCACGCTGGGCCGCTGCCACTGACGCTGCGCGTATTGCACCAGCGCTGCGGGGATTTCGTCGCCATTGAGGATCAGCCGGTTGAGCATCAGCGCCAAATCTACGTCGGCAATCGACCACTGACCCAACAGGTACTCGCGACCATCGGCCAGCAACGCCTGAGCCGCGCTAACCAGCTTGGCCACGGCAGCCGTGCCCACCGGCGTCAGCGGCCCGCCCTTCTGCCCGTAGAACACCACCAGCGTCGAGCGCTCCTGCCGCACCGGCATCAGATCGCTGCGTAGCCACGCTTGCACTTGTCGCGCGCGGGCTCGCTGCTTGAGGTCCCGAGGGTAGATCGGGGTGGGAGGGAAACGCTCTTCCAGGTACTCGGTAATCGCCGAAGATTCCGACAGGGCAAAATCCCCGTCCGCAAGCGTCGGCACTCGCTGGGTCAGGGACAGGTTGGCGTAGTCAGGCGCGTGGTTTTCCCGGGCATCCAGGTCCACGGCGATCAGCTCGAAGTCGATGCCTTTCTCGCGCAACGCGACGAAGACTGACATGGCGTAAGGGCTGGTGAATTGAGCGTCGACGTACAGGCGTAGGCGGGCAGCGTTCACAGGGGCGATCTACCTATTCGTCTTGGGGAAACACCACGCTACGAGAATGCCCGGCACAAAGGAAATTCAGCTTTTTCATGGGCCTATTCCCGTGGGGAATTCGACAGATATAACAACGCCTCCCTAAGGAGGCGTCGTGTGTTGCAGGACGCTAAAACACCGATCAGGCCAGATCGAAGCGATCCAGATTCATCACCTTGGTCCACGCCGCGACGAAGTCTTTGACGAATTTCTCGTGGGCATCATCGCTGCCATACACCTCGGCAATGGCCCGCAGCTGCGCGTGCGAGCCGAACACCAGATCCACCCGCGTACCCGTCCACTTGACGTCGCCGGTCTTGCGGTCGCGGGCCTCGAAGGTGTCACTGCTGCCTGAGGTGGGCTTCCACTCGACGCTCATGTCCAGCAGGGTCTTGAAGAAGTCGTTGGTCAACACCCCTGGCCGCGAGGTGAACACACCGTGCTTACTCTGCCCGACGTTATTGCCCAACACCCGCAGGCCGCCCAGCAGCACGGTCATTTCCGGCGCGGTCAGGGTGAGCAGCTGCGCCTTGTCCACCAGCAGTTTCTCGGCCGAGACCTTGTACTGGCCTTTGAGGTAGTTGCGGAAGCCATCGGCGATGGGCTCCAGAAAACCAAACGACTCAACGTCGGTTTGCTCCTGTGAGGCATCCACCCGGCCTGGCGCAAACGGCACGGTGACGGTTTGACCGGCGTCCCTGGCGGCCTTCTCGACACCCGCGTTACCGGCGATGACGATCAGGTCTGCCAGCGAGACGTTCTTGCCCTGACCGCCATTGAACTCACCCTGGATGCGTTCGAGCACCTGCAGGACCCTGGCCAGTTCCTGGGGCTGATTGGCTGCCCAGTCCTTCTGCGGTGCCAGACGCAGGCGCCCGCCATTGGCGCCGCCGCGTTTGTCGGAGCCGCGAAAGGTCGAGGCGGCGGCCCAGGCGGTCGAGACCAGTTGCGAGACGCTCAATCCCGAATCGAGGATCTTGCTCTTCAATGCCGAGACATCGCTGTCATCCAGCGCCGGGCCCTGGGCATCGGGCAGTGGGTCCTGCCAAAGCAGTTCCTCGCCGGGGGTTTCCGGGCCCAGGTAGCGGGCCAACGGGCCCATGTCGCGATGGGTCAGCTTGAACCACGCGCGGGCGAAGGCATCGTCGAGTTGCTCGGGGTTGTCCTTGAAGCGGCGAGCGATCTTCTCGTACTCGGGGTCGAAACGCAGGGCCAGGTCCGAGGTGAGCATGCGCGGTTCCTGACGCTTGCTGGGGTCATGGGCGTGAGGAATGGCGTTCGCCCCTGCACCATTCTTTGGTTTCCACTGGTTGGCCCCGGCCGGGCTTTTGGTCAGCTCCCACTCAAAATTGAACAGGTTTTCCAGGTACTCGTTGCTCCATTGGGTCGGGGTCGAGGTCCAGGTCACTTCCAGGCCACTGGTGATGGTGTCGCCGCCTTTGCCAGTGCCGAACGTGTTGCGCCAGCCCAGACCCTGTTCTTCAAGCCCGGCCGCTTCAGGCTCCGGGCCGACGTTGTCTGCCGGACCTGCGCCGTGAGTCTTGCCGAAGGCATGGCCGCCCGCGATCAGGGCGACGGTTTCCTCATCGTTCATGGCCATACGGCCGAAGGTTTCGCGAATGTCGATGGCCGACGCTTTGGGATCAGGATGTCCATCGGGCCCTTCGGGGTTGACGTAGATCAGGCCCATCTGCACGGCGGCCAGCGGTTTTTCCAGCGTGCGATCACCAGCGGTACGGCTTTTTTCTTCGCCGTGCTTGGCAGGCTCAGCCACCAGATCGCCTTGACCGGGCTGTTCCATGGCCTTGTGCGCGCCGTAGCGCTCTTCGCCACCGAGCCAGGTGGTTTCAGATCCCCAATAAACGTCTTCATCCGGCTCCCAGACGTCGGGGCGGCCGCCCGAGAAACCAAAGGTCTTGAAGCCCATGGATTCCAGCGCGACGTTGCCGGTGAGGACGATCAGGTCGGCCCAGGAAATCTTGCGGCCGTATTTCTGTTTGACCGGCCAGATCAGGCGCCGGGCTTTGTCGAGGCTGACGTTATCGGGCCAGCTGTTGAGCGGCGCAAACCGCTGCTGCCCTGCCCCCGCACCGCCGCGTCCGTCGGCGGTGCGGTACGTCCCGGCGCTGTGCCAGGCCATGCGCACGAACAATGGGCCATAGTGACCGAAGTCGGCCGGCCACCAGTCCTGGGATCGGGTCATGACGGCCAGCAGGTCTTTCTTGACCGCGTCAAAGTCCAGGCTCTTGAACGCCTTGGCGTAGTCAAAGCCTTCGCCCATGGGATCGGACAGCGAGGAATGTTGATGGAGGATTTTCAGATTCAGCTGATTGGGCCACCAGTCGCGGTTGGTGGTGCCGCCGCCAGCAGCATGGTTGAACGGGCATTTCGATTCGGTTGCCATGTTTTCCTCTACCTTTGATCGGGATCATTCTCCCCGCTGGCCCTCGCGGGTGTCGCGGTCGGGATGAGTGAACTCAGTAGCACAGGGTGCTTATTGTTATCGCCTTATCAGGTTTGAACCGGACGGCATTCGCCGACGCTAGATCTAGGGTAGCCCCGTTCGCCGAGAGGTCTAATAGCCGGAGCATTAAGGGCTGATAGAGCGGCTCTGTCAGCGCCCGACATTCGGCTGTCATACCGCTGCCAAAAACGCTCTGCTAACCTGCCCGATCCGCATCCCGACAGGCCCTGCCATGATCGATATCCGCGTCATGACCCTGGACGACTACGACGCCGTCCTCGCACTGATGAGCAACACCCCCGGCATCTCGATCCGCGACGCCGACTCCCGCGCATCCACCGCGCGTTACCTGGCGCGAAACCCCGGCATGAGCTTCGTCGCCGAAAGCGATTCCGGGCTGTGCGGTTGTGTGATGTGCGGCCATGACGGTCGCCGCGGCTACCTGCAGCATTTACTGGTGCTGCCTGATTTCAGGGGTCAGGGCATTGCCAAAGAGCTGGTGCAGCGTTGTCTGTCGAGCCTGCAAGCGCTGGGTATCGGCAAATGCCATCTGGACGTGCTCAAAACCAACATCCCCTCCGCCCGCTTCTGGCAGAAACAGGGCTGGAAGCTGCGTCAGGACATCGACCGCTATTCCTTCACCCGACCGGGCAACGAGAACGCCTGACAGGGACGGCCTGTCGGCGGAGGCCCGCGCCTGGTATGAAAACCCGGCGAATCAACAAGCACGCCAGCATCGTCTGAAAGGCGCGGATTACCGCATGCTGCTGGTGCAAGGCAGCGACGCCACCCCGGCCTGAAATCGCTGCTTGTCGCAGCCCGGATTGCTGGCGAAAGCGTCGTTAGCATCACCTCGCCGCCAAACCGGACTGCGTCATGGCTGATCGCGCCCTTCACTCACCACCACCGCATCGGCACCCGCCGGAATGCGCATAGGGGCCGTCGGGTCGGTCACCGCACACCATACTGCCTGGGCCACGTCTTCGCAGTGGGTGACCGGCGAATTCATGTCGCGAACCGACTCGAACACCCTCTCGCGAAAGGCCACATACGCCTCAGGAATGCTCGCCGCCATGAAGCACCGCGCGTTATCGCCAAAGCGGGTGGTCGGCGCCCTGCCCGGCAACACCAATCTCACCCGCACACCGAACGGCTCAAGCTCCAGCGCCAACGACTCGGTGAACGCATTCACCGCCGCTTTACTGCCCGTGTAGACCGACAGCAACGGCAAGGATTTGAGAGTGACGGTGGAGGTCACGTTGACCACCACGCCCGCCCCGCGCTGCCGGAACTGCGGCAGCACGGCCTGGGTCATGGCGATGGTGCCCAGAGTATTGGTCTCGAAAACTTGCCGCGCATCGGCCAGGGCCAGGCCTTCCAGCGGCGCGAGCAAACCGATGCCGGCGTTGTTGACCAGCGCGTCGATTGGCCCGGCCTCATTGAGGCAACGGGCGATGCTCTCAGCGTTGGTCACATCAAGGGCCAGCAACTGCAGGCGCTGCGACGGTGGCAGCAGGCCTTCTTGCGGCGTGCGCATGGCGGCGATGACATTCCAGCCCTGGTCGAGGAACAAACGCGCGGTCTCAAGGCCGAAGCCCGATGAGCAGCCGGTGATCAAAACAGTGGAAGCGATAGCCATCTGAAAACTCCAGCAAATGAATGACCGCTCCACCATAGATCGAAGCCGTCAGACGACCTACACTCCAACGTCCTGTTCTTTGTCGAGACAGTCCGGCATGGTCGATCCTCTGGCTGAAGTCGTCGCGCTGCTGCAACCCACGGCGCCCTTTTCCAAACTTGTCGCGGCGTCGGCCCCCTGGGCGGTACGGCGTGCTGAAACCGGTCGCCCGTTCTATTTCGTGGTGCTCGAAGGCGCCTGTCGGCTGGCCATTGACAGCCCCGGCGGTCGCGACGCGGTCACCCTGAATCAGGGCGACTTCGTGTTGATTCCTGCGGCGCGAGCCTTTGCCACCTCCAGCCTGGATCGACAGCCACCTCTTGAAGGCGAAGCGCTGACGACGCCCATTGTCTCGATGCCCGGCGGCGCGCGGGTGGGTGATCCGCACGCCCCGGTGGATGCGCGCCTGCTGGTGGGCAATTGCGTGTTCGGCTCGCCGGATGCGTCGCTGCTGGTGCCATTGCTGCCGCGCTGGGTGCATGTGGCGGGCGAGCAACGCCTGGCAACGCTGGTGCAACTGGTGGGCGATGAGTCCCGCACCCAGCGGCCCGCGCGGGACATCGTCATGGCGCGCCTGCTGGAAGTGCTGCTGATCGAAGCGTTGCGCTCAACCGGCACCAGTGCCCCGTCCCCTGGGTTACTGAGAGGTTTGTCCGACCCCAAGCTGTCGCTGGCCTTGCGGCGCCTGCATGAGCGACCCGCTGCGCCCTGGAGCGTCGCGCAACTGGCAAGCGCGGCGGGCATGTCGCGGTCGACGTTTTTTGAAGGGTTCGGCCGCGCCGTGGGCATGCCGCCGATGGAATACCTGCTGACCTGGCGCATGGCCCTGGCCAAGCAACTGCTGCGTCAGCAGGTGCTGGCGATCAGCGAAATCGCCGAGCGCGTGGGCTACAGCTCGGTGAGCTCATTTGGCGTCGCTTTCACCCGCCACGTCGGCATGCCGCCCGGACGCTACGCCACGACTCAGGCTGACGATACGCCGGACAGCGACAGCGACGATCAGCAGCTCGGCTGATCGAGCTTCACCACCGGCACCTGATGGCGGCGTGCCGACCAGGTCACGCCGCCTACCAGCAACAGGATCGACATCACCTCCACCACCCCCGGGAAATGCCGGGCATAGATAAAACCGTAGACGCAGGCGAACACGGTTTCGAAGACAATCATCTGCCCGCTCAGGGACGCCGCCATGCGCCGCGAGCAGGCGTTCCACAGGCCGTTGGCCAGCCACGACCCGCAAAAAGCCAGGAACAGGCTGACCCAGAGAAAGGTTTCCCAGCGGGCGCTGTCGATGTTCGTCGGTATCAGGTTAGGAAACAGCATCAGCGCCAACAGGCCGAAGACAATGGCCACCGCACCCGTGACGATGCCCAGCAATGTCGACCACTCACTGCTGTTGAAGGTGCTCTTTTTCAGGTAGCGGCTGTTGCGGGTGGCGTACCAGGACCAGCTCACCACCCCGGACAGCCCGCAAGCCAGGCCCAGCAACTGCGAAGACGGCGACACCTCTGTCGCAGGTTGCACCGCATGCTGCAAGCAGATCGATACGATTCCCAGGAATACCATGGCCAGCGGCAGCTTGAGTTTCGAAAGGGGCAGCGAGTCGCTGTCGTGGCGCCCCTGAAACGTGATCGCAATCGGCATCATGCCGTTGATCAGCGCAGCAGCCGTGACGCCGCACAGCTGGATCGAAGCGCCCAGCAAGGCGTAGTTCAAAACGTTGCCGGTGAGGGACAATCGCAGCAGCATGCCAAGGTCGCTGCGGGTCAGCCGGGAGAACAGGCGAGACGCGAACGGCAAGGCGATCAGCAGGGACACCAAGCCATAAAGGGCGAAGCGCGCGCTGCTGATCAGCACCGCGTTGAATTCCGGCAACAGCGAAGGCGCCATGATCACACCGGCCCAGATGGCCCCTGCCAACAGCGCGTACGCTATCCCACTGTTCATGACGTCCACTCGCCGATTGGTTTGGCGAGATTCTAGCGATGGCCAATACGCTCCACATGCGATAAAAAGTCAGCGACCCATTCCCGCCGGGAATGCCGGGATGTTTTCTGCTTCAGGAGAGCCATCATCAACCGTTATCTGCGTACCCTGCCGCCGCTGGAAACACTGATCACCTTCGAAGCCGTGGGACGCCACAGCAGTTTCACGGCCGCCGCCTCCGAGCTGTTCCTGACCCAGAGCGCGGTGAGCAAGCAGATGCGCCAGTTGGAAGAATGCGTCGGTGTGCCGCTGTTCGAGCGCAAGCCTCGAGGTGTTGCGCTGACCCGCGCTGGCGAGGAGTTGCTGATAACGGTCAACGTCATGCTCACCACCCTGTACCAGAGCGTCACGCGGATTCGCAACGTTCACCAGTCCAACGCCGTGTCGGTGCTGGCCACCCATGCGCTGGCTCAGTTCTGGCTGTTTCCCAAGCTCATCGAGTTCAACAAGGCCTACCCCGAGATCGCCGTTCACGTCCACGCGATCAATGAAATCGACGACGCCAGCCTCAACGACTTCGACGTGGGCGTGCTCTACGGTTCAGGCGAATGGCCCACGCTGAACAGCGATTTCCTGCTACCGGAAATCGTCTATCCCGCGGCTCACCCTGCGTTCGACGCCTCTGATATCAAGACTTTGGAGGACCTGGCCAAGGCGAATCTAGTGCAGATCGACACCTCGGCCTGGCACTGCCTGGACTGGCAGCAGTGGTTCCGGCACCTGGGCCACGACTACTCGCCGCCCGACAACGCGCCGGTGTTCAACCAGCTGACCCTGGCCTTCCGCGCCGTGCAGCAAGGCATGGGCATTGGTCTGGCCTGGACCTTCATGGGCGACGACGCGGTAGCCAGGGGTGAGTTGCAACGGGTCACCGATTTTCAATGCATCACCGGTTTCGGCGAGTTTCTGGTGTCGGTAAAACACCGCCCGCTGTCGCCCTGCGCCGAGGTCTTGCGCCAGTGGCTGCTGGCCTCGGCGCGGGACGATGCAGCAAACGCCGGGCACACACCGCCTCAGTGAAACGCCCGGGTCGGGCGCACGACGATTTCGTTGACGTCGACATCTTCCGGCTGCTCGATGGCGTAGCGCACGGCCCGGCCAATGGCGTCCGGTTTCAGCGCGATCGCCCGGTACGCGGCCATGGCCGATTTTGCGCTGTCGTCGGTGATGGTCGAGGCCAGTTCGCTTTCCACCACACCCGGATGAATGCAGGTGACGCGAATGTCCGGGCGTTCCTGGCGCAAGCCGTCGGAGATCGCCCGCACGGCGAACTTGGTCGCGCAATACACCGCTGCCGTGGGCGACACCGCCAGCGCACCGATGGAAGCGATGTTGATGACGTGGCCCGAACCGCGTTGAGTGAATTCCGGCAATACCGCGGCGATGCCATGCAGTACGCCCTTGATGTTGACGTCGACCATGCGGTCCCACTCCTCGGTTTTCATTGAGGCCAGCGGCGACAGCGGCATGATCCCGGCGTTGTTGATGATCACGTCGACCCTGCCCCAGCGCTGCCGCGCGTGTTCAGCGAAGGCTTGCACATCGACCTTGTCGGTGACGTCGAGACGCCGGAATTCGGCGTTGCCCCCCGCGGCGTTGATCTCTTCGACCAGCGTCTGCAAACGATCGGTGCGGCGCGCTCCCAGCAGCAGGGTCGCGCCGGCCGCGCCCAGCTCTCTGGCGATGCCTTCGCCGATGCCGCTGGATGCGCCCGTGATCAGAATGATTTTGTCGATGCCCATGTCTGCAACCTCGTGTCAGTGAATTTGACGGACACGTTAACCCCAAGGCATTGTCGCGATAACTCCCTCCAGACTGACTGTATTGGTTAACCGAGCTTACCAATGGATATTGATCTCAACTTGCTGAAGGTCTTCGCCGCCGTTGCGCAACTGCATAACTTCCGCGCTGCCGCCGACCGCCTGGATGTCAGTCGCTCGGCGGTGAGCCAGAGCATTCGCCGCCTGGAGGACAACCTCGGTGTCTCGCTGGTGCAGCGCTCTACCCGCAATGTGCGCCTGACCGAGGCCGGCGAACAGCTGTATCGACAGACGATCGGGGCGCTCTCGACACTCGGCCACGCACTGGATAACGCTGCCCTCAAGGGTCCGCCTCGGGGATTGCTGAAGGTGGCCGTGACCTCGATTGCCGAGCGATTTCTCGACGGGCCGCTGATCGCCAGTTTCGTGGAGGCCTATCCGGAGGTGACGCTGGACGTGACCGTCACCGATGAAACATTCGATATCGTCGAGCGTGGTTTCGATGCCGGCGTGAGGCTGGGCGAAGTGATCGAGCAGGACATGATCGCCATCCCCATCACCGGCGAGCAGCGCGAAGTCGCTGTCGCCACGCCCGCCTACCTTGAACGCCACGGTCGGCCTTTGCACCCCCGCGACCTGGCCGGCCATCGCTGCATCGGCTGGCGCCCGGCACCGGACGTCGCGCCGTGGCGCTGGGAATTCAGCGAGCAAGGCCGCGCGTTCGACGTGGCTGTCGCGCCGCAGATCACCACCAACGACATGCTGCTGATGGTACGCACGGCCTTGGCCGGTAGTGGCATCACCTTCGGCATCGAAGACACCTTCCGCCCGTATGTGCAGCGCGGCGAACTGGTCAGCGTGCTGGATGAATACCTCACGCCATTTGCGGGGTTCTTTCTTTATTACCCCAATCGACACAACCTGGCGCCCAAGCTGCGGGCGCTGGTGGATCATGTTCGGCAGTTCAGGGAACAGCCTCCCACCTGACCGCCATTGCAGCCCCCGCGCATTTCTGCTGGGATGCGCCATCGGATTTGAAAAGTGAGCCCCACCATGACGTCGTATCAGGACCTCTTCGCCATCGGCCAGACTTTCGACGCCTTCGTCGAACACGGCCTGCCCGGGGAAATCAGCGCGGTGCGCGTGATCCAGCACAAACTCGCCACGCCAGATGCCCTGACCCCGGTGACCCGGCAGCGGCTCGGCGCCGTTAACAGACGTTTTCATCTGCTCATCGCCGCTGAGATGTGGTGCCCGGATTGCCAGATCAACGTCACCGTCATGGATTACCTGCAACGCACCCAGCCCAATATCGAGCTGGCAATCATCTCCAAGGCTCGCGCGGAGGATGCTCTGAAACAGCGCCTGAATCTCGAGCGGATTTCCATTCCGTTCGTGCTGGTGCTCGACGATGCCTTTGAGCCGGTCGGACGTTTCATCGAGCGGCCAGAGGCAGTGATTGAAGGGGGCGATGCGCTGAAACCGGCCTACCGCGCCGGTGAGTACCTGCAAAGCACGGTTCAGGATCTGCTGGATATTTTCGAGGCCCCGCACGTGCAGAATTGAAGGGCGACCTAAAAGGATTCAGCCGAATATTTCCTGTTTCCCGCTTGTGTTTTACCGCCAGTGAGCCTAACTCCTTAGTGTGCGAAGCCGATCTGCGACTCGCGTCTTGATCACCAGAATCGTCAGGAGATTTGGACATGGCCACTCCCAGCTCACTGGCTCCGTTGTTCCGCCAATCGGTGGGATTCGATCGCTTCAACGATTTCTTCGAGTCGGCGCTGCACAGCGAAACAGCCACGGGCTACCCCCCTCATAACGTCGAGCGCTACGGCGACGACCATTACCGCATCGTCATCGCCGCCGCAGGCTTGTCCGCCGACGACCTGGACCTGCTCGTCGAGAAAGACGTACTCACCGTCTGCGGCGGCGAACGGGCCACCGACGGCGGCGCCACCTACCTGCATCAGGGCATCGCCCATGGCGCGTTTCGCATGGTCTTTCACCTGGCCGACCACATCGAGGTGCAGGGAGCGACCTTTGAAAATGGCCTGTTGAGCATATTCCTGCTGCGCGTGACTCCCGACCAAACCCGCGCCCGGCACATCCGCATCCACACCCCGGGGGACGGGCCGGACCGGGGGCAGGTCAATCGGCATTAGGCAGCAAGCACTCCGACGCCTCGCCCTTGGCCGTTCCAAGCTTTCCCTGCTGAACGAAGTCAGCCCGCTTCGCCGCCGTGGCATCGCGCAGCGCCACGTAGTCATCCGGCTCCTGCCGCAATTTGTCAGTCACCGGCAACAGACGTGCCCGTCCATCGACGATGCCGCCGACCGTATTGATCGTACTCAGGGTCTGGACGGTGTCGCTGTTGTCGCCGAACGGGTCGACGGCAAAACTCAACACCTTGCCCGTAGCGTCCCGCAGGTTGGCGGTGCCGAGCAGCGGCAGTTCGACGATGGGCCCATCAGCGATGTTCCAGACGCCGAAGGTCTGGCCGAAATCGGCCTTGTGCCGCTCGATACCCAGCTTGCCCGACACGTCGATGAGGCCAACCACCCCAATCGTGGTGTTGATGACGAACCGCCCCAGGGTGTTGACCGAGCGCCGACCGTTGCCTTGCAGCAGATCGTTGATGAAGACCTTGGGCTCGCCGAAGTTGGCAACGAAGTTGTGTACACCGGTCTGCAAGAAGCCAGGCAGGTGCAGATAGCCCCGAGCGACTGGCGCCACGGCGTAATCGTCGACGGCGCGGTTGAAGGCGAAGATTCCCCGGTTGATCGACTGCGCCGGGTCATGAACCGGGTACTCGAGGCGTTCACAAGACGCAGGCTCGGGGAAAGATGACGTCGCACAGCCGCTGGCCAGCAAGGCCAGAACACCAGCGGCGGCAAATCGAACGCAAGGCAAAGCAGGTTTGAGGATGGGCATGCGGGCATCTCGACAAGGATTGCTGGCGATGCTGCCTGCGCTTTCTTGCCCGAAGATTGCCGTTTTTTTGCGAGCCGGTCGCTTTGTTGCCGGATTGAAATATATGACGCGGGGCGCTGAATGATTTTAGATAGGCACCTGTTTCCAGCCTGACAGCGTGTCCAACCGTGAGCCATCTCATTCTGGTCGACGATGACCTTGAAGTCCTCGCCCTTCTGCAGAAATTCCTTCAGCAACACGGCTACAGTGTCGAGGTGGCCACCGACGGCACGTCGCTGTGGCAGGCTGTGGAACGCCGCGTGCCTGACCTGATCATCCTCGACGTGATGCTGCCCGGCGACAGCGGCCTGGTGCTATGTCAGCGCTTGCGGGCCCAACACAGCGTCGCGGTGATCATGCTCACGGCGCTGGGCGAGCCGAGCGACCGGGTCGTCGGCCTGGAACTGGGCGCCGATGACTACCTGACCAAGCCTTTCGACGCGCGGGAACTGCTGGCCAGAGTGCGTGCCGTACTCAGGCGAACCGGCGAGGCGCGCAGCGTCGCCAATGAAGGAGCCAGGCCGATTCTGACGTTCGCCGACTGGCAACTGGACGTCACCCGTCGTGAGCTGCGCTCCCCGGACAACGTGATGATTCCGCTGTCAGCCGGGGAGTTCGAACTGCTGCTGGTCTTCGCCGAGCATCCGCGCCGGGTGCTCACCCGCCAGCAATTGCTGGACATGGCGCGAGGGGAACGCCACGACGCGTTCGATCGCAGCATCGACGTTCAGGTCAGCCGCCTGCGGCGCAAACTTGAATCCGACCCCACGGGCGCGCCGATGATTCGCACGATTCGCAATGTGGGGTATCTGTTCACCCCCAGCGTGGTAAACCGGTGAAGCGGCTCAACGCGTTGCGTCTGTGCCTGACCCGGCCCCGGGAAACGGTCGCGCGCTGGATTGCCCTGACCACCCTGGCCGCGATGCTCACCTCACTGGCCTTGAATGGCGTGTTCAGCCTGCTGGGCGGGGTCTGGGCCCGTCCGCCACTGATGGAAACCGGACTGATGGAAAAGGCCGCGGCGATCACCCGCATCCTCGACTCGATCCCCCCACAACAACGTCCCGATATCGCCCGCGCCGCCAGCGATCAAGGGTTCAACACTCAGTGGTTGCCGCGTCACGAAGACGCCCGAATGCCTGCGATCGACGATCCGGATTTTCGCTCCGGCGCCCCGCTGTTGCGCCAACTGCTGGGTAAGCCGCATGCGCGAATCGAAGCCTATGAACCCGCCGACTGGACGTCGAACACAGCGGATGGCCGATACGCCCTGCTCATCGAGCTAACGGATCAATCGTGGGTGATGTACGGGGTGCCCACACGTAGCTGGGGGCTGGGTGAGCTGCCGCGCAACCTGATCATCATTGCGCTGATGCTGTCCTCGACCCTGATCGTGGCGCTGATCGCAACGCGGCATCTGGCAGCGCCGCTGGAGCGCTTCGCCCAAGGTGCCCGACGCTTTGGCGTGGACTTCAAGGCGCCGCCGATTCCGGTGATCGGCCCTCAGGAAATCCGCCAGGCGATCCTTGCCTTCAACGCCATGCAGGCGCAGATCCAGCACTTTCTGCACGACCGCACGCAAATGCTCGCAGCCATCTCCCACGATTTGCGTGCGCCCCTGACGCGCATGCGCCTGCGTGGCGAATTCATCGAAGACACCGAGCAGCAATCCCGGCTCTTCAGGGACGTCGACGACATGCAGGCGATGGTCAATTCGGCGCTGGATTTCTTCCGCGACGACGCACGACTGGAACAGGCGACGGCGTTTGATCTGGCCGAGCTGCTGCACACCATCGTCGATGACTTCAAGGATGCAGGGATCGATGTCGCGCTGATCAGCCCGCAGCGCTTCGTCTACGTCGGCCGCCCTATCGGCATCAAGCGTGCATTGGTCAATCTGATCGAGAACGCCATCAAATACGCCGCAGAACCGGGCGTCAGTCTGCAGGGCCATGGCGCTGGCGTGGAAATCCGCGTCACCGACCGCGGCCCCGGCATCGCGCCGGAATATCAGGAACGCGTGTTTACGCCTTTCTTTCGCATCGAAGCCTCACGCAACAAGAACACCGGAGGTGTAGGCCTGGGGCTGCCCGCCGCACGGGCCATCGTGCTGGAACATGGTGGCAGCCTGAGCCTCAAAAACCGGAGAAAGGGCGGTCTGGAAGTCTGCGTGAGGCTGCCGATGCAGGCGTTGTTGCACGATTGATGGAACTCCCGCGAGCGGCTCTGGCCTCATAGGAGTACGCCTCTGCAACCGTGCCGAGACCGGGGGCAGGCCTGGACATGATGTCGGGCCATGGAATCAACACGCATACAGGTGACGCCGTGAATACATTCGTTCCGCTGGAAAAACTGGAAAAAATGCACAGGGATGAGCTCAAGGATTTCTACGAAATCTGGCTCACCACCTCCGAAAACTGGCCGCAGGACCCTGAACGATCAGAGCGTGAGTGCCTGTGGCGCGCAGACCGCGAACTGACCCAGGATGTCGAGATCGACGAAGCCTATTTTCAGAACCTGCCGCGATTATGGCTGGTGGTCGAGGACCTCAAGGACCTCGATGCCGTTGGCGGTATCGAAAACAAGCTGGGCGAGCATTTCAAGGCACTGGAAGTCAAAGGTGAATTCCGCCCTCTTGAAAAACCGGAAGTCTCCAGCGAAGACAAAAGTACCGACTTGAGAAGCTGAGCCTGCTCCTTTTGCCCGCTAGCGTCTGCAGGAGCACCGGATGGCCATGCAGACGCAATGCCTTTCTCGTGTTTTACTCGCTGCCTGAATTCTTCACACGAGCAGAGAAAGCATGGACGCGTTGCGCATTCGCCAGCTGAAACCCACCGATGTCGACGCCCTGTTGACCTTTGAAGCCCTGAATAGGGCCTGGTTTGAATCCCATATCGAGCCCCGCGCGCCCTCGTTCTATTCGACGCAAGGCGTGACTGAGCACGTTACGGGGTATCTGGTGGACCACGCTCAGGGGATCTGGCACAGCTTTGTAATCGAGGACGCCGAGGGCCACATCATTGGTCGCGCCAATCTGAAGAGCATCGATACGACTTCGGGCACGGCGCAGGTGGGTTATCGAATCGCCGAGAAGGCCTGCGGCCAAGGCCTTGCCACACGGGCGCTCAATTTTCTGATCGATTATGCCAGACAGCGTTTGGGGCTGGCGCAGCTGGTGGCCTACGCCTATACCGGCAATGTAGCCTCGCAGAAAGTGTTGACGCGCTGCGGATTCGTCGCGGACCTGGCAGTTCACGATGAAGCCGAGAGCGGCACCGCTCGCTTTGTACTTGCGATTGTCAGCGAAAACGCCTGAGTCACGCCTGATCAGGACTCAACAGAACCGGTCGACGCTTCGCCAGCCTCAGCCTCGAGCTTCGCGCGGTCGGCCTTGCTGATGTATTTGGGCTTGTTGCTCTTGGGCGCCAGTTTGGCGTTGGCTTTCTTGGCGTGAGCCTTGAGCAATTGGACGATTTTCTTGCGACGGTTCATGGTTTTTGCTCGGTAACAGATGCTTTGGTTCGACGCGGTTCCGGTGGGCGCCAGCCAGCCGGCGCCCACCGGGCAAACTTGACCGCAGCTGAGTTTTTACAGTTTTGAAGCGGCCTTGGCCCGCGCCGCATGCAGCTTTTTATAGCTGTCGATCAGACGCAGATGACGGTCCAGCCCTTCAAGTTTCAGGCTGGTCGGCGTCAAACCGTAGAAGCGCACGCTGCCGTCCACCGAACCAATTGCCGCGTCCATACGCTCGTTGCCGAACATGCGGCGCAAGTTCAGCTCGTAGTCGGCCAGGTTCAGATCCTCGTCCAGTTGCATCTCCAGCACCACGTTGACCGCCTGATAGAACAGGCCGCGCTCGACGGTGTTGTCGTTGTACTGCAGGAAGGCTTCCACCAGATCCTTGGCCTTTTCGAACTTCTGCAAGGCCAGGTAGATGAGCAGCTTGAGTTCCAGAATGGTCAGCTGCCCCCACGCGGTATTGTCGTCGAACTCGATGCCGATCAGCGTGGTGATGTCGGTGTAGTCGTCCAGCTCGCTGGCTTCCAGGTTCTGGGCCAGGGTGCGCAGGCCCACCTTGCTTAGGCTGTGCAGGTTGAGGATGTCGGCGCGAAATTGCAGCGCCTTGTTGGTGTTGTCCCAGATCAGGTCTTCGATCGGGTAGATCTCCGAATAACCCGGCACCAGAATACGGCAGGCGTTGGCGCCCAGGTCGTCGTAGACGGCCATGTACGCTTCCTTGCCCATGTCCTCGAGAATGCCGAACAGGGTCGCGGCTTCTTCGGCGTTGGCGTCTTCACCATTGCTTGTGAAGTCCCACTCGACGAACTCGTAATCGGCGGCAGCACTGAAGAAACGCCACGACACCACGCCGCTGGAATCGATAAAGTGCTCGACGAAGTTGTTCGGCTCGATCACCGCCTGACCTTCGAAAGTCGGCTGCGGCAGATCGTTCAGGCCCTCGAAGCTGCGACCTTGCAGCAGTTCGGTCAGGCTGCGCTCAAGGGCGACTTCGAAGCTTGGGTGGGCGCCGAACGAGGCAAACACGCCGCCGGTACGCGGGTTCATCAGGGTCACGCACATGACCGGAAATTCCCCGCCCAGCGATGCGTCCTTGACCAGCACCGGAAAGCCCTGGGCTTCCAGGCCCTGAATCCCGGCGAGAATGCCGGGGTACTTGGCGATGACGTCTTGCGGCACGTCTGGCAGGGCGAGTTCTCCTTCGAGGATTTCCCGCTTCACGGCGCGCTCGAAAATTTCTGACAGGCACTGCACTTGGGCTTCGGCGAGGGTGTTGCCGGCGCTCATGCCGTTGCTCAGGTACAGGTTCTCGATCAGGTTGGACGGGAAGTACACCGTCTGGCCATCGGACTGACGCACGAACGGCAGCGAGACGATGCCACGTTGGGTGTTGCCAGAGTTGGTGTCGAAAAGATGCGAGCCGCGCAGCTCGCCATCGCGGTTGTAAATCTTCAGGCAGTAGTCGTCGAGAATTTCGCTGGGCAGCTCGTCTTTCGGGCCGGGTTTGAACCAGCGCTCGCTCGGGTAATGCACGAACTCGGCGTTGGCGATGTCTTCGCCCCAGAACTGGTCGTTGTAGAAAAAGTTGCAGTTCAGGCGCTCGATGAACTCGCCCAGCGCCGACGCCAGCGCGCTTTCCTTGGTCGAACCCTTGCCGTTGGTGAAGCACATCGGCGAGTGGGCGTCGCGAATATGCAGCGACCAGACGTTGGGCACGATGTTGCGCCAGGAGGCGATTTCGATCTTCATGCCTAAGTTCGAGAGAATCCCGGACATGTTGGCGATCGTCTGCTCCAGCGGCAGGTCCTTGCCCAGAATGTAGGTGTTGGCGCCGTGGACGCCCTCTTCATTAAGAGCAGGCATCAACAGGGCCTGGGCGTCGGCGTCGAGGTTTTCCACCTCTTCGATGACGAACTCGGGGCCGGCCTGCACGACCTTCTTCACGGTGCAGCGGTCAATGGAGCGCAGGATGCCCAGACGGTCTTTTTCGGAGATGTCGGCGGGCAGCTCGACCTGGATCTTGAAGATCTGGTTGTAGCGGTTTTCCGGGTCGACGATGTTGTTCTGCGACAGGCGAATGTTGTCGGTGGGGATGTTGCGGGTCTGGCAGTACAGCTTGACGAAATAGGCCGCGCACAAGGCCGACGACGCCAGGAAGTAGTCGAACGGCCCCGGTGCCGAGCCATCGCCTTTGTAGCGGATGGGCTGGTCGGCAATCACCGTGAAGTCGTCGAACTTGGCTTCAAGTCGCAGGTTGTCGAGAAAGTTGACCTTGATTTCCATGAGGGTACCGGCAGCGTGAAAAACGAATGGCGGCCATTATCCGGTTTTTCAGCGGAAAGTCTCGCAAGGCCGACGGAGTTACCCCGACGGCCGATACCCTCAAGGAGGAGTCAGTCTCCCAGCGCTGCCATGAAATCCGTGGACGGCACGAAGAACAGCGCGCCGCTGACCGCCTTGCTGAAATCCAGCAGCCGGTCGTAATTGCCGGCAGGTCGCCCGACGAACATGTTTTCCAGCATCTGTTCCAGCGGCTCAGGCGAACGTGCGTAGCCAATGAAATAGGTGCCGAACTCCCCTGCCCCAGGTCGCCCGAATGGCATGTTATGGCGCAGGATCTTGACCTCTTTGCCGTCCTTTTCGATCACCGTCAGGGCGCTGTGGGAGTTGCTCGGTTTTACCGAGTCGTCGAGTTCGATGTCCGACAGTTTCTTGCGGCCGATGATCAGCTCCTGCTGTTCGACGGTCAGTTGATTCCAGGCGCTCATGTCGTGCAGGTATTTCTGCACGATGACGTAGCTGCCCCCCGCGAAACCGGGATCTTCGTCACCGACGATGGTCGCCTCTGCTGCGCGCTTGCCTTCGGGGTTTTCGGTGCCATCGACAAAGCCGATGATGCTGCGCATGTCGAAGTTACGGAAGCCGTGGACTTCCTCGACCACAGAGATTGCAGCGCCCAAAGGTTCCAGCAGCTGAGTGGCCAGCTCGAAGCACAGGTCCATGCGCTCGGCACGGATATGCAGCAGGATGTCGCCGGGGGTCGCCACGGCGCGGCGCTCCGGCGGGCCAAACTCGCGGAACGTATGCAGCGACGCCGGACGCGTGCTGCCGAACAGCGAATCCCAGGCGTTGAAACTGAACCCGCAGATGCACGACAGGTTGCCATCGGGAATCCGCTTGCCCACGGCTCGCACCATCCCGGCAATGTCCCCACACCAGGCCCGCACGGCCTCGACGGCATCACTGCCGGGTGCGATGGTCGCGACCATGAAGATCGCGCTGCGGGTAATGGGCGTGTCGATGCCCTGGGGGAACGGGGTGTCTTTGATCATGGATCAGGCAATCTCTTTTTCTATGTTTTTGATTCTGCCCGAAGGGCGTAGGAGCCTTGCTTGCAGGCGATCTGGCGCGTAGCGGCAGCGAAATCAGGCGACCTGATTGTGTCAGGCACAACGTGGTTACCGGATTTACTGCCGCTTCGCGGCAGATCGTCAGCAAGCTGGACTCCTACGCCCTCCTGGCAGAAGCGGGGGTTGCCCCCCAAAAATCGTGTCAGCTGATATCCGCCGCCGAATGCCGCTCTGGCACCTGCTTGTCTTCATCGCCCCAGGTGCGGTTGACCCGCAGCCCGCGTACGACCGCAGGACGGTTGGCGATGGTTTCCGCCCAGCGCTGGACGTGGGTATAGCGTTGGGCGTCGAGGAATTCGGCGGAGTTGTAGACGGTGCCGCGCACCAGTTGGCCATACCAGGACCACACTGCGATGTCGGCGATGGTGTATTGCTCACCGGCCAGATAAGGGCTTTCGGCCAGGCGACGATCGAGCACGTCGAGTTGACGCTTGGCTTCCATGGTGAAGCGGTTGATCGCGTATTCGATTTTCTCTGGCGCATACACGTAGAAGTGACCGAAACCGCCGCCCAGATACGGCGCCGCGCCCATTTGCCAGAACAGCCAATTGAGGGTCTCCGTGCGGCCTGCCGGGTCCGTGGGCAGCAAGGCGCCGAATTTCTCGGCGAGGTACAGCAGGATCGAACCGGATTCGAACACGCGCACCGCAGGCTCGACGCTGCGATCGAGCAGGGCCGGAATCTTGGAATTGGGGTTGATGTCGACGAAGCCGCTGGAGAACTGGTCGCCCTCGCCGATACGGATCAGCCAGGCGTCGTATTCCGCGTCAGTCCTGCCCAGGGCCAGCAGCTCTTCGAGCATGATGGTGACTTTCACGCCGTTGGGGGTCGCCAGCGAATAGAGTTGCAGCGGCTGCTTGCCCACCGGCAGGACTTTTTCGTGGGTCGGCCCTGCAACCGGGCGGTTGATACTGGCAAATTGGCCACCCGACGCGGCGTCGTTTTTCCAGACCTTGGGCGGAACGTATGCTTCTTTCGTCATGAAATTAAAACCTCTAAGGGGGGTCGCTGAGGGTGAACCCTGGGACGCCGCAGCGTGCTGCTGTCGATCATGGGAACCTGCGTGATATCAGAACGATTCAGGGTATGCGGTTACCTTGGGGCGGCTCAAGCACATTTCAATCGCAGGCGGCGTTGCCGTTAAGCCTGTTTCTGCGGTGGTCCTTTCGTCCTGTTATAACGCTTCATCCCCCGCAGGGCGCGGGACAAGGAAATGCGTCAGTCCGCCAAGCGCGATGAATCCTGAGCAAACAGCGCCGCCAGTTGATCGGCCGGCACGGCGCGACTGAAAT
Source organism: Pseudomonas sp. GW821-FHT02A11 (assembly GCF_059421985.1). NCBI lineage: Bacteria > Pseudomonadati > Pseudomonadota > Gammaproteobacteria > Pseudomonadales > Pseudomonadaceae > Pseudomonas > Pseudomonas sp. GW821-FHT02A11. The sequence goes on from NZ_JBWKWB010000007.1 coordinate 97,851, forward strand.
GAAAGCCCTGCACTTCGTCGCACGGGTAGCGTTACAGGCACTCCAGTTGTTCCCGGGTTTCGACCATGGAGCCGACGTTACGCTGTTCGACCACCCAGACTTTGTCCACGGTCATGTGCAGATGTTTGTAGGCCTCGCCCACTTGGCGTAGTTGATGATGTTACGACCCACCGCGTTGCGCATTGCTCAGGGTGCGCGAGATAAAAATGCGCGAGCGTTGCTGCACGTCGCGGTCCTGATTCAGGGCGTTCTGAACCAGCAGGCAGCCGCTCAGACCGATCAGTAGCAGTAGCGCGCAGATCGCCGGAAAAGAGACGCAGGATCAACTGGCGGCTGCGACGGGTAACGACTCAGTCGACGAGTGTGGGTTTGAACATGCAGACACCTGAATGCAGCGGTAACTACAACGGCTCGCAGCCTGGTCACAAGCCTGCGGCGTGAGTCCACCGACAGTTGCCAATGGCTGTCGTAACCGGCTGTTTATTCAGGCGCTAGCGGTCATTGTGCGCAGAATCGGTCAGCTGAGCCTCTAGCGCGGCCTTATCGATCACAGAGTGCACGTTACACACGCGACCGTCGCGCCATTGGTAGATCACGTTTTCGCTGAAATGGACGCGCTGGCCATTGACCGGTAGCCCGAACAACTCGCCCACCGGCGTGCAGTCGAACACCAGCCGCGCGGCGACATGGGGCGGGTCGGCGATCAGCAGTTCGATGACAAAGCGCAGATCGGGAATCGCCCGAAAGTCGTTCTCCAGCATGTGCCGATACCCCGCCAGCCCGATACGCTGGCCATTGTAGAAGACATCCTGATCGACGAACTGGCCGAGGGCCGCCCAGTCCTGCCGATTCAAACAATCGATGTAGCCGTGATAGCGCGCGCGGATGTCCTGCCTGGCTTGCTCATTCATGAAAAACACCCCTACTGCCGCTGCGTTTGCAGCCTTCGCGCATTAGGGCGCAAGTGCCCGGTGATAGTTCAAACCGGCTGCCCCGCCCGCTCCTGCGCATAAGCATCGAGCGCGTTGCCGATGCAGGCGGGCGCATGCCGTCGTCAGCGAATGTCGGGAAAATCATGCTGACAATGGAAGATGGCGATCTGTAACGCAGCCCTGAATACGCCCCTGTAGCGCTCCGGCTTGCCAGCGGCAGCGATTTCCAATACGCCACCGCCAGCGAACTGTACTGCTACAGGGCGGGCGGGTATCCGCTCATTATTACCAATTCCACAACGGTGTTTATCCGTCCCACAGAGGACAATTTGCCGCAGACGGAAATTTTTTTTGGTATCTTTAACAAATTAACTAACTGGTTAATTATTCACTCAATAGCCCGCATCCCTCGGATTTCGGGGCCATCGTTTAAAAAACCGTCTCCCCAACCTGTCGAGCGTCTGTGCAACGCTCGGCGTCAGCAGGATCACGCAACATGACAACGTCTCGACCTACGGTATCCGTCAGTCGCTGGCCCATCTGGGTCGTCGCCCTCGGCGTGCTGGTGTTTGGCTTACTATTCGCGGCAGGTGGCGGCTACCTCGTCACCCTGGGCGGCAGCTGGTACTTCCTGCTCGCAGGCCTGGGCCTGATCGTCTCGTCCTTCCTGATGTTCAAACAACGCCTGGCCGGTGCCTGGCTGTTCGCGATCACCATGGTGCTGACCCTGATCTGGGCCATCGTCGACGCAGGCCTGGTGTTCTGGCCGCTGGTGTCGCGCCTGTTCGCCCTGGGCGTGTTGAGCCTGCTGGTGGCGCTGATCTACCCGATGCTGCGCAAGGCCAATGGCCTGGCTGCCGGTCGTGGCGGCTACGCGATGAGCGCGGTGCTCGCTATCGCAATAACCGCCGGTTTCTGGGGCATGTTCCAGCCTCACGCTTCGGTTTCGCCTACCGGCAACGGCCCGGAGCTGACCAAGGTCGACCCGGCCAAGGCGCAGAAAGACTGGGCGCACTACGGTAACGACGAAGGTGGCAGCCGCTTTGCCGCGCTGGACCAGATCAACCGCAGCAACGTCTCCAGGCTGGTGCCGGTCTGGACCTATCACACCGGTGACGTGGCCATCAGCGACGGCAACGGCGCGGAAGATCAGATGACCCCGCTGCAGATCGGCGACAAGGTCTTTATCTGCACCCCGCACAACAACATCATCGCGCTCGACGCCGACAGCGGCAAAGAGCTGTGGAAGCACGAAACCAACGCCAAATCCGCCGTGTGGCAGCGTTGCCGTGGCCTGGCCTACTTCGACGCCGCCGCCGTCGCCCAGCCTACCGATGGCAACACCCCTGCCGCGCCGGTTGCCGTCCCTGCGGGCGCCAACTGCCAGCGTCGTTTGCTGACCAACACCATCGACGCGCGCCTGATCGCGGTCGACGCCGACACCGGCGAGCTGTGCAAAGGCTTTGGTGACAACGGCCAGATCGACCTGAAAGCCGGCCTGGGTAACGTGCCGGACTCGTACTACCAACTGTCGTCGGCGCCGCTGATGGCAGGTACCACCGTGGTCGTTGGTGGCCGTGTGGCGGACAACGTGCAGACCGACATGCCTGGCGGCGTGATTCGTGGTTTCGACGTGGTCACCGGTGAAATGCGCTGGGCCTTTGACCCGGGCAATCCGCAAGACAAGAAAGCCCCGGAAGGCGGCGGCACCTACGTGCGCAGCACGCCGAACAGCTGGGCACCGATGTCTTACGATCCGGCAATGAATACCGTGTTCCTACCGATGGGCAGCTCGTCCACCGACATCTACGGCGTTGAACGCACCCAGCTCGACCACACCTACGGCGCATCCGTGCTGGCGCTGAACGCCACTACCGGCGAGCAGAAGTGGGTCTACCAGACCGTGCATAACGATCTGTGGGACTTCGACTTGCCCATGCAGCCGAGCCTGATCGACTTCACCAAAAAGGACGGCAGCAAGGTTCCGGCGGTCGTGATCGGCACCAAGGCCGGTCAAATCTACGTGCTGGATCGTCACACCGGTCAGCCGCTGACCGAGGTGAAGGAAGTCCCGGTCAAGCCGTCGAACATCCCGAACGAACCGTACTCGCCGACCCAACCGAAATCGGTGGGCATGCCGGAAATCGGCGCGCAGACCCTGACCGAATCGGACATGTGGGGTGCCACGCCGTTCGACCAGCTGCTGTGCCGTATCTCGTTCAAGAAAATGCGCTACGACGGCCTGTACACCGCGCCGGGCACTGACGTTTCGTTGAGCTTCCCGGGTTCGCTCGGGGGCATGAACTGGGGCAGCCTGTCGACCGATCCGGTCCACGGTTTCATCTTCGTCAACGACATGCGTCTGGGCCTGTGGAGCCAGATGGTGCCGCAGCAGAAAGATGCCAAGGCCTCCAGCGGCGGCGAAGCGCTGAATACCGGCATGGGCGCCGTGCCGCTCAAAGGCACCCCGTATGCGGTGAACAAGAACCGCTTCCTGTCGGTCGCCGGCATCCCTTGCCAGGCGCCACCGTTCGGCACCCTGACCGCCATTGACATGAAGACCCAGAAGATCGCCTGGCAAGTGCCGGTCGGCACCGTGCAGGACACCGGCCCCATGGGCATCAAGATGCACATGCCATTGCCGATCGGCATGCCGACGCTGGGGGGCACCCTCTCCACCCAGGGCGGCCTGATCTTCATCGCTGGCACCCAGGACTATTACCTGCGCGCCTTTAATAGCGCCAACGGCGAAGAAGCCTGGAAAGCCCGCTTGCCCGTGGGCAGCCAAGGCGGCCCGATGACCTTCGTCTCGCCGAAGACCGGCAAGCAATACATCGTCATCACCGCCGGCGGCGCCCGTCAGTCGGCGGACCGTGGCGACTATGTGATCGCTTACGCGCTGCCCGACAACCAGTAACTGAGCATAAACAAAAACCCGCTGTCACCTCTTGGGTGGCAGCGGGTTTTTGTTGGGTGTTTGGAAAACTCGATCAGCCTCTAGCGGTACATACCTCTGTGGGCGTGAGCTTGCTCACGAAGAGGCCGGCAGGTTCACCCTATCGTTTGAAAATTTGATGCCGCCTTCATGAGCAAGCTCACTCCCACAGACGCCACGCATCCATTAAGTCCTAGTTACCCGCCACCTGCGCCACTTCACCCGAAGTCACCAGCGCCTTGAGCGACATATCGAATTGCTTCAGCGCATGGATTTGCAGCTCACGTTGCCGATCGATCTGTGCCGCGATTTCAGGGGCGGCCTTGTCATGCACCCAGACCGCGGTCAGTTCCTGCGCACCGACGCCTTCGGCCTTGCCGACGTATTGCAGGTTCGAGTCGTAGAACTTGGCCACAAAGCGCGCTTGGACCGTGCTGTTACGCTGGGTCACCAACTGGCTGTAAGTGTCGAGCATCACCACCACATCAGGACGCGCTTTCATCAAGGCATCGAGGTTGTCGTAAACGGTGACCGAAGCAAACTCTTTGGCAATCGAACCTTTGAGCCAGTCAATCGCCAGTTTTGGATCGGAGCTGTTCACAAAGGCTTCACGAATTCGCGAATCCAGCGTGCCGTTCTTTACGCCTTTGAGCGCTACAGCGTGATATTGCTCAAGGTAGTGCAGGGTGTTGACGGTATTTTCGCTGTAGAGCACACCCACTGACTGCGACTTTCTCAGGCTGATGCTGCTGTCGGCAACCGGCATGAAATGGCAGGACTGCTCGTCGGTAACAGTGGCTGCGGCCGAGGTTGCAGCGTAAGCGGGAACGGAGGCGGCAACACCGCCAGTCAGGACGGCGACAAGCGTCAGCAGAGTTGAAATTCTCATCGCGGGTGTCCTTCTAAAGCCAGTTCGGTATGGCTCTATCCTGCTCCTTTACTGGAAAAAAAGAACTCTCGATGGATGATGTTAACTATCGATTTCACGAATGGTACGTGGCCGGAAAGAGTCCTTTACGGTTTCTCGAATAAAACAACTTCCCGCTATGTTTATTCAGACTAACTCACCTGCATAGTGACCCACGACCTGGCGAACTTTATGCAGCGCGTCGCTTAACGCGGACATGTCCACCGAGCCTAGCGCCAGGCGAATGGCATGGGGCACCGGGCTTGAGAGAGCGAAAGGCTCGGCCGTCGACACGGCGATGTTCATCGTCAGCAATTCCATCGCCACCTGATCGGCACGAGCATCCTCCGGCAGCTGAACCCAAAGGAAATAAGAGGCTGGATGACCGACGATACGCAAGCCTGCCAGCACCTTGCGCGCCAAAGCCTGACGCTGGCTGGAGTCCTGGCGTTTTTCAGCTTCAAGCCGCGCCACAGTGCCATCCTCGATCCAACCGCAGACCAGCGCCGTCATGACCCCCGGCGTGTTCCAGGTCGTCGCTCTGATGGTGCGTTCGATGGCCGCTACCCAGGGCAGCGGCGCGACGACAAAACCCACGCGCAGCCCGGTGGCGACGTTCTTGGAGAACCCCGACACATACACCGTCAACTCCGGCGCAAGACTGCGCAGCGGCGTCGGTGGCTCATCGGCCAGAAACGCGTAGGCCGCGTCCTCGATCAGCATCAGCCCATGCTGCCGGGCAATCGCCACCAACCGCTCACGCCAGGCAAGATCCATGACCCAGCCCATGGGGTTGTGCAGCGTCGGCATGGTATAGACCGCCTTGATCCGGCGCGCGCGGCAAAGCTTCTCCAGCGCATCGAGATCGGGGCCGTCGTCCTTCAGCGCGATGGGCACCATTTCCAGCCGATGGGCCTCGGCGATGACCTTGAAGCCCGAATAGGTCAGTGCATCGACGGCGACCACGTCACCCGGTTTGAGCAACCCCATGACGGTTGCTGCCAGACCGTGCTGGGCGCCGCTGACGATCAGCAGCTCTTGGGCATCAACCCCCAGCCCCCGACGCTCCAGATGCCGGGCGATGCAAGCCCGTTCATGACTGCGTCCGGCATGGGGCTGATAGCGCAGCAAGCCCTCCAGATCCCCGGAAAGTGCCAGTTGCCTCAGACCAACGCGCAGCATTTCCGCCTGTCCGGGCAAGCTTGGGTAGTTGAAATTCAGGTCTAGCACACCGGCGACAGCGGCCTGCTGATCGACACCGTGACTGAGGGGCAGCGCGATTTCCCGCACAAAGGTGCCGCGCCCGGTTTCGCCACTGATCAGGCCCATGGATTCAAGCTCGGCATAGACCCTCGATGCGGTTACCAGCGCCAGGCCCTGTTCTTGCGCGAGCTGTCGGTGAGTGGGCAGCCGCGTGCCAGGCGGTAAAGCACCCGAGGCAATGTCGCGGGCGAAGGTATCGACCAGAGTTTTATAGCGAGCGCGGGGCATGACAAAGGCTCTCAATGTATCCATGACAATTTTTTGATTGTACCAATTTTGCGCCCTAGGATTGCGGCGAAGCAACGGCCCACAATGGATATCGCCCCCATGGAACATGCATCGCCCCTGCCCCAACGCAGCACGCAAAAGGCGTCGAATGGCTGGATCAACGGCCTGATCGGCGTGATCATTTTCAGTGGTTCTCTGCCAGCGACGCGCATCGCCGTTCAGGATTTCGCGCCGGTGTTCCTTACCGTTGCCCGAGCTTCCATCGCCGGAGCGGTGGCGCTGTGCATACTGTGGCTGCTCAAGGAACAGCGCCCAACTCGGAACCATCTGCTGCCGTTGTGCATCGTTGCGCTCGGCGTGGTGGTGGGCTTTCCGCTGCTCACGGCGCTGGCCCTGCAATACGTGACTTCAGCGCACTCAATCGTCTTCGTCGGCTTGCTGCCGCTGGCCACGGCGGCTTTTGCCGTGCTGCGCGGGGGCGAGCGACCGCGCCCGGTGTTCTGGCTGTTTTCGATTCTGGGCAGCTCGCTGGTGGTGGGGTTTGCCGTGTCTCAGGGGCTTACCGCGTCGCCCACCGGTGATCTGCTGATGCTGCTGGCAATGCTGGTCTGCGGGTTGGGGTATGCCGAGGGCGCAAAGCTGTCGCGCACCCTCGGCGGCTGGCAGGTGATCTGCTGGGCGCTGGTGCTGTCGTTGCCGGTCATGTTTGCGCTGACCTGGTACAGCGCACCATCCTCCTTCGCCAACGTCAGCCTGCCGGCGTGGCTCAGCCTGGGCTACGTCTCGCTCTTCAGCATGCTGATCGGCTTCGTGTTCTGGTATCGCGGGCTGGTTCAGGGCGGGATCGCGGCAGTGGGTCAACTGCAATTGCTGCAGCCGTTTTTCGGCCTGGCACTGGCCGCAACCCTGCTGCATGAGCACGTCAGCGTCGGTATGGTCGGCGTGACGCTGGCCGTGATCCTGTGTGTGGCCGGCGCTCGGCGATTTGCGCGCTGAGCGCGGCTCGCACGTTCAGTCCGCCACCGCTACGGATGGGCGCTTGAGATAAACCAACAGCCCGCTCATGCAGATCAACGCCATGCCCAAGGCCGAGGACAGCACCGGGTAGCTGTCGAAAAACAGCACCCCGTACACGGCCGCGAAGAGGATTTGCAGGTAGCCCAGCGGCGCAAGCACCGACGACGAGGCATAGCGGTAGGACTTGGAAATCAGCAAATGCGCAGTCATGCCGAGGCCGCCGAGTATCAGCAGCAACACCCACTGCGAAGGGCTCGGCGCCGCCCAGTAGAACGGCACCACCAGGCTCAGCAGCGCGGTACTGAACACGCCCACATAAAAGCTGCACACCGATGGGCTGTCGGACTCTCCCGCCAGTTGCGTCAGCAGCTGATAGACCGCGAAGCAGAAGGCCGAGGCCAGCGGGAACAGCATCCACAGGGAAAAGCCCTCGCTGCCCGGATTGATCACCACCAGCACGCCGACAAAACCGACGATCACCGACAGCCACTGCAAACGGTCCGCGCGGATGCCGAACAACAGCGGCGAAAGAATCGTGACGAACGCCGGAGCCAGAAACACCAGTGCGGTTGATTCAGCAGCGGTACTTGGGTCAGCCCGAACAGAAAGGTCAGGCTGTCACCCAGCAGAAAAACGGCCCTGAGCGCATGCAGCCAGGGCCGTTGCGTATGAAAGGCATTCTTGCGTTTTTCCCGGACGATCACGCTGGTGACGATCAGGGTATGAATCAGATAGCGTGCCCAAGCCACGAACATAACCGGCAGCGCAAGAATCAGGGTTTTCGAAATCGCATCGTGGCTGGCAAATACAAACGCCACGCCGACCATCAGCCACATGCCAATCACGTGGCTGTGGGAACGGTTAGAAGAGTTCATCGGATCGTCCGCTGACTGGATGAGGAACAGAGCAAGGTGCGCAGTACACCACAGCCTGCTCCCCTGTCCAACATGCCGATTGGGCTAGCGTGCCCGGCTAACGCGCCACACCTTGTTACCCACGTCATCGGCCACCAGCAACGCGCCCTGCTGATCGAGAATCACGCCCACTGGCCGACCTTGCGCCTCACCGTCCGCGTTAAGGAAGCCTGTCAGGAAGTCGATCGGCATGCCCGAAGGCTTGCCATCATTGAATCCGATGAACACCACCTTGTAGCCCGCCTGCGGATTGCGGTTCCACGAACCGTGCTCCCCGACGAAAACGCCATTGGCGAAGTTTTCCGGCATGCCGCGGGCGTCGGAAAAGGTCAGGCCCAGCGGTGCGACGTGTGTGCCCAGCGCGTAATCCGGAGCGATGGCCTTGGCCACCATGTCCGGACGCGGCGGCTGCACGCGAACGTCGACGTGATTGCCGTAGTAGCTCCACGGCCAGCCATAGAATGCGCCGTCTTTCACCGAGGTCAGGTAGTCCGGCACCAGATCGCTGCCGATCTCGTCACGCTCGTTGACCACGGTCCAGAGCTCGGTGCTGCCCGGTTTCCATACCAGGCCGTTAGGATTGCGCAGACCGCTGGCGAACAGGCGTTTCTGCCCGGTTTTTGCGTCCACTTCCCAGATCGCCGCACGCCCCTCTTCGGCCTCCAGACCGTTCTCGCCCGCGTTGCTGTTGGAGCCGACAGTCACGTAGAGCTTGCTGCCGTCACTGCTGGCGACGATGTTCTTGGTCCAGTGGTGGTTGATGCCGGCGGGCAAGTCGGTGACCTTGACCGGCTTGGCGGTGATTTCGGTCTGACCCTCGGTGTACGGCACTTTTACCACGGCATCGGCGTTAGCAATGAACAGATCATTACCCACAAGCGCCATGCCGAACGGCGAAGTCAGGCCGCTGATGAAGACCTTGTGCACTTCGGCCTTGCCATCGCCATCGGCATCACGCAACAGCGTAATGCGGTTGGCGCTGGGGGCCTTGGCGCCCGCGCGGTCCATGACAATCCCGGACGCCGTACGCTTGGCCCAGGCCATCAGCCCGGTGCCGCCGTCAGTTGCACCTTCCGGCTTGGGCGGGGTGTTGCTTTCGGCCACCAGCACGTCACCGTTTGGCAGTTTGTACAGCCAGCGCGGGTGATCGAGGTTGTCCGCCAGAGCCTGCACCTTGAAGCCGTCCGGGGCTTTGGGCATATCGCTGCCACTCCAGCCCACGGCCTTGGAGACTTTCAAGGTCGGGATCAGCGATGTGGTGGGCTCAGGTAACTGCGGCTTGGGGCCTACCCCTGCCTGAAATGGCAGCTTGGAGTTTTCCCCGCAGGCACTGAGCAGTGCGGCGGCGGTCATCAGCAGTGCAACGCGTTGCAACACAATCATTGTTATAGCCTCGTGTCGGCCATTCGTGGGCCCGTTCTGAATTGACAAAATCGTTGAAAGTATCGCCATGTCGCACGACCTCAAACAGCGCGGGGGGCACAAATCACATTTGTTCTCCAGGCACGAATTAACCGACCCCGGCGGCTGTACAAGGGTTCCGCACGCCGAAATCTTCTGAAACTTCCGCCCCTTGAATGACAGACCTTTCGTGCGGATGCCTAAGACGCAATACCACGGTTTTGTAGTCCCTTTCTGAAAGATCTGAAGTCCACGCCTTTTGTGTTTCAGCGCCCAGACAGCCCTGTTTTCAGCCCTTAGATTCCACGGCTTTCTCAGCGCGGATCACGGAATGTCTGACGCCCTCTGGGCCGCTCGCCAAGGCGACGCCCTGGCCCACAACTCGATGCTGGCCGATGCCTTCGGCGGCGTACTGGCGGTCGCTGCCAGCGTGGCCGTGGGGGCTGCCGTTGGCGCGGCGATTGTCGGCGCGGCCGGCCTGACCGTTGCCACCGGTGGCCTGGGCGCCTGTCTGCTGGGCGCTGCGGTCAATGTCGCAGTGGGCGTGGGCATGAACCTCAGCGGTGCCGATGCCAGCATTGGCCAGTTCTGCGAAGACCTGGCGAACGACCTCTTTCCCCCCAGCGTTTGCGCGCATATCGACACGGGCTCCTCGAACGTCTTCATTAACGGCCTGCCAGCGGCGCGAGCGGCGGGCGCCGTGCCGCCTTCAGGCGCCGGAGGTGTCGAACTGCCCGATGACGAACCAGCGCAAGACACTTTTCTCGATATCGCCAAAGGCTTTTTCTCCGAGCTGTGGCAGCCCACCGTGGCCAGTCCTGCGCCGGGCGCTGTCCCAAAGGGGCTGGATCAAATCACCTGTGAGCGCCACGCACCCATGCCCGTGCAGTACATCGCCGAGGGTTCGGACCGGGTGTTCATCAATGGCCAGCCCGCTGTGCGCAGCGGCGATCGCAGCACCTGTGAAGCCACAGTGGTGGGCTCGGGGCAGATCTCGCCCAACGTGCGTATCGGCGGTGGTCCACAGGTGGTGCGACCGATTCGCAGCAGCAAGCCGCCCGGCGTGGGGCTGGCTGTCAATGCACTGATGATGCTCAAGGGCGGGCCCCGGCGGTTCACCAGCAACCTGCCGTGCATGCTGCTTGGCAGCGTGAATGCCTACGGCGTCAGTCAGGTCACTGACGCTTTGAGTCGGGCGATTTCGGGCTCTCCCCACCCCGTGCACGCTGCCACGGGCGCCAAGGTACTGGGTGGTGCAGAAGATCTGGACTTCGCCCTCCCCGGCGTGATGCCCATCGAATGGCAGCGCTTCTACAACAGCCGTGACACGCGCCGGCACGGGCTGTTTGGCGCTGGCTGGAGTGTGCCGTACGAAGTCTGCGTGAGTATCGCAACCGATCCGGAGGGCCGCGAGCATCTGGTCTATATCGACGAACAGGCGCGGCGCATCGACATGGGTCTGATCGCCCCCGGCAGCGCAGTGTTCAGCCCCGGTGAAGGGCTTGCGGTGCGACGGCATGAAGACGGCCGGGTGCTGATCGAGAGCGAGGACGGGCTTTACCGACTGTTTGAGGCGAGCCTGCGCGACCCCACCTTGCTGCGACTGGCCCAGATCGGCGATCGCAACGACAACCGCCTGCACCTGCTATACGACGCCTCGGAACGCCTGACCGCCTTGCACGACAACCTGAATGTGTTGCGACTGAGCCTGGTGTATTCGGCGCAATGGCCGGGTCGGGTCTCGCACATTGAACGTCTGCTGGCCGACGATACCCGCGAGTTGCTGGCGAGCTACGCCTACGATACTTGCGGCGATCTGATCGAGGTGCGCGACAGCGCAGGCAACGTCCTGCGGCGATTCTCCTACGACAGCAGCCAGCGCATGACCGAACACCAGTTGCCCAGCGGCCAGCGCTGCTTTTACGACTGGGCGCTGATCGATGGCCGCGAGTGGCGCGTCGTTGGCCATCACACCGACGACGGTGAGCGCTACCGTTTCGAGTACGATCTGGAGCAAGGCTCGACCGTTGTCAGCGACGGCCTGAGCCGACGCAGCACGCGACGCTGGAACCCACAGCATCAGATCACCGAATACAGCGACGCCCTCGGTCACACCTGGCAGTTTCACTGGAACGAAGAGCGCCAACTGCTGGGCGCCACCGCCCCTCAGGGCGGGCAATGGCGCTACACCTACGATCGTGCCGGCAACCTCGAAAGCAGCGAGGATCCGCTCGGCCAATGCGAGCTGACCCTGTGGCTTGAGCACTGGTCACTGCCCAAAACGCAAACCGATACCGCAGGCCACAGCTGGCAGTATCGCTACGACGGCCGGGGCAACTGCACCCACGCTGTCGATCCGCTGGGACGCGTCACCCGCTATGTCTATAACGACCTCGGTCAGGTCATCGAAATCACCGACCCGAGCGGCAAAAGCCGAGTGCAGCACTGGAATGCGCTGGGGCAACTGGTCGAACAAGTCGACTGCTCTGGCTATTGCACCTCGTTTACCCACGACGCGCGCGGATTCCTGCACACCATTACCGACGCGCTCGGCGAGCGCACGCTCTACCTGCACGACCGCTATGGCCGACTGCTGGGCAGCCGTACACCGGATGATCGCTTCAGCCAATACCAACGCAACCCCAGCGGACAGCTCATAACCTTTACCGACCCCACTGGCGCGACCACGCGCTACGACTATGACCGGCGCGGCCAATTGCGCCTGCGCACCGATGCGCTACGACGTCAGGTGCGGTTCAGCTACGACGCCTATGGTCGCCTGCAGACCCTGACCAATGAAAACGGTGAATGCTACCGATTCGCGTGGGACGTTGCCGATCGGCTTGTCGTGCAGCACAGTCTGGATGGCAGTCAGCGCCACTACCGGCATGACGCGCTGAACAACCCGATTCGTGTTGAACAACGCCCTGCAGCCGTTGCAGGTGAGCCACTCGAAGCTGTCATCGTTCATGAACTTGAGCGCGACGCCCTCGGGCGGCTGACGACAAAGATCACCTCGGACGGTCGCACCGAGTACCGCTACGACCCGCTCGACCAACTGATCGCCATGACCTTCACCGATCATGGCGGCAGGTCACAGCACCTCGCCTTCGCCTACGACGCCGTGGGCCAGCTGCTCAGCGAGCAGACCGCGAACGCAACCCTGCAGCATCACTACGACGAACTCGGCAATCTGATTCAAACCCAGTGCCCCGATGGCCGCTGGCTCAACCGGCTGTATTACGGCAGCGAGCACCTGCACCAGCTCAACCTCGATGGGCAGGTCATCAGCGACTTCGAGCGTGACCGCCTGCATCGCGAAGTGCTGCGTACTCAAGGCCCTATCACCACACGCACCCAATATGACCGCAGCGGCCGACTGCGCTCGCGTATTCAGCGAATCGCCGATCAGTCCTCGCCGGTCCGGGTCAAGCAATACGATTACGACCCGGCCGACAATCTGATCACTCGCCTGAGCCAGGCAGACGCGCGCACGTCACGCAACCACCTGCACTACGACGCTACCGCCCGCCTTATCGCCAGTGAGGACGAGCTCGTCCGACACACTCAAACCTTCGCCTACGACGCCGCCGCCAACCTGTTCGACACCGGGCGCATCTCATCCGGTGGCGTCAGGCACAACCAGCTGACGCACTATCAGGACAAACGCTACCGCTACGACGGCTTCGGAAGGCTGCACGAAAAACACAGCCTGAAGCACGGCACCCAACGCTTTGAATACGACGCCGAAAGCCGCCTGATCGCCGTGCACAACCCCAACGGCGACGTCATCCGCATGACCTACGACCCGCTAGGCCGGCGCATCGCCAAACGCACCTGCAACCGACACGACCAACCCATCAGCGAAACGCGCTTCACCTGGGACGGCCTGCGCCTGTTGCAGGAGGAAACACATCAACGGCAATGTCTATACATCTACGCCGACTCCAGCCACGAACCCCTCGCTCGCATAGACACCCGAGGCGAGTTCAGGACCGTTCACTATTTTCACAACCACCCCAACGGCCTGCCGGAAGAGCTAACCGATAGCGACGGCAAGCGAGTCTGGTCAGCGCACTATCAGGTATGGGGCAACACGCTGTCGGAAGAACACGACACTTCTATCGAGGCACAGAACCTGCGGTTTCAAGGCCAATACCTTGATCGCGAAACCGGACTGCACTACAACACCTTCAGGTTCTACGACCCGGACATAGGTCGCTTCACCACGCCAGACCCAATTGGATTGGCGGGTGAGTTGAACCTGTATCAGTACGCGCCGAATCCGGTTGGGTGGGTGGATCCGTGGGGGTGGAGTTGTTCGCGCACGAAACCCACTATCAATGACGGAGATTTAAAAAAGGGATGGGTACACATCGATGCACGTCATGTATCAGGTAACCATCCAAACGGTCCGGGAGATCTGTTCAGCGCTGGGACGACCAGACGGCAGTTGGAGCAAGCAGCGACCAAAGTGGTACTTAAAGGCCATCGCTTGACGCCAGACCCAAGCAGACCAATGCAGACATTTGAGAAAAAAATGATCGTCAATAGACAAAAAGATTTGGTCAGGGTGGTTGTTGATACAAAAGACAACTCCGTCATAACCATGTTTCCCGTTATCTCAGGCCATTGACTCATGAAAATAGAAATCATCCTGCGGCTCATCGACTCTCAGATCACCGGATTTGAGCTGGGTGATATTGCGCTAACACATGACCAGGTAACCATCACATCCGCTGGCCGGAAGCCATGCCAATCAATGATGATATTCATCTTCTTAAGCGACTTATTCGATTCGATTTTTGAACTTACCCAAAATAAAAGCCAGCAGGCTTTTCAGATCATCGGCACAGATTCTTCTTTCTGCTTGTCACTGAAGAAAACCGGCTCAGACATAACCATCTGGAACACAACGCAAACTCTAGTGGTACCTCTAAAGCAATTCCTGAATTGTCTCTATTCTGATGTCCGCAATTGGCTAGAGCCATTGAGACACCGAATAGATCCGGACGATGCTGGCCTGACTGGTTTATTGAACGCTCTCGACAAGTTCAAAGCTCTACTTTGAAAGTCGAGAGCCAATCATAATTCCTCACCCCACCAACCCCGGCGCAGGCCCCAATTCCCCCTCTAGATTTCAGCATCGCTTTCGCCGACAAGCCGGGCTTCTACAAGCCCTACATGAAATAGGCCACTACCACTCCAGCCTGATTCGGCTCTCGAAAAACCGCTCCTGCCCCGTCACCGGATCGATGAAATGCAGCCCCTGTGCCAGCAGCTTCAATGGCCTGGCGTAGTCATCCACAGCGTCCTTGATCACCTCGGGGTAAAACGGATCGTTGCAGATCCCCGCCCCCAGCGCGGCCATGTGTACGCGCAACTGATGCTTCTTGCCCGTGACCGGATACAGCCCGTAACGCCAAAAATCGCCATTGCATTCACACACCTCGATTCGGGTTTCGGTGTTGCTCGGCCCTTCTCCTTCCTGCATGCGAAAGAACGGCTCGCCATCAACAAGGCAACTTTCATGAACGCGGGGAAACTCCAGATCAGGCAGCGCACGGGCGATCGCTTCGTAGCGTTTGTCGATCTTGCGTGTAGGAAACAACGCCTGATACGCCGAGCGGCTTTCTTTGTTAGCCGAGAACAGCACCAATCCTGCCGTGTGGCGATCGATACGATGCAGCGGCACCAGATGGGGGTTATCGAGAGTACGGATCAGGCGACGCAACAGGGTCTGCTCGACATACTCCCCTGATGGCGTGACGGGCAGAAAATGCGGCTTGTCGGCCACGACCAGATGCTCGTCGGCATAAAGGATCTGTTCTTGCACTGGAATGGGCGTTTCGTTGGGCACTTCGCGAAAATAATGGATGCGCAGCCCTTCGCGATAGGCCAGATCCACGGCAATGGGCCGCCCCGCGCCATCGAGCACCCGACCGCGGGCGATGCGGTCAAGCCATTGCTCGCGACTAATGGCGCTGAAACGCTCGCACAGGCAGTCGAGCACGGTCAGCCAGGGGCCCGGCGGCAGATACAGTGTGCTGGCCTGGCTATGGGCGGCGATGAAAGTGGTGTCGGACATGAGTACACAAGACTGAAAACGGACACAAGAAGTGCGGCATTATCGCTCAGCGCCCGACTGCTGTGGAAACAACCTGACTCACTGATCGCTTTGATGATTCAGCGAGCGCGTGGCCCTGTTTCGGGCCTTGCACGTGTGCGCGACACTGTGTCGCACGCTTGTGCAGTACCAGTTGTCTGACATCTACATGACAGCGGTAGATGGAGAAAATGATTTGTTCTAAAATGTTTCGAAATCGGCACGCAGGCGCGAATCCGAACGCTCACGAACCCGTTTCGTGATCGCCCCCGAAAACGCCTGCAGACCTGAACTCATAAAAAGAAAGCCCGTCCTCGACGGGCTTTTTGCGTTTTCAGGGTGTGTAACACGCATGCATGCGTAACTGCCGGACATGCAATGTAGGCGCGCAAGACCCGGTTCTTGCCCTGCCCATCACAGATTTCGTCTTTCAAAACTTGAGGTAACGCCATGCTGGTTCAACTGTTTCAATGGATCAAACGCCTTTCCACCGGTAACACCACCGAGAGCGAAGAAAACTACTCCCAGTCATTCTCCGATGACGATCAAGATGTCGGTCGCTGGACCTTCATGTCAGTGTTCATCGTATTTACCCTGAGTCTGTATGTCGTGGCCGGGCTGGGTTACTTCGCCA
This sequence comes from Pseudomonas sp. GW821-FHT02A11, assembly GCF_059421985.1. Lineage (NCBI taxonomy): Bacteria > Pseudomonadati > Pseudomonadota > Gammaproteobacteria > Pseudomonadales > Pseudomonadaceae > Pseudomonas > Pseudomonas sp. GW821-FHT02A11. The sequence goes on from NZ_JBWKWB010000007.1 coordinate 114,188, forward strand.
AGGTGCACGTCTGGGACGGTATGAGCGAAGCGCAGAAAGAAGCGGTCGCCAAGGCGATGGTCGTCGACACTCAGTATCTCTGACTACCAGCACTGAGTTCCGAGACCGAGCCACACGACTGAGCCAATCCCCCAAGGCTCAGTCGCGCAAGAACATCACCACCTGCCCGGTGTCGAACGGCCAGTCCAGTTCGGCGCCGGTGTCGGTGCGTCGCAACACCGGAATGCGCAAGCTGTAGGCGTCATTCAGCGCTTCACTCTCCGCGATATCCACCAGTTCGACCATCAGGCCATGCTCTACCAAGGGCATCAGTTCGGCCTCGGCGACCTCGCACAAATGACACCCCACGGTACTGAACAGTTGGCATTCCGGCGGCATGTCTCGAACCTCCGATAACGGGTTTCGGAGTCGCCAGTTTAGGCCCGCTCCGAAAGCACCAGCAGATGCGACAGATAAACGGTGTAGGACATGTCACCAACTGCAACGAGAAAGCTCGGCATTCGAAATGCGACGTCTCCGCTCCTGAAACCACAGCTCGAACAGCAGCGACCAGGCGACCATCACCAGCAACACTTTGTCATTGGGCAACAGCAGAACGACATCAGCAAGTTGGACGAACCGTGAGTGCGGTTGACCATGCCCGGTTGCACCAGCAGCACCGTCAGGGTGAGGAAGTAGTACAACCAATAGGTGGGATAAATCCGCGAAACGCGATTGATAAAGCAAGCGCTTGGACTCAGCGACTTTCTGAAAACGACCACGGCTGACAATGACCATCACGAAGTCACTGATGATGAAGAACAGATCGACACCCAGCTGAAAGAAATCCAGCAGCGACGGCAGCAGAATGTCGCCGCCCGAATACTTGTGCTCCACGGCGGTCATGTGGAAAAGAACGACGCCCAGCACTGCAACGCCCCTCAAGTCTTGGAGGGAATAAATACGTTCCATCGAAGACTCCTACTGCAGACGCGCCGGGTAAGGCGTGACAAATCAGGAAAGTCGAGAGGCGTGCCGCCAGCCAGCGGCCATGCCTGCCCTTTCGCGGGTAAGCATAGCCAAGCATGGGCATCGTGCTTCAGTCGTGACTGACCGCGCCGATCTTGTGAATCGACAGGTCCGCGCCGTAATACTCCTGCTCCTGATTGAGGCGCAGGCCCAGGCACAGCTTGACCGCGCCATACACAAGGAAGCCGCCTGCCAGGGCGGTCAGGACACCCAGAGCGCTGCCGATCAATTGACTGATCAGACTGACGCCGCCGATGCCACCAAAAAACGTCTGCCCGAAAATGCCACAGGCAATGCCGCCCCAGACGCCACACAGACCGTGCAATGGCCACACGCCGAGCACATCGTCGATCTTCCAGCGCACTTGCGCTGCGGTGAAACACCAGACGAACAAGGCGCCTGCCACCACGCCCGTCAGCAGAGCGCCCACCGGGTGCATCACATCGGAACCGGCGCACACCGCCACCAGCCCGGCCAACGGGCCGTTGTGCAGGAAGCCTGGGTCGTTGCGGCCGACGATCAACGCGGCGACCGTGCCGCCCACCATCGCCATCAACGAGTTGACCGCCACCAGCCCGCTCACGCTATCCAGCGTCTGCGCGCTCATGACGTTGAAGCCGAACCAGCCGACAATCAGAATCCACGAGCCCAACGCAAGAAACGGAATGCTCGACGGCGGATAGGCCACCAGCTTGCCGTCGCGATAACGGCCGTTGCGCGCACCCAATAAGGTCACCGCTGCCAGTGCCAGCCAACCGCCCATGGCGTGCACCACGACAGAGCCTGCAAAGTCATGAAAGCTTGCGCCGAAAGTCTTCAGCAACCAGGCCTGCAGGCCGAAATTGCCATTCCAGGCCATCCCTTCGAAAAACGGATAAACGAAGGCCACGATCAGCACCGTCGCGCACAGCTGCGGGGCGAATTTCGCCCGCTCGGCAATGCCACCAGAGATAATAGCGGGGATCGCTGCCGCGAAGGTCAATAGAAAGAAGAACTTCACCAGCCCATAACCATGGTCGGCAGCCAGCACGCTGGCGGGCTGCAGGAAGCTCACACCGTAGGCGATCCAGTAGCCGATGAAGAAATAGGCGATGGTCGACACGGCGAAATCGCTGAGGATTTTCGACAAGGCGTTGACCTGGTTTTTCTGGCGGACCGTGCCGACTTCCAGAAACGCAAAACCGGCATGCATGGCCAGAACCATGACAGTATCGATCAGGATAAACAGGGTATTGGAGCTATGGACCAGGGTGTCCACGGCACTTTGCACATTTTCCATTGAGAGGCAGGCCTGCAAGTGATGAAAAGCACCAAAGCGGGACAAGCCCTTCTCCGCCTCTCGCAAACAGCACCAAATCGGCGCAAGGCAAGGCTTGCGCGAACCGCATTGGCGCACGCTGGCTGGCAGAAAAGCTGAACGCTAAGGCGTTTTTCTCGGTTTTATGGTTTTAGGTCAAGGTCTCGGCACATTTGCCGATCAGCGCGCTCCGCTTTGGCGCGCGTCGCCTCCCTGGCGCACCATCGCAAAGCAAAAGCTGTACCAGCCTCCTTCGACACGCAACTTGAGGCAATTGGAATGAACCTTCGTTTATAGGCCATACTCGAACCCCATAATTGCCACCCCAACGGAGAACACCATGGCCCGCCCGACAGCAGAGAAAGCCCAGGACATTTTGATGGCAGACTTCCAGACACTGGTCGCCGATACGGAAAAGCTGCTCGCGCACACCGCCTCTTTGGCTGGCAATCAGGCGGACGAACTGCGCGATCAGATCAACGAAAGCCTGTTGCGCGCCCGTGAAACCCTCGCTCTCGCTGAAGCGGCCCTGCGTGAGCGCAGCAAGGAGGCGGTTGTCGCCACCGAAGAATACGTGCAGAACAACCCTTGGCAGTCCGTCGGCATTGCCGCTGGTGCGGGCTTCCTGCTGGGTCTGCTGGCCACTCGGCGTTAATGGTCATGACCTCAGAAACGGGTCCATCCGGGACCGACCATACCGCCTCGCCCCGCCGCCTGGGCGCAGCGTTTCTGGGACTGCTGCACAGTCATGTCGAGCTGTTCGGCATCGAGTTGCAGGAACAGAAAGCCCGCACAGTCAGCCTCCTACTCTTCGCCGGGCTCGCGCTGGTCTTTGCGTTGCTGCTGCTCATCGGCCTATCGGCTCTGTTGCTGATTCTGGTGTGGGACAGCTACCGCCTGACCGGCATTATCGGCCTGTGCGCTTTCTATACACTGGCTGCACTGTTCTGCGCGATGCGCCTGCGCTCGGCGATCTTCGATGAATCATCGCCGTTCCATTCCACGCTGGAAGAACTGGCCAATGACCGCGAGCGACTGATGCCATGAGCCATCCCGATTCGCCCCAAACCCATAACCGCCGAGAACTGCGCAAGGCGCTGATCCGTCTACGCATGGAAATGCACCGTCAGGAAATCCGTCGTGAATCCGCCCAGTTGCTGCGCCCCCTGCATCGCATGCGCGGCATGGCCCATGACCTGCCCGGCTCGCTGGGCATCAAGCATGCGCCATTGTGGGGAGTCGGTATCGTCTCCCTGCTGGGCTTTCTGACCGGCAAAGGCGCGCGCAGCAAGCGCACCGGCAGCGTCACGCGCCTCGTCAAATTCAGCGCCAGTGTCCTGCCAATCATCCGCCTGATCCTGCAGACATCCGGCCGACGTCGCTGAAGCTGGCCATCTGGCTGCATTCTTGCAAACAAACCTGACCCGCCCCTGACTCAATGTTCACCTTGAGCCGGGGGCGGCGTTTTTTTGCCTGACAACAAAGCCAATCACTTTAAGGAGTCCATGTGATCGATGGGCAACCGCTAGCTTGCTTTCAGCCGTTCATCGATACCGCCACCGGCCGTATTGCAGGCGTAGAAGCCCTGGGACGCCTGCGTCAGGAGGATGGGCGCCTGCTATCCGTCGGTCCTGTGTTTGCCGACCCGAAACGCCCCGCCGTCGAATTACGCCGACTGGATCGACAGGTTCGTGCCGACGCGTTGAGTCGCTTGCATGAGGCGCCGAGCGACTGGTTTTTGAGTCTGAACATTTCACCGCGCTGGATCAGCCGCCTGCGACCGGGCCAGCCATTGCCCAGTCTCAAACAGCTGCAGCAGCACGCCATTGCCCCTCAGCGAATCGTCTACGAAATCACCGAACTGGGCGGCGACAGTCAGCGTCTGAGCGACGTCGTGGCGCGCTACCGTGAGGCCGGCGCTCGCATCGCCATCGACGACTTCGGCGCCGGTTATTCGCAACTCGACCGGGTGCTGGCGTTACAGCCTGACATCCTCAAGCTCGATATGCGCCTGTTCCAGGCCGCCGCCCGCGGTGGGCCCAGCAGCGACGTGGTCAAGGCGCTGGCGCAGATGGCCGAGAAGACCGGCTGCTGGATCATCGCCGAAGGCGTGGAAACCGAAGCCGAACTGCATTTCGCGCTCGAATGCGGTTCGCGTTACGTGCAGGGCTTTCTCTTCGCCCAGGCCGAAGAGAATTTTTTCGCTACCGACGCTTTCGTCGAACGCTTCGCCCAACTGCGCGACCGCTATGTCATGCAGAAAGTCGAGGAGCGCGAGCGGCTGATGAACCTGCGCAAACAGCTCAGTCAGCTGATGCATCGCCTGCAGGGCTGGGCCGAGGGCGAGGCGCCGCTGAGCGACTTGCCCCAGGTGCAGGAATTCCCGTGGCTGCTGCGGTTCTATCAGTGCGATCGACATGGCACGCAGCTCACACCGAACCTTGAATGGCGCAACGGCGCCTGGCTGGCCGACACCCGCTACATGGGCCACAACTGGTCGTGGCGCCCCTACTTCTATCACCTGCTGGCCGAGGGCTGGCACGAGCGACGCCTTACCCTGTCCAACACCTACCGCGACGCCACGAGCAACCAGTACTGCCTGACCGCAGGGCAGTTTTTTGATAATGGCAAACGTCTTCTGCTGATTGACGTCGACGCCGCCGGCTTTTGAATGGCGCCCAACACCATCTTCTGCTTGCAGCCCAAGAGGCGAAACGGGAAGCTAGGCCGGTAATCACCCGATGGAGTACCGGCCTTGGATTGGCAAACCCTGCTCACCCGCGAGCGCCTCGGCAAGACCCTGCACAGCCCTGAAGAACTCGGACGCAGCCCGTTTCACAAGGACCACGACCGGATCATCTTTTCGGGCGCCTTCCGTCGTCTGGGACGCAAGACTCAAGTTCACCCGGTCACCAGCAACGATCACATCCACACCCGCTTGACCCACTCGCTGGAAGTCAGCTGCGTGGGCCGCTCGCTGGGCATGCGCGTCGGCGAAACCCTGCGTAACGCCCTGCCCGACTGGTGCGAACCGAGCGATCTGGGGATGGTCGTGCAGTCGGCATGTCTGGCCCACGACATCGGCAACCCGCCGTTCGGCCACTCCGGCGAAGACGCGATCCGCAACTGGTTCAAGCAGGCCGCCGGGCGTGGCTGGCTCGATGCGATGAGCGAAGTCGAACGCAACGACTTCCTCAATTTCGAGGGCAACGCGCAAGGCTTTCGCGTGCTGACCCAGCTGGAGTACCACCAGTTCGAAGGCGGCACACGCCTGACGTACGCCACACTGGGCACCTACCTCAAATACCCGTGGACCGCGCAACACGCGGATTCACTGGGCTACAAGAAACACAAGTTTGGCTGCTACCAGAGCGAGCTGCCGATCCTCGAACAGATCGCCCACAAGCTCGGTTTGCCGCAGATTGAAGACCAGCGCTGGGCGCGGCACCCGCTGGTGTACCTGATGGAGGCCGCCGACGACATCTGCTACGCGCTGATCGACCTCGAAGACGGCCTGGAGATGGAGCTGCTCAACTACCCGGAAGTGGAGTCGCTGCTGCTGGGCCTGGTGGGTGACGATCTGCCGGAAACCTATCGCCAACTCGGCCCGAACGACTCCCGCAGACGCAAATTGGCCATCCTGCGCGGCAAGGCCATCGAGCACCTGACCAACGCCGCCGCCCGTGCCTTCGTCGAACAGCAGGACGCTCTGCTGGCCGGCACGCTGCAGGGTGACCTTGTCGAGCACATGCATGGCCCGGCCAAACGCTGCGTGCTCAATGCCAAGGACATGGCCCGCAAGAAGATCTTCCAGGACAAGCGCAAGACCCTGCACGAAATCGGTGCCTACACCACGCTGGAAATCCTGCTCAACGCGTTCTGTGGCGCGGCATTGGAGCAATATGGGGGGCACACGCCGTCTTTCAAGAGCCGGCGCATCCTCGACCTGCTGGGTAACAACGCACCGGACCCGCGTTGGCCGCTGCACACCTCGTTTCTGCGGGTCATCGATTTCATCGCTGGCATGACCGACAGCTATGCCAGCGAAATGGCTCGGGAGATGACTGGCCGATCCAGCCCTGCCTGACGTTTTGCCACTGAAAGAAAAGCCCGGAACACTGCTGCAAATCGGGCTTTTCTTTTTGTGACTTCAGGAAAAGAAAAAGATCTTCGGAAAAATCCTACACCGCTCACGGAGCTGTCCTATCGCTCCGCTTCTGACCTCTACCGAATAATCCGCCAGCCCCGATAGCGGCGACGCTTTTCCTTACCAGTCCGCATCGCCTCATCCACCTCTGTCGAGCGCCCGCTTTCAAGCCAGCGCCCCGATCAGCCCCCACCGCTACGCCTGGAAACTCCGATGCCCAAAGACAATCTTCGAATTCTGCTGGTAGAGGATCACCCATTTCAGCTCATCGCGCTGCAGATCCTTCTCAACAACCACGGCCTGTACCGGGTGACCCCTGCCCTCAATGCCGACGAGGCACTTGCCGCTCTGGAACGCAGCACCGAGCCCTACGACCTGCTGCTCTGCGATCAGCGTCTGCCGGACATGAACGGCATCGAACTGGTGGAAATCGCCACCCGCCGCCACCTCATTCGCCACGCGGTACTGCTCAGCGGTCTGGAACACGCGCAATTGGCCGACATCGAATGCCAGGCACTGGAAAGAGGCGTTCCATTACGGGGCTGCCTGATCAAGCCATTGAATACGCTTGAACTATTACAGCTTATTTCATTCACACCACGTGACCGTTAAGCTGTCGGCGACATCTCACCCAAACTTGTCGAACTGACTTGAGCCATTATCGAGACCTTTCCAGGGTCAAGCATGCCTTGAAGAAAAGCAGAATGATCTGCATCAAAAACAGGGCACATTTATTCGTGTAGCCTCGGCCTGACATCAACGTAGGATTATTCCCAATAGAAATAAACATGCTTTTTCTGATAGCGTTTTTGCTATTCAGAAGTATCGATTTTTTTCTAAACATTTATCAACACATTGAGCACTTACGTACGGCAATACGCTAATTTTTGTAGGACCTTTCCTATATATAGTGATCGCCCCGTTCTGTTCATGCGCGTCTTCGAGCATCTGAGATAAGGTGCGCGCTTTCCTTGCTGCCTGTTATGGATTGAATTATGAACTCTGTTTTTATCATCGATGATCACCCCGTCATTCGCCTCGCCATCCGCATGCTGCTGGAAAACGAAAATTACGAGATTGTCGGCGAGACCGACAACGGCGTGGACGCGATGCAAATGGTCCGCGAATGCATGCCGGACCTGATCATTCTCGACATCAGCATTCCCAAACTCGATGGCCTTGAGGTATTGGCGCGTTTCAACGCAATGAACCTGCCGTCGAAAATCCTGGTACTCACCGCCCAGGCGCCAAGTTTGTTTGCCATTCGTTGCATGCAATCGGGCGCGGCAGGTTATGTCTGCAAGCAGGAAGACCTCAGCGAACTTGTCAGCTCGGTAAAAGCCGTTCTCTCCGGCTACAATTACTTTCCGAGCCAGGCCCTTGGCGTATCGGCAGCCCAGGGCAGCGATCCCAACGAACTGGAGCGTTTCAAGCTGGTCAATGATCGCGAATTGATGGTCCTTCAGTTATTTGCCCAGGGTCGTACAAACAAGGAAATTGCCAAGGGCATGTTTCTCAGCAACAAGACCGTCAGCACTTACAAAACACGTTTAATGCACAAACTCAAAGCCAGAACTCTGGTAGAACTTATCGAGATGGCAAAACGCAACTCCCTAGTGTGAGAAAAAGGATGTCAAAGGGGTTAACGGAATACTGGATAGCGGCCGTCTTTTTCTGCCTGAGCTTGAATCTTCAGGCCGATCCCGTCGCGGCCGAGCGCTATACCTTACTGAGCCGCTCCAATCCGACGCACATGGAGGTGGCGCTGGATCGCGCGCAGTGGCAGTGGGTACGCAACAAGCGCGAATTGATCCTGGGCACCTCCGCACCGGATTACCCCCCGTTCGACATGACCCTTACCGGTCATGACTATGAAGGCTTCACGGCCGACTACATCGGCATCGTTGCCAAGGCGCTGGACCTGCCCGTCAGGGTGCTGCGCTTCGAAACCCGTGACCAGGCCATCGATGCCCTGCGCGACGGCGAGATCGACCTGCTGGGCAGCGCTAACGGCTATGAAGCATTCGACCAGAACCTCAAACTGTCGTCCCCCTATGCCGTCGATCAACCCGTGCTGGTCACGCGCACGGGAGAAACGCGAGGCCTGACCGACGGCCTCAACGGCCTGCGTCTGAGCATGGTCTATCACTACCTTCCGCCCGACGACATCAGCGCGCTGTATCCCAAGGCGCGCCTGCAGACCTTCCCTTCGTTCCAGAGCGCGATCAACGCGGTTGCGTTCAATCAGGCCGATGTGTTTCTGGGAGATGCGATCTCCACCCATTACGTGATCAGCAAGGGCTATCTGAACAATGTGCAGATGGCCAACTTCGGCAAACACGAACCCAACGGGTTCAGCTTTGCCGTCAAAGCTGACAACACCACCTTGCTGGAGGTGGTCAATCTGGTCCTCAAGGGCATTCCCATCGAGGAGCGCATGGCCATTTCCAAACGCTGGGGCGCGGGAGCAGACATGCTGCTCACCGACCAGAAGCTGCAGCTGACCCAGCGTGAGGAGCGCTGGATCGCCCAACATCCGACAGTTCGGGTGGTCATCAACGATGCCTACACTCCCCTGACGTTCTTCGACGCCAGCGGCAACTTTCGCGGCGTGACAGCCGACCTGCTGGACCTGATCAGGTTGCGCACCGGGTTGCGCTTCGAGGTCAGCCACGCCCCCAGCATGACCGACATGATGAGCCGGCTCAGTCAGGGGCAGGCTGATCTGATCGGCGCCATGGTGCCCAGCGACGAGCGTGAAAACCGCTTCAGTTTCAGTCGGCCCTACATGGAAAACGCCTTCGTGCTGGTGACGCGCAAGGAGTTCTCCAGCCCTTCCAATCTGGATCAGCTGGAGGGCAAGCGCGTCGCCATTACGCTGGGCAGCCCGATCCTGGAGTACCTGCAGCAGAACCATCCGCGCATCTACCCCATCGAAGTCGACAATCCGGTGCAGGCGCTTGACCTGCTGGCCCACGGCCGGGTCGAAGGCGCGATCACGTCGCTGTTCAGCGCCAATTACTTCATTTCTTCCCGGGCGCTGCAGGACTCCCTGCAAATGCGCGTCACCGTGGGACGCGACCCTGCCCGCATCGCCATGGCCACGTCGCGCAATGCCACCGAGCTCAGCGGCATCATCGACAAGGCGCTGTCGAGCATCGCCCCGGAGGACCTTGCGGTCATCAACAATCGCTGGCGCACCTACATGCCCACCATTCGCGGTGCGTGGCAGGACTATCAGTTGTTGGTGTATCAGATCATCGTCGGTGCCGGTTTGCTGTTGTTGGGCTCGCTGGCCTGGAATGCCTGGATGCGTCGCCAGATCAAGCAACGCGAACGGGCCGAGCGGGCGTTGAGTGATCAATTCGAATTCATGAGCGCGCTGGTCAACGGCACGCCGCATCCGATTTACGTGCGCGACCGTCAAGGCCTGTTGCAGATGTGCAACGACAGTTACCTCACGGCGTTTTCGGCGCAGCGCGAAGAGGTGATCGGCAAGTCGATTCTCGACGGTGTGCTCAGTGACCCCCAGGAGGCCCGGCAATACGTCGAGGATTACCAGCAGGTCATGGCCGATGGCACCCCCCAGATTCTCGATCGCTCACTGCACATCGGCGAACAGTCTCTGACCATCTACCACTGGATCCTGCCTTTTCGCGATTCGCTGGGCAAAGTCCAGGGCATCATCGGCGGCTGGATCGATATCAGCGAACGGCGCCAGCTGATCGAAGAGCTGCAATCTGCCAAACAGCAGGCCGACGATGCCAACCGCGCCAAGAGCACCTTCCTGGCAACCATGAGCCACGAAATCCGCACGCCCATGAACGCCGTCATCGGCATGCTCGAACTGGCCCTCAAACGTGCGGATCAAGGCCACCTGGATCGCCCTGCCATTGAGGTCGCCTACAGCTCGGCCAAGGATCTGCTGGAGCTGATCGGGGACATTCTTGACATCGCCCGAATCGAGTCCGGGCGCCTCACGCTGAGCCCCGAGCGGGCCAACCTGCGTCAGCTGGTCGAGTCGGTGGTGCGTGTTTTCGACGGTCTTGCCCGGCAGAAAGGCCTGATGCTGCAGCTGGATCTGGACAGCCGGATTCACCTGGATGTGCTGATCGATCCGCTGCGCTTCAAGCAGATCCTGTCCAATCTGATCAGCAACGCGATCAAATTTACCCAGCGTGGGCAGGTTCGCATCAGCCTGCAGGCCGAAGACGCCGTCAACGAGCAACAGCTGCGCCTGCACGTGATCATTCAGGACAGCGGCATCGGCATCTCCCCTGCCGATCAGGCGAGGCTGTTCGCGCCCTTTGCCCAGGCCGACAACAGCGGGCAACTGGCCAGAACCGGTGCCGGGCTGGGCCTGGTCATCTGCCGCAGCCTGTGCGAAATGATGGGCGGTACGCTGACGCTGGACAGCGAACCCGGCCAGGGCACTCGCGTGCATATGGTCTTCGACCTGACCTCTCTGGACCCGGTGGCGAGCCTTCCCGCGATACAGGACGATACCGATCAGCTCAAGGGAACGCTGGACATCCTGGTGGTCGACGATCACCCCGCCAATCGCCTGCTGTTATGTCAGCAACTGGGGTTTCTCGGCCATCGCTGCGATGTCGCCGAGCAGGGAGTCGAGGGGCTTGAACACTGGCTGAACCGCCATTTCGATCTGGTGATCGTCGACTGCAACATGCCTGTCATGAACGGCTACGACCTCACCCGGGCCATCCGCGCTCACGAACTCGAACGCGGGCAGGCCCCCTGCACGGTATTGGGCTTCACCGCCAATGCGCAGCCCGAAGAAATCCTGCGCTGTCGGGAAGCGGGCATGGACGACTGCCTGTTCAAACCCATCAGCCTCACGGCCCTCAACGACAGGCTGTCGCAGATCACTGTCAGCACACCCGAACGAGCGCCCGAGACAGCACCTACGCCCTTCGAGATGGACAGCATTCTGGCCCTTACCGGGGACAGGCCGCAGATGATCGAACACCTGATCACACAATTGATCACCAGTTGCCGGGACGATGCCCGGGAGCTTGGCGAGGTGATCGAACGGGGAAGCCGGCAGGACATTCGCGACATTGCCCACAAGATCAAGGGCGCTGCGCGGATCATCAGCGCCAACGAGGTCATCGACCTGTGCTCTCTGCTCGAGCACGGCTGTGAGGAGGATGCGCCTGAGGCTGTCATCGCCGAGCACGGGCAATCGTTGAAGACCGCTCTTCTCACCCTGGAACACGCGTTACTGCGTAACCGGCACCCGTGAACGCTGTCGGCCCGATCGCTGCAAAAGCCAGCCACAAAAAAAGGGAAGCAGATTCACGATCTGCTTCCCTTTTCGGGTCAACCGGTCTGCACTCAGGCAGTCGGGTTGATCGGCTTTTCCGGGTACCAGGCGTCCATCAGCGGGCTGACTTCAACCTTGGTCACTTCGCTGCGGGCTTTCAACCAGCCCTCAACGATAGAGCGCTGCTCTTCGGTCACCGAGCCACGCTCGGCCAGGCAGACCAGGCCGTAGTCATCACCACCAACGTAATCCAGACCGTTGGCGTCCATGGCCTCTTCCAGGAAAGCGTCGAGGAAAGCATCAATCGCCGCGTCGTCCAAGTCTTCCTTGAACTCCAGGTTCAATTCGAAACCCAGCTCCTGGAATTCGTCCACACACAGTTTTTTGCGCAGACGGCGGGAACGGTTAGTCGCCATGGAAACAATCCTCAAAAGTAAATATCGGGCGGCACTCTACCAGTTTGGGAGCCTAAAAGCCCGAAAAGCGCGCCCTCAGCCGACGACTCCAGACAGAAAATCGCGTTTTCCCGTGACAATACGGCGTCATCTGAAAAAAATAGCGACTTTTGACGGCGGTTCCCCGGCGCAAGTCACCAAAGCTTGGGGCATAATGCCGCACTGTCGATGGGCTATACATTCATCTCAAGGGACGAGACTTTTGAGTCCCGGTTGTTTTTTCAGGTCATGAGGGAATTCATCCCCTCTTTTTCTCCCCCTCGTTTGCAGTAGGGTTTTATTGAATGATCAAGTCTTTGCGTCCGCTGTTTCTCGCCACCCTGCTTCTGCCGATTTCATTGTCCGTCTCCGCCGCACCGATCAACACCGCGCTGCCTCCCAAGGTTCAGGAGGCGCTCAAGGCCAGCAAGCTCGACGGCAATGCGCTGTCGCTGGTTTTGCTGCCGCTGACAGGTCCAGGCACCCCCACCGTTTACAACGCTGACGTCTCGGTCAACCCGGCGTCGACCATGAAACTGGTCACCACCTACGCCTCTCTGGAAATGCTCGGCCCGACCCACCAGTGGAAAACCGAGTTCTACACCGACGGCACCCTGAGCAATGGCGTGCTGCGCGGCAATCTCTACCTCAAGGGTGGCGGCGATCCGAAGCTGAACATGGAAAAACTCTGGCTGCTGATGCGCGACCTGCGGGCCAATGGCGTGCAGCAGATCACCGGTGATCTGGTGCTCGATCGCAGCCACTTCGTCCAGCCTCAGTTGCCAGTGTTCGATGACGACGGCAATGACAAGAACAAGCCGTTCCTGGTCCGCCCTGATTCGCTGATGGTCAACCTCAAGGCCCTGCGTTTCGTGACCCGCAACGACGGCGGCAAGATTCTGGTGTCGGTGGAGCCGCCAATCGCGGCCATTCACATCAATAATCAGGTCAAGGCACTGTCGTCGAACAAGTGCACGGGTGACGTGCTGTACAACCCGGTGCCTGACGCCGATGGCGGCATCACGGTCACGGTGTCCGGTCAGTTGGGCGATGGCTGTAACTCGCAGACCTACCTGTCACTGCTTGACCACCCGACCTACACCGCAGGCGCCGTTCGCGCCATCTGGCAGGAACTGGGCGGCACCATTCTCGGTAAAGATCGTCTGGACGTCGTGCCGGGCAGCGCCAAGCTGCTGGCCAAGGCCTACTCGCCGGACCTGGCGGAGATCATCCGCGACATCAACAAATTCAGTAACAACACCATGGCCCAGCAGTTGTTCCTGAGCCTGGGTTCGGAGTTCCGCAACGAAGCCGACGGCGACGATGCCAAGGCTGCGCAGCGGGTGATTCGTCAGTGGCTGGCGAAAAAGGGCATCACCGCACCGCATCTGGTGATGGAGAACGGCTCCGGGTTGTCTCGCGCCGAACGCGTCAGTGCGCGTGAAATGGCGCAGATGCTTCAGGCCGCGTGGAACAGCCCGTATCAGGCCGAGTTCATGAGCTCGCTGCCGCTGGCCGGCATGGACGGCACCATGCGCAAACGCCTGAAACGCACCGCGCTGCGTGGCGAGGCGCACATCAAGACTGGCACGCTGAATACCGTGCGCGCCATCGCCGGTTTCAGCCGCGACAGCAACGGCAACACCTGGGTGGTGGTGGCGATTCTCAACGATTCCCGTCCGTGGGGCGCGTCGTCTATCCTCGATGAGGTGCTGGTGAGCATGTTCAATCAGCCGAAGCTGGCCAACACCACCATCTCCCTGCAACAGCAATAACCTGCCACGCAATGCGCGCTGCCCTGATCATGGTCAGCGCGCATTCGCCCACCTCTACCAGCTCTCTCCCAGCCCCAAAAGACCCAGGATCTGCTTGCGCAGATCAATCAGATACGGGTCATCGCGATGCCGCGGGTAGCCCCGCTCGATGGTCAGTTCAGCCTTGATCGTTGCCGGACGGTCGCTGAACACGATCACGCGATTGGCCAGCAGCAGCGCCTCTTCCACATCGTGGGTCACCAGCAACGCCGTGTACCCCTGACGCTGCCAGAGGTCGATCAGCTCCTGCTGCATGGCAATGCGCGTCAAGGAATCGAGCTTGCCCAAGGGCTCGTCAAGAACCAGCAGGCGCGGCTCGTTGACCAGCGCCCGAGCCAGCGCAACCCGCTGCGCCATGCCACCCGACAGCTGCCGAGGATAGGCGCGAGCAAACGAGCTCAAGCCGACCTTGGCCAGTGCCTGATCGACCTTGCCTTTGGTGGTCTTGAGCAAGCCCTGAGCTTCGAGCCCCAGCGCAACGTTGTCCCAAACTCGGCGCCAGGGGTACAGCGTCGGGTCCTGAAACACCACGACACGGCTTGGATCAGGCGCCGTGATGTCTGCGCCATCGGCCTGCAGCGTGCCGCGATCAGCGCTTTCCAGCCCCGCCACCAGGCGTAACAACGTCGACTTGCCGCAACCCGAAGGCCCCAGCAACGCGACGAATTCGCCCGGCGCCACGTCGAGGGAAACGCGCTCCAGCACCGGCAGCCGATGGCCTTCCAGAGAAAAACCATGACTGAGATTTTCAATGCGCAGGGCCAGTCCAGGACTGCCTTGCGCCACAGTTGCGTGGGCCGTGCTTACCATTTCATTGCTCCCTGTTGCCAGGCCAGCAGCCTGTCACGAATCAAAAACAACCCTGATATCAGCCCCGAACACGCCAGCGCCATGATCAACAGCGCCGCGTACATGTTGGCGTAGGCCGCCCAGCCCTGGGCCCACTGTAGATACCAGCCGATGCCGGATTTCACGCCCATCATCTCGGCCACCACCAGCGTCGAAAACGATGCGCCCAACCCCATGAACAAGCCGACGAAAACGTGCGGCAGCGCGGCAGGAATCGCCACTTTGAAGATCAGAAAACGCTGCTTCGCGCCGAGGGTTCGCGCCACGTCGTAGTAGGCCTTGTCGACACTCGACACCCCCGACCAGGTCAGCACGGTCACCGGAAACCAGGTCGCCAGGGCGATCAGGAATACGCTCGCGCTCCAACTGCTGGGGAATAGAAAGAAGCACAGCGGCAGCAACGCCGTCGACGGCACCGGCCCGAGAATCCGCAGCACCGGGTGCAGCCAATAGCCAATGCTGCGCGACCAGCCGATGGCGACCCCGGCGATGAAACCGGTAATGGCCCCCACCGCCACGCCGCTGCCCAGCAGAATCGCCGAATGCCACAGGCTGTCGGCCAGGCGCGGCCAGTCTTCCACGTACACATCCAGCAACGCCTGAGGCGGCGCAAAGAACGGCACAGGCATTAAACCGAGCTTGGCGGTCAGCAATTCCCACGTGCTCAGCAGAATCGGCAAGGCGATCAACCAAGGGCCCAAGGGTTGCGCCCGGCGGGCGAGGCGCTCGGACCAGCGACCGATGATGACCGCGAACACGATCAGCGCCGCGAGGGTCAGGCAGACATTGGCCAGCCCCTGCGTCATCGGCCACAGCCGCGTCGCGTTCGGCCACCAGACGATCAACGCAGCCGATGCGATCCACACCACTGCCGCCACCACGCCTTGCAGCCAGATTCGGCTGGCTACTGCGTTTACCGATTCGTTGGTTGCAGCCAGCTCAACTGAAGACATCGACAGTGATCTCCCCGGCGAAGGTAGCGGGATCGGTGCTTTGACGAATCACCTCGACGGTTTTCAGGTCCCGCACATAGGTGGCGATTTCAGCAGTCAATGCCGCGCCAACGGCGTGATGGCCGTGGGTGTGATCGTGCAGGATGGCGACCACTTCTTCGGTCGTGGTGTTGAGCGCGTAGGCCTGGAAGCCTTTTGCGACTTCTTCGGGATGTTTGACCGAGTAATCGTGGGCTTCGAGAATCGCCTGCGTCAGCGCCGCGACCACGCGCTTGTCATCGCGCGCCAGCTTGCCGGTCACGCCGACCACGCAGCAACTGAGGTTGGCGTATTCCTCTACCAGATTGGTCGACAGCTCCCGCGCCTTGCCGGCGTTGATCAGGCGATACATGAACGGGTCGCTGCCGCTGACCGCCTGCACTTCACCACGCTCAAGGGCTGTGCCCAGCAGGTCAGCCGGGTACAGGCGCCATTCGATGTCGCGCACCGGGTCGACGCCGTGTTTTTTCAGGAGAATCGAGAAGAAGTTGCGATCCGGGCTGGCCATGTCGGTCACGCCGATGGCCTTGCCCTTGAGGTCTTCGAGCTTGCTGACACCGCCATTGGCCGCGCTCAGCAGGCGCAGGCAGCCGCCGTGAGTGCCAGCCGTGAGCTTGACGTCGAAGCCCTGCTCCAGCGCCTTGAGCCAGCGAAGCGCCATGCCGATACCGGCATCGGCCTTGCCCGTGGCAATGGCCTCAAGCAGCACCTCGGTGGAGTTGCCAAAGTTGACCAGCTCGACATCCAGGTTGTGCTTCTTGAAGAAGCCTTGCCCGTGGGCGATGACCACCGGCGCCAGGCACACCGCATTGAGGTTGACTGCCAGTTTCAGTGCGCGGGGTTGATCCAGGCGGATGAAATCCCCGGTCCCGGCAGGTTCGGCCCCTGCCTCATGGGATGCGTGATCCGCGTGCTCATCTGCGGCCCAGACACCTCGTGGCAACGAAAACAGAAGCGGTGAAGCCAATGCGGCCCCCGCCAGACCCAATACGCGGCGGCGGCTCAGATGATCGAAGACGGCCATGGATGTTCCCTTACCAGATGAATGAAATGGACGTGGTCATCTGGAAGACTCTAATAACCGTTACTAAGGTTCCAGCGACTGCTTAAAACTTTATCACCGGATTTTTAATTACTTAAATTCATTTTAATTCTATATGACTATGCAAACAGTCTATGTATCTACTCAGTAGTCCCGGCATCATGCGCGACAAAACCTACCCATTGAGCGAGCCTTTCTGACACGGATGTCATCAACTTCCCGGGCCGGTGACGCTAAGCTCGCCATTCGGAACCCCACACAGGATTGCGACACCCATGAAAACCACAACAGGCAAGCGACTGCGTGACACCCTGCTGATTTCCAGCCTGCTGGCGTCGGCGCTGATGATGGTCAGCCCCTCCTACGCTGATGACGCCAAACCGACCCGCGTGCGCGGCGCGATCACCGCGATCGACGGCGACTCGCTCAAGGTTCACAGCAACAAGGGTGAAGACCTGCAGATCCACCTGACCCAAGACACCCAGGTGCGCGGGGTGACGCTGGCGCAAGTCTCGGAGATCAAGCCGGGCAGTTACATCGGTTCGGCGGCCGTACCGCAGGCCGACGGCACCTTGAAGGCGCTGGAAGTCCACGTCTTCCCGCCGGAAATGGCCGGTACCGGCGACGGTCACCGCGCATTCGATCTGGGCAAGGACAGCACCATGACCAATGGCTCGGTGGGCGATCTGGTGACCAGCAACGGGCGCACCATCACCGTCAACTACAAGGGTGGGCAGAAAAAGATCGTAATTCCGGATGACGTGCCCATCGTCAATCTGGTGCCGGGAGATCGCAGCCTGCTCAAGCCGGGGATGAAAGTCGTGCTGCAGGCGCAGCCCGGCGCAGACGGCGCACTCAATGCGCTGTCGATTTCAGCAGGGGAAAATGGCGTGACACCGCCGATGTAAAACAGACATGAGGCTGCGAACCTGCAGGCACGAAGGCATTCGCCCTACAGGATTCGCAGTTTGGGATTACAGGCAGGTGGCAACCACCGCACCACGCTGGTCCACAGCCTTGCCGCCCGGTTTAGCGTAGAAGCTGATCGCGGTCGAACCGCCCTTGCCGCTCACGTCGGCAAAGTACTCGCCTTCAGTGGTGTAGACAGTGAATTCGCCTGGCTTGCCGGTTTCCATGAACACGTCGGCCACGTCGCCAAATATCTGCACGTTGGCCCAGCTCACCTTGATGCACTCGGCGACCGCCGCGGCCGGTTTCTGGCTCGAATAGACCTGCGCAGGTCCCGCCGAACGCGTCTGATTCAAGCTCATGCAACCCGCCAGCATCGCCGCCAGCGCTACAGCTCCCGCCCAGTGTTTCATGACAGTCCTTTCGCTCAAAAAGGAGCGATCTTACCAGCAAGCTCCGCCCGCCCCTACCCTCATGAAACCGGAGCAGGGTCCAGGCCCCTCGCTGGTGTCGAACGAGGTCAATCATCCAGGGCGGCAGGTGGCGCGGCAGGGGCATTTTTGCCAGCTTTACCCGGCTTGCCACCTTGGGCGGCGGACTTGGGTTCAGCGGCCGGCGCGACAGGCGCAGGCGCCGCCGCCTCTTTCTCGGCCATCGGCATCTGGTCGATGGTGCTGAAGATCTCTTTGGGATCGATCGCGCCTTTGTGGTCGATCTTCTTCTCGCCGTCCTTGCCGACCAGGATCACCTGCGCCTGATCCTTGTCCAGCACGCCGAGCTTCAGCTCCCTAATGAGCGCCATGGTCGACTGCGCGTCCATTTCCTTGCCATTGCGCTGCCCCGCCAGGCCGACGATGGTGTAGAGCACCATGTTGCGCTTGGCGAAGCCTTCTTTATTAGCGGGTTCGTCGAGTTGTTTCTTCAGGGTGGTCAGTGTCGAATCCACTGAACTTGAGGCAATGATGATCAGCGGACGAGACTTGCCGCGCTCTTGCGCCAGTGGGGTGTCTGCCTCGGCAGCCAGCAAGGGAGTAGAAACAGCCAGCAGAACGGCAAGGGTCAGTGACCGACTAAACATACGCACCTCCTTCGGATATCCATGCACTGATGATCGCGCATCGTGGCAAAAGGTCCAGTCGATGGCTTGAAAAATCAGGATTTCTTTCAGATGGATACGTGACCGAAAGCGTAGCCAATCGGGCAGAGCGCTGGCACACCGAGCTGAAGAGGCGGACCTGGGTAAAAACGACAGACAACAAAAAAGGGCGAATCTTCCGATTCGCCCTTTTTGTCACCGCCCAGCAGAGCGGATTTTGTTTGGTAGGCGCGATTGGACTCGAACCAACGACCCCCACCATGTCAAGGTGGTGCTCTAACCAACTGAGCTACGTGCCTGCTGTGGGTCGGCATTCTACGGATATTCAAATGTGTGTCAACGTCTTTTTTCACACTAACCCTATGAATATGCGAATTTTTTGTAGCCCTTCCCTAAGGCCTTCGCTTCATGTCGCGGGCCGAGCGCGGCAGCCGGGCCAATTTCGCCACCTATCCTGCTGCCTTAAACACTGCACAGTGGCATCACACCCTGATGCCTCTCAAAGCAGTACCGCTGGTCGCCACGTTGGCACTTCATCTGATGTTCAATGGCCCAACATCTAGACAGGATTCAAGACATGGAGATCACTCAATGAATAAATCATTTATGGCGATTGCGTTGGGATGCATGCTCACCTGCGGATCGACTGCAGCCTTGGCCGGATCAGCCTCTCCGGTAATAGGCGCACCATCCTCCCAGACCGGGCAGGACCCACGCACCCAAGGCAGCGACATCGAACGCCAAGGCACCAACATGGACAAAGGCGACCCTGCTACCGGCATTCGCAGGGGCATGAATACCGGCTCCATGAGCAATGGTACTGGCGGCAGCGATGGTGTGTCGCTTCCCGGTGGTGAGGATACGGGAGGCGGGTCTACAGGCAGCGGCTCGAAGGGCTCTTCGGGCAGCTCGTCAAGCGCCGGAGGTGCCGGGGGTTAATGAAGACGCTCGAACCATTGGGCGAAACGCAACGATCAGAACAAAAAAGGGCGACCCTCTCGGATCGCCCTTTTCTTTTACCGCCCAGCAGAGCGGATTTGTTTGGTAGGCACGATTGGACTCGAACCAACGACCCCCACCATGTCAAGGTGGTGCTCTAACCAACTGAGCTACGTGCCTGCTGTGGGGCGGCATTCTACGGATATTCAACAGGCTGTCAACCCGTTAATTTTCATAACCCACTGAAAATTCTGGTCTTTTGTAAAGCTGACAGATTACCCGGCACATATCTAAGACACCTGAACCCGATAATCCTGCTGGTGGCCGCATTTTATCTCAGGTAGCATCGGCGCACTCGTCAAGAATATTAAACAGGGGCCTTCAGGATGACGAACACCGCTTACCCGCAGTCTTATTACGCCGCTTCAGCCAATCCCGCCCCTGCCCACGCTGCACTGCAAGGCGAGGTCGAAACAGATGTGTGCGTGATCGGCGCAGGCTACACGGGTCTTTCAAGCGCCCTCTTCCTGTTGGAAAACGGCTTCAAGGTCACGGTGCTGGAAGCGGCGAAGGTCGGCTTTGGAGCATCCGGGCGTAACGGCGGGCAGATCGTCAACAGCTACAGCCGCGACATTGATGTCATTGAACGCACGGTCGGCCCGAAACAGGCGCAATTGATGGGCCAGATGGCTTTCGAAGGCGGGCGTATCATCCGTGAGCGCGTGGCCAAATACCAGATCCAGTGCGACCTGAAGGACGGCGGCGTGTTTGCCGCTATCACCCCCAAGCAGATGGGCCATCTGGAATCGCAAAAAACGCTCTGGGAGCGTTACGGCCATACGCAGCTGGAGCTGATGGATCAGCGCCGCATTCGCGAAGTGGTGGCGTGCGATCAATACATCGGCGGCATGCTCGACATGAGCGGCGGCCACATTCACCCTCTCAACCTCGCCCTGGGCGAAGCCGCTGCGGTGGAGTCACTGGGCGGCGCAATCTACGAGCAGTCGGCAGCCATCAAGATCGAACGCGGGCCGAGCCCCGTGGTGCACACCGCGCAGGGCAAGGTGCGAGCGAAGTTCATCATCGTCGCGGGTAACGCTTATCTGGGCAATCTGGTGCCGGAGCTGGCAGCCAAATCCATGCCGTGCGGCACACAGGTGATCACCACCGAGCCCCTGAGCGAAGAACTGGCCAGTACCCTGTTGCCCCAGGATTACTGCGTCGAAGACTGCAATTACCTGCTCGACTATTACCGTCTCTCTGGCGACAAACGCCTGATCTTCGGCGGCGGTGTGGTATACGGCGCGCGGGACCCGGCAAACATCGAGGCGATCATTCGCCCGAAAATGCTCAAGGCCTTCCCGCAACTCAAAGACGTGAAGATCGATTACGCCTGGACAGGCAACTTCCTGCTGACGCTGTCGCGCCTGCCGCAAGTGGGTCGCCTGGGTGAGAACATCTATTACTCCCAAGGCTGCAGCGGCCATGGCGTGACCTACACCCACCTGGCCGGCAAGGTACTGGCCGAGGCATTGCGCGGGCAGGCCGAGCGTTTCGATGCGTTTGCAGGGTTGCCTCACTACCCATTCCCGGGTGGGCAATTGCTGCGCACGCCGCTGACGGCGATGGGTGCGTGGTATTACAGCCTGCGTGACAAGCTGGGGTTCTGAATCGACGCTAGAGCAGCGCGGCTTGCCGCACTGCTACAAGGGTTGAAGCCGGTGAATCAGCGCGGGTTATTGATCGCCTTGATCGCCTCACCTGCCGCCTGCTCTTGGCCTGCCTGAGCCAGTTCATTGGCAGCCTTCAGCCAACGTTCACGATCCACCGGCGCTGGCAGCTGACGCGGTCCTTGCACCAGAATTGCCCAATTGCCGGCGCTGTTCCAGTCCGAGGTGAATTCATCGAAGCTGACGGTCAGGCGCCCAAGCCCGGTGTAAATCAGCACCGTGCGCTTGTTCTGATTGAAGCCCACCAGCACGCCATAGCGCTGTTCCTTCCACCACAACGAGCCGTCGTTGAAGCGCACCAGCACCGGATACCCGGCGGCAACCTGCGCCAGCAAATCGGTGAACTGATGATCGACCGGATAGACCACAAAACCGTACTCGCGGGCCAGATTCGGCATGTTCACATCGAGCCTTTCTTCGGCGCCTGGCAGTTTCAACGGTTTCTCGAGCAGCCCCGGTGTAGTCTGCACACCGTGCACGGTCAGCATGCTGGCCAAGGCGAAAGGCGCACTTTGATAGGCCTTGCCCCGGAAGAATGGCACCGAGTTGATCTCGACCCGATCCGGCAGGCTCTTGTATTGCGCGGGATAACCGGGCTTGTAGGCGTGGGGGTCAGCGCAGCCCGCCAGAGCAAGCGCTGCGGCCAGCGCCATCCACTTCCTTTTGGTTCCAGAGAGACCCAATAGAGACATTCTTCACTCACTTGTCTGGTGCCGGGCAACCCACGACCCGGCCTGGACGCCGATCATAGGGCCGCGGGCGTTCGGGGTATAGCCTCAATGCGCAGTTCGCCCCACTGGATAGAACAAATCGGTCATGGATTTATACCAACGGTCAATTTTCAGAAACAACCGGCGTACTAGACTGTCGGTTACTAAGAGAACGAAGCGAAGAGCCGGAGGAACGTATGAGCCTCGGAATGACCATTGTGATGTTGATCGCCGCTTGGCTGGCCGTTGCCGGCGCCATGTTGTGGGGCGTGATGCGGATTTCCCGTCGTCACCATCCGCATTATCGCAACACCGAAGCGGCAAAACCTGCACCCGCTCATGGGCGCAAATCCCGTCATGCCGCTGCGCATTGACGTCTTTTCCCTAAGCCTCCAATAAAAAAAGCGGTCGGTGATGGCGTCCCCATCCCCGACCGCTTTTCGTTGCGACGTGGCGATCAGCTTTTTTGCGCCTGAGCCTCAGCTTCCAGTTTCCGCTGCCGGGAGCGGCGAGCCATCATGTTGAGGATCTCGATCAGCGCCGAGAACGCCATGGCGGTGTAGACATAGCCTTTCGGTACGTGGGCGCCAAAGCCTTCGGCGATCAAGGTCATGCCGATCATGATCAGGAAGCCCAAGGCCAGCATGACCACCGTCGGGTTGTCATTGATGAACTTGGCCAGCGGCTCCGAAGCCACCAGCATCACGATGACCGCAGCGATCACGGCGATGACCATGATCGGCAAGTGTTCGGTCATGCCGACGGCGGTCACGATGCTGTCGATGGAGAACACCAGGTCGAGCATCAGGATCTGACCGATCGCAGCGGCCATGCCCATCACCACCGTGTTAGAGACAGCCTTTTCCTCTTCGCTCTTGATGTCCATGCTGTGATGGATTTCAGTGGTGGCCTTCCAGACCAGGAACAGACCACCGGCGATCAGGATCATGTCTTTCCACGAAAACATCTGGCCGAACACGTCGATGACCGGCTCGGTCAACTGGACGATCCACGCCACCGTGGTCAACAGGCCCAGACGCAGGATCAGCGCCATGCTGATACCGATGCGGCGCGCCTTGGTGCGCTGATGGACCGGCAGTTTATTGGTCAGGATCGAGATGAAGATCAGGTTATCGATACCCAGGACGATTTCCATGACGACCAGCGTCGCCAGGGCAATCCACGCCGTAGGGCTTGCAGCCAGTTCTAAAAGATATTCCATGTGCCAGTGATCCAGAGTCGTGTGGGGAAACAAGGCGGCATTTTAAGGAGTAAAACACTTCAGGAAAATTCGTATTTTTCAGGCGTATACTTCGGATTTAACGAATTATCAGGCGACCGCCGATCATGCTCAATTACCGACAACTGCATTACTTCTGGATGGTGGCCAAGACCGGCAGCATCGTGCGCGCCTGCGAGCAATTGAACCTCACGCCGCAAACCATCAGTGGTCAGCTTAGCCTGCTGGAGCAGACCTACGGCGTCGAGCTGTTCAAACGGGTCGGGCGCCAGCTGGAATTGACCGAAATGGGCCGCATCGCCCTGCCCTACGCCGAGCAGATGTTTCAGCTGGGCGGTGAGCTTGAAGCGCTGTTAAGGGCGCAACCCGATGAGCAGCAGATCCTGTTTCGCGTGGGGGTTGCCGATGTGGTGCCCAAATCCATCGTGTATCGTTTGATCGCGCCGACCATGGCATTGAATGAGCCGATCCGCATCACCTGCCGTGAAGGCCAGCTCGAACGTCTGCTGGCGGATCTGGCGATTCAGCGGCTGGATCTAGTGATCTCCGACAGCCCTATGCCTTCGCACCTGGACATCAAGGGTTACAGCCAGAAGCTGGGTGAATGCGGCGTGAGCTTTTTCGCGACCGCCTCGCTGGCCGAAGCTTACGGGCAGGACTTTCCCCATGGCATGCAGGGTGCCCCGTTACTGATTCCCGGCCAGCAAACCGTGGTACGCAGCCGCTTGATGCGCTGGTTTGCCGAGCAGAATGTGCAGCCGAAGATTGTCGGGGAATTCGATGACAGCGCCTTGATGAAGGCTTTCGGCAAATCCGGCAGCGGCATTTTTATCGCGCCCAGCGTGATTGCCGACGAGGTGATGGAGCAGTACGACGTCGAGCTGATTGGCCAGACCGACGCGGTGACCGAGTCGTTTTACGCGATCTCGGTCGAGCGCAAGGTCAAGCACCCCGGCATCGTCGCCATCACAGAAGGCGCACGACGCCAGTTGTTCACCGATTAGGCGTCGCAGGTCGCGACTTTCGGCTTGGCGGCCATCAGCAGCAACGCCAGCAGAATCGACAACAGAATGATGCCAGCGGCAGCGAAACCCAGGCTGCCCAGGCCAAGATGATCGATCACCCGACCGCCAACGATGGCGCCCAGACCAATCCCCAGATTGCCCCCGGCGATGTTCAGCGACGCAGCAAAGGCCGGGGCCTGAGGTGCGGCCTTCATCAGCCGCACGTGACTGACCAGAAACAGCGCCGCCTGGGTCACACCCCACACCGCCAACGCGAACGCCAGTGCCGGCCAGGACTGCATGCTTGGCACCACCATGACCATGCCGCCGATCATGAAGGTGCAAAAGGTCAGGCTGGCGATCAGCGGATGGCGGTCGACCATTCGCCCGCCCAGCGAGTTGCCCAAAAGGCCCACTGCGCCAAAGCCCATCAGGCACCAGCCCACCACCGTACCGTTGAAACCTGCCAGACGTTCGAGCATGTCCGCCAGGTAGGTGTACGCCGTGAACATGCCGCTGAACACCAATACGGACAACAACACATGGCCCTGCATCAACGGGTTGCGCAGGATACGGAACTGGCTGCGAAACGAGGCCTGATCCTTGTGCACGCTCTGGGGCAGGTAAACGAAGAGCAGTAACGCCTTGGCGAATGCCAGGACCGAGAGCATCGCAAACGCTGCGCGCCAGCCAAAGGCGTCGGAGATCAACGTACCGACCGGAATGCCGAACACCGTCGCGCAGACGATGCCGAAACCGATCTTGGCAATCGCCCGACCCGCGTGATCGGGGCCGACGATGTCCACTGCCGTTTCACTGGCCAGCGCCCAAAATACCGGCAGGCCCAACGCCGGTATCAGCCGGGCGATGGCCATCACGCCGATGTTCGGCGCCAGCGCGGCTACCGCATTGGCCACGGCGAACATGATCAGCACCGAAATGAACAGGCGCTTGCGTTCGAAGCGCGAGAAATACGCGGTCAGGAAGGGACCGAAACACGCCACGGTAAAGGCGAACAGCGTGACCAGCAAGCCGGCCTGGGGGATGGTCACGGCCAGGTCACGGGCAATGGCGGGCAACAGGCCGACAATGACGAACTCTGTGGTCAGGACCGTGAAACCGGCGGCCGACAACAGGTAAATGGGGAAAAACATGAAATCTCCAGAACGACGAAATGACCGGTGCGGGCGCAGCGGTCAATCGGGGATGGCGTAAAGCGGATTGCGAAGGGTAACAGACATGGGTGCTCGACAGCCCCTTGAAACAAAACCGCCACCTGAACACTTCAGACGGCGGCAGGGATCAGGCGTTCAGCCCGACCCGGCGTTGCGGTGACCCAACGGCGATCAGAACGAGCCGATGTAGTCGCGCTTGCCGACTTCCACGCCGTTGTGGCGCAGCAGGTCGTAGGCGGTGGTGACGTGGAAGAAGAATTGCGGCAGCGAGTAGTGCAGCAAGTAGGTCTGGGTATTCAGGCGCTTCTCTTTATCAGTGCCTGGACGCAGCACGATTTCACGCTCTTCAAAGCCGTTGACCTGCTCGGGGGTGACGGTGTCGAGGAATGCCAGGACCTTGGTCAGCAGCGCTTGCAGCTCGGCGAAAGTGGTTTCGGTGTCTTCGTATTTCGGCGGCTCGATCCCGGCCAGACGCGCACCGGCACCCTTGGCGAAGTCGACGGCGATCTGCACCTGACGCACCAGCGGGAACATGTCCGGAAACAGGCGCGCCTGAAGCAGTGCGTCAGGCTGGATGTTTTTGGCAGTGGCGTGGGCTTCACCTTTGGCCAACACGGCGCTCAGCGCGGTGAGCATCTGTTTGAAGACAGGAATCGAAGCGGCGTAGAGAGAAAGGGTCATGGCAGTTCCTGATTGAGAGAGTCGCATTGACGGGCATGTCGAGCATGCGAACGCGGCTTGTCTTTTACCTCATCCAGCCCCTACCCTCATAGCCTTTTCAACACGTAGGGAAAGGGTCATGTCCACCGAGCCGGATTCCGGGAAAGATCACGAGAACGATGCCGACAGCGCAGACACCCTGCAACTGAACAGCGCCGAAGTGCGCATCCTCGGTTGCCTGATCGAGAAACAGGCGACCAACCCTGAAACCTATCCCCTGACCCTCAACGCCCTGGTGCTGGCCTGCAACCAGAAAACCAGCCGCGAACCGGTGATGAACCTCACGCCCGGCCAGGTCGGGCAAAGCCTGCGCGCCCTGGAGAGCCAGCAGCTGGCGCGTCTGGTCATGGGCAGCCGCGCCGATCGCTGGGAGCACCGGGTCGATAAGACCCTGGAGCTGGTGCCTGCGCAGTTGATTCTGACGGGACTGTTGCTGTTGCGCGGGCCACAGACGGTCAACGAGCTGCTGACCCGCAGCAGCCGCATGCACGACTTCGATGACGCCGATGCGGTGGTCCATCAACTGGAGCGGTTGATCGGTCGAGGGCTGGCGGTGTTGATCCCGAAACAGGCCGGCCAGCGCGAAGACCGCTACACCCACGCGCTGGGTGATCCGGCCGACATGGACGCGATTCTGGCGGCGCGGCAGAACCCGCTCGAACGCTCGGGTGGCGGTGGCTCGGCACTGGCTGAGCGGGTGGAAGAGCTGGAGGCGCGGATTGCGGCGCTGGAGGGGCGATTGGCGAAGCTGGAGGGGTAACTCCCAGCAGAGGTGTCGCTCTGTGGGAGCCGGCTTGCTGGCGAAGGCGGTGTTTCAGATGCAGCTACTTTGCCTGATACACCGCTGTCGCTGCCGTCGTAACCCCCGACGTCTCCTACAGGATTCGCGTGTTGCGTGAAATCAGTGCTCAGCTCCGGGCGAACGTCGCAGCGGCCTGGTACTGCTCCTCGCTCGGCGTCACGCCGGTATAAAGGATGAACTGCTCCAGCGCCTGAATGGCGGCCACCTGGTCACCAGTGATCAGGCGTTTGCCGAGTCTTTCGGCCTGCAGAATGAACGGCGTACGCGCAGGGGTGGCGACCACGTCAAATGCCGTTTCGGCCGCTTCAATGGCCGAGGTCTCGAACGCCAGCGCTTGCGCTTGATCCCCGGCCATACCCAGCGGCGTGACGTTCACCAA
Organism: Pseudomonas sp. GW821-FHT02A11; assembly: GCF_059421985.1. Lineage (NCBI taxonomy): Bacteria > Pseudomonadati > Pseudomonadota > Gammaproteobacteria > Pseudomonadales > Pseudomonadaceae > Pseudomonas > Pseudomonas sp. GW821-FHT02A11. The sequence continues at coordinate 141,759 of NZ_JBWKWB010000007.1, forward strand.
CAGCGGCGGACGTTCAGCCCCCAGTTCCGACTGCCATTCAAAACCACAGGTCTGCGCCAATGCCCTGCCCGCCGTCTCGTTGCGCGCGACGATCAGGCCATCAGTGAATCCCGCATCGCGCATCGCACAGGCGACGGCCTTGGCCATACCGCCGCTGCCACGCAGGGCGAAGCGCGTAGGCGGCACCGCGTGGGTGTCTAGCAGGTGCGCGACGGCAATGTAATCGGTGTTGTAAGCCTTCAAGTGACCGTCGGTGTTAACGATGGTATTGATCGACTCGATCGCCGCCGCTGAAGGGTCCATTTCATCGACCAGAGCAATGCAGGCTTCCTTGAACGGCATGGACACGCCACACCCGCGAATCCCCAAAGAACGCATGCCGGCAATGGCCGATGGCAGATCGCTCGGGGAAAAGGCCTTGTAATAGAAGTCCAGGCCCAACTGCTGATACAAGTGATTATGAAAGCGCACGCCGAAGTTGCCGGGACGACCCGCCAATGACATACAAAGCCGTGTTTGCTTGCTGGGCGTTACGAACATGAAATCTCCCGAACGGTATTAGATGACGCCCCAACAAAGGCGTAGAATTCAGTTGCTTGCGACATTACCCATGAAATTGTCATCAAGTTTGTCGAATACCTTACACAAAATTTACGCAACGGCTTCGCAGATTTTTGGAAAGTCGTTGTCTGATCAGTTATCCCGTGGCACTGCCTGAGCGTAACGCAGGCTCGCGACAACGGGACTGAACACCCGAGGAACAGTCATGATTCGTCACATCCCCAAGGTTGCCTTGTTGTTAGGTGCCCTCGCCCTCGCAGGCCAGGCTCAAGCCCATGGCGGCGGTCCAGGCTGGGGTGGAGCGGCAGTAATCGGCGCAGTCGTAGGCGGCGTGGTTGGCGCGGCCGTGGCTTCCGGTCCTGTCTACGCAGCACCGGCCCCTGTATATGTCGCGCCGCAACCGGTGTATTACGCGCCGCCACCACCACCGCCTGTCTACGTGCAGCCGGCTTATGTGGTTGAACGCCCTGTCGTGTACGGCCCGCGCTATTACGGCCCGCCACGCTACTACGGCCCACCACCAGGCTATTACCATGGTGGCGGCCGCTGGTAACAGCAGGCGCTGCTTGCAGACTGTCGGTTGCCTGACTAACAGCCATTGAATACCCGACCCCGCCCCACCGGCGGGGTTTTCGTTTGTGGGTGACGGTCGTTTATCCCGCGCTTTTCTTTAGCCTGAAAGGTTTCGTGCTGTGACGCTTCAGGCGTTTCCTGCATTCGACTTGAATAAAATCTGACCTCTTGCTCATCAATGACGACTATCGAGAGCGGTGATTTCTGCTGCCTGTCATCGCGCCGTAAAGTAGCGCCATAGATTGATGGAGGCACTTATGACCAAGGTTCAAATCATGTCGGTAGTCGGCAGCGCAGTTCCCACACAGCTTCGTGAGCGCGGCCTGTTGGCGTGCTGGTACTTGATGCACAACGGTGAGCCGGTGAGTGGCCCTCTGTTGTCATTGCCAGCGGCCCAGGCCCTGTCGCAGCAGTTGGAGGCGCACTCGCTCAACGGCTGAAACCGAATTTTGCTCTTTCTGAAATCGTGCGTTGCTCCGCACTTCCCTTTAGCCCGCATCCCTGATGCGGGCTTTTTTTTGGGTACGTATTTGGGGAGATTGGGTGTGTCTGAGGGTTTTGCGGCGTGGGTGAGATTCTGCCGTTAGCCAGAGCCCTGAACAGCACCAAAAAAGCCACAGTTGTACACGCACTGAAAAAAGCAGAATTCAAACGCGCTCAGCCAGCGTCGCATTCACCTGACACCGATGCGCCAGCTTCTGTAACCGCTTCTCCAACGCGCCCAACACCACTCGATCCGACCGGCCGCTTTCCAGTTCTTCGATCATGTCATTGGCCACCAGCCTCAGTTCATGAGCAATCACCACGCGGTCATCGTTCTGATCCAGCTTGTGCGACTCGAACAGCCGATGCAGGTAATCCTCCAGGGTTGCGCTGCAGACGATGACGGTCAGACGCCCGCAGATGCACCAGATTCACCGTGATCCTGGCCAGCAACTCATTCAGTTCACCGCACAGATACTGCATGCGCCGCGCATAACCGGTTTCCCGATCGCGCACCTGCTTTTGCGCCAGTGCCAGATCCTGACGACGTTGAATCGCCGGCACCGCAATGGCCATCATCAACCCCACGATCAGGCCGATCGCCTGGATCCAGCCTGCCCAGTCCGAAGGCTTCACAAACAATCCCGTCACGAGCAAGAGCACCGCAACGACCGCCGCGACAAACACCAACGAGGCGTACTCCTTGCTGATAAAACCCTTGGGCATTGCGCAACTCCTAGGCCAATTCAATTGAAGGGTATCGATGGCGTGGAATGCTAATCGGTGACCGACGGGAGTGCCATGAATATCGATGCCACCCGTTTAAATACCGGCTTTTTGCCTCTTTAACCTGAACGAATGCCATACAGCGTGCTTTTAATGCCAAAACGTCCTATGCAGGGCATCGACAGGGTTAGAAACTTGCTCCTAAAATGCGCCCATCTTGTTGTCGTTCTTGAGAAAAGTCGGCATTTCCCCTTGTATCTCTCTTTTTAAGTGAGCTTTGCTCTTGAAAATTCGCACAACACTCATCGGCCTGGTATTTGCACTCACAGGCCCGGCACTTTCCACCAGTGCCCTTGCGAACGAACCTGCCGCTTTCAATCGTGACCCCGCCAATCTTCACCTGGCCTCCGGCAGTGCCATGATCACCGACCTGCAGACCGGTCAGGTGCTCTACTCCAGCAACCCCGACGTGATCGTCCCTATCGCCTCGGTGACCAAGCTCATGACCGCCATGGTCACCCTCGACGCCAAGCTGCCGATGGATGAGATGGTCAAGGTCGACATCTCCCAGACCGCCGAAATGAAAGGCGTGTTCTCCCGCGTCAAGCTGGGCAGCGAGCTCAATCGTCACGACATGCTGCTGATCACCCTGATGTCCTCGGAAAACCGTGCGGCCGCAAGCCTGGCCCACAGTTATCCAGGTGGCTACCCCGCTTTCATCAAGGCGATGAACGCCAAGGCCAAGGCATTGGGCATGAGCCACACCGTGTACATGGAGCCCACGGGGCTGTCGGTGTTCAACGTCTCCACCGCTCGGGACCTGACCAAACTGGCCCTGGCCGCGCGCAACTACCCGATGCTGCGTGAGCTGAGCACCACCCCGGAAAAAACCGTGACTTTCCGCAAGCCCACTTACACTCTGGGCTTCAGCAACACCGACCATCTGGTGCGCAAGTCCAACTGGGACATCAAGCTGACCAAGACCGGTTTCACCAACCAGGCCGGTCACTGCCTGGTGCTGCTGACCAGCATGGCCAACCGTCAGGTCTCGGTGGTGATCCTCGACGCCTTTGGCAAGTTCACCCACTTCGCCGACGCCAGCCGCATGCGCCTGTGGATGGAGACCGGCAAGAGCGGCCCGGCGCCGGAAGTCGCGCTGCAGTACAAGAAGGAAAAGAACTTGGTCATGAAGCAGAAAGGCCTTCAGGCGTCCGATTAATCCCTTCTCTTCACCGCTGGCAAACCACGTGGAGTGCCAGCGCCCTCTTGGCTGACAACAGTTTCATCCACGCGACAGCGCACAACGCCCACGACCCGCTAAGCTTGCCTTGTCGACGCTTGCTTTGGACTTCGCTCGGGGGAGTTGCACCATGGTCATCAAATGGGTAGTGGCTGCGCTGCATCTATTGGCTTTCGGTTTTGCGCTGGCGGCGGTGCTGGCTCGAGGACGTGCATTGCGGCGGTTGCGCACCGACGATCCACGCTCGTTTCGCGATGTATTCGTGGTTGACAACATCTGGGGTGTCTCGGCGGGGATACTGCTGATCACCGGTGCCTTTCGCGCCTTCGGCGGGCTGGAAAAAGGCTCGTTCTATTACCTTCACCAACCCTTGTTTCACCTGAAGATGACTGCGTTCGTGGCCATCCTGGCGCTGGAAGTGGTGCCGATGTTCGCCCTGATCAAATGGCGCATCGCGTTCAAGAAGCAGCAACCCTTCGACACGTCCCTCTCCCGCCGTTTCGCGCGGATCAGCCATATGGAAGCGGCGCTGATGGTGCTCATCGTCATTGCCGCGACCGGGATGGCGCGGGGGATTCTGTTGAGTTAGGCGTAACGCGGACTGCTTCTGCCCGGCGGGCAAAATCAAACGACAACAGCCTCAACTCAACCAGAACACCATCAACGTCACGTTCGCCGCCGAAATCAACCCGAACAGCCCCCAGGCCAGCACCTTGGTCAGGGTGCTGTTGGCGAACGGGCCCATCAGCTGTTTGTCGCTGGTAAAGCGAATCAACGGCCACAGCGCGAACGGCAGTTGCAGGCTCAGGACCACCTGACTCAGCACCAGCATCTTGCCCACGGCGCCGTCACCGAACCAGATCACCCCTGCCAGCGCTGGAACCAATGCCAGCGCGCGCGTGATCAGGCGGCGTTGCCAGCACGGGATTTTCGCGTTGAGAAACCCTTCCAGCACCACCTGGCCGGCGATGGTGCCGGTGAAGGTCGAGCTTTGCCCCGCCGCCAGCAGCGCGACGCCGAACAGCACACTGGCCAGCGCGCCGCCCACCAGCGGATCGAGCAGGTGATAGGCGTCCTGAATCTCGACCACGTCCGAATGCCCGGTGCCATGAAACGCCGCTGCCGCGAGAATCAGGATCGCCGCGTTGATCACCAGCGCCATGCTCAGCGAGGCAATGGTGTCGACCCGCGCGTAGCGAATCGCGCTGGCCTTGCTTTCAAGGGAGGTGCCGTTGACCCGAGTCTGCACAACGGATGAGTGCAGATAGAGGTTATGGGGCATCACCGTCGCGCCGAGAATGCCGATGGCGATGTACAGCGGCTCCTGCTGGCTGAGCACGTCCCACGAAGGTTTGAGCCCCGCCACCACGTCCGGCCAGAACGGCTTGATCAGCACCAACTCAATGAAGAAACACGTGGCGATGGTCGCAATCAGCCCCAGCACGATGGCCTCCAGGCGCCGGAAATTGGCGCCCTGCAAAGCCAGCACGATGACCGTGTCGAACGCCGTCAGGGCCACGCCGGTGGTGATCGAAACGCCCAATAACAGATGGAACGCCAAAGCTGCGCCCAGCACTTCGGCAAGGTCGGTGGCCAGAATCGACAGCTCGGCAAGAATCCACTGGCCCATGCCCACCCGGCGGCTGTAGCGCTCGGCAGACAACTGCGCCAGGTCGCGCCCGGTGGCAATGCCAAGCCGCGAGCAAAGGTTTTGCAAGACCATTCCCGACAGGCTCGCCAACACCACCACAAACAGCAGCGCGTAGCCGAACCGCGACCCTGCCTCGATCGCGGTGGCCCAGTTGCCGGGATCCATGTAGCCGATGGAGATCAACAGACCAGGGCCGACGAACAACATCAGCTTGCGCAGAAACGACGCATTGGGCGGAATCGCGACGCTGTCAGTCACGGCTGAAGGGCAGAACGGCGCGGTGGCGGTGGTCGGGAGTTTGTATTTCACGGGAATCCGGCGGGTGATGGCGAACAGCCCCGAAGCTTAATCGCACAGAAATATTTTGTCTTGAATCTCTGCAAAAGCTCTAACATGCCTCGTCCCACGGAATTGGAAAATAATAATGTCCTTGCCTACACCCCCCAGCGACCACGTCGACGCACTGTCAGATGGCGTCGACCCGATCCGCGCCGCACGCATTTCTGCCCGCATCGACCGTCTGCCCGCTGTGGCGACCATCTGGAAACTGGTGGCGCTGCTGTCCATCGGCGGTTTCTTCGAACTTTACGACCTGTTCCAGACGGCCTACATCAGCCCCGGCTTGATTCGCGCCGGTCTGTTCGCCACGGGCGCTCAGGGCGTGTTCGGCTTCTCCGATCAGGCGGCGTTCGCCTCGGCCACCTTCCTGGGCCTGTTTCTCGGCGCCAGCCTGCTCAGCCCGATCGCCGACCGCTTTGGCCGCCGGGCGATCTTCACCTTTGCGCTGATCTGGTACACCCTCGCCACTGTTTTGATGGGCATTCAGACCTCGGCGTTGGGCATCATCTGCATGCGCTTTCTGGTGGGCATCGGCCTGGGCATCGAACTGGTGACCATCGACGCCTACCTGTCGGAGCTGGTGCCCAAGCGCATGCGCAGCTCGGCGTTTGCCTTCGCCTTTTTCGTGCAGTTTCTGTCGGTACCGTCGGTGGCGCTGATGTCCTGGTGGCTGGTGCCGCAGGATCCGTTCGGCATCGCCGGCTGGCGCTGGGTGGTGATCGCCAGTGCGGTGTTCGCGCTGTTCATCTGGTGGCTGCGTTCCCGCCTGCCGGAGTCACCGCGCTGGCTGGCGCAGCACGGCCGTTTCGCTGAAGCCGAGAAGATCATGGACGACCTGGAAGCGCGTTGCGTCAAGGATCATGGCAAGGCGCTGGACGCGCCGGAAACCCACGACGTCGCGGTTGAAGGCAAAGGCCGGTTCGCCGACATCTGGCAAGCGCCTTATCGTCGTCGCGCGCTGATGCTGATCGTCTTTCATGTGTTTCAGGCCATCGGCTTCTTCGGCTTTGGCAACTGGCTGCCGGCATTGCTGTCGGGCCAAGGGGTCAGTGTGACCCACAGTCTGGCGTACGCGTTCGTCATCACCCTCGCCTACCCACTGGGGCCGTTGCTGTTCGTGAAGTTTGCCAACCGTTTCGAGAACAAGTGGCAGATCGTCGGTTCGGCGCTGGGCGCAATGATTTTCGGCACCTTGTTCGCCCAGCAGACCACCGCGACGGGCCTGATCTTCTGTGGCGTGATGATCACCTTCTGCAACGCCTGGCTGAGCTTCAGCTATCACTCGTACCAGAGCGAGCTGTTCCCCACCAACATCCGCGCTCGCGCCGTGGGCTTCTGCTACTCGTTCAGCCGCCTGTCGACCGTATTCAGCAGCCTGCTGATCGGCCTGTTCCTCGACCACTTCGGCACGCCGGGGGTGTTGACCTTTATCGTGATCAGCATGCTGATCGTGATGATCACCATCGGTGGCTTCGGGCCGAAGACGCGCAATCTGGCGCTGGAGGATATTGCCCATCGGTGATTGAGCGCAGGGCAAGGGCTCTTGATTCTGGCCGGACTCCTACGGCCGTTGGCCAGAATCTATAAAAGGAGCCTCGCGCTTATCGAATTCCCAACCGCTTGGCCAGCCGACTGAGGTTGGCCCGGTCCAGATTCAGCTCGCGGGCCACCTCGGCCCACTTGCCCTGATGCCGGCTCAACGCATCGGTGATCAGCGTTTTCTGAAATGCATCGACGGTTTCCTTCAGACCCTCTCCGGGTTTAATCACCGGCATCGCAGTGGCCGGCATTGGCAATGTTGCAAACTCAGGCTGAACCTCCTCATCCAGCCCGAGCGCCCCCGGTTCGATGGTCAGGATGCGCGGCCGTTCGCTGTGAGCCGCCAACGCCTTGAGCACCGCGCGGCTGATCAGGTGTTCCAGCTCGCGCACATTGCCCGGCCATGAATAAGCAACGAGCACCTTCTGCGCCTCGGGGCTCATGCGCAGGCTGCGCAATCCCATTCGCGCGCGGTTTTCTTCGAGAAAATAACCGGCCAGGAGCAGCACATCCCTGCCCCGCTCACGCAGCGGCGGCACCACCAGTGGGTATACGCTCAGGCGATGATAGAGGTCAGCACGAAAGCGCCCGGCGCGCACTTCTTCGGCCAGGTCGCGGTTGGTGGCGGCGATGATGCGCACGTCCACATGATGTTCCTGATCGGAACCGACGCGCTGCAGTTGGCCGCTCTGCAAGACGCGCAGCAGCTTGGACTGCACCGGCAACGGCAGCTCACCCACTTCGTCGAGAAAGATCGAACCGCCATCGGCCAGCTCGAACTTGCCACTGCGCCCGCTCACCGCCCCTGAAAACGCACCTTTGACGTGACCGAACAGCTCGCTCTCGACCAGTAATTCCGGCAGCGCGGCGCAGTTGAGGCTGATCAGCGGCTTTTGCGCACGAGGTGATTGCAGGTGAATGGCTTCGGCGACCAGCTCCTTGCCGACCCCGGTTTCGCCAGTGATCAGCACGGTCAGCGGGCTGTTGCCCACCAGCTGGATTTCCTGCTGCAAACGCCGATGCACCGCACTCTGCCCGATCAGCTCGCGCGGGCCCCGACCACCGGCAGCACGTTTGTAGACCTCGGCCAGTTGTCGCTGATCCTCGAAGCTGCGCGCCAGGTGATTGATCCGGTCGCTGGCCATGACCGTCGCCGCAGCAAGGCTGGCAAAGGCCTGCAGGTTGCCCAGATCGACACTGCCGAAACTCAACGGGTCGAGGGAGTCCAGGGTGATCACGCCCCAGAGCGTGTCCTGCACATAGAGCGGACAACCCAGGCAGTCGTGAACCTCCAGGTGGCCGTGCAGCCCGTCCACCAAGCCGTCGTAGGGGTCAGGCAGGTCGCAATCGGTGGAAAAGCGCGTGGGCTCGCGGTTCTGCACGATAAGGTCCAGCCGCGGGTGCTCACCCAGCCGAAACCTGCGGCCGAGGGTGTCAGGGCTCAGGCCTTCGACTGACAGGGGCACCAGCACATCGTCTTCCAGCTTGAGCAAGGCCACGGCATCACAGGGCAGCAACTGACGCAACGAGCGCAGCAGGCGCCGATAGCGTTCATCGTCCGGCAGGTCCCGGGACAGATCGGCCACCAGCGGCACCAGCGCCAACAATAAAGGATGGGTCATGAAGGCTCCCGGGCCCAAAGAAAACGGCGTGTTATGCAGCCCTATTCGCCACTGTCGTAACCTCCAGAGCTCCCACAGGTTCATCGTGAACCGCAGATTCGCGACGTCCCCCAGATCTGTAGGAGACGTCGGAGGTTACGACGGCAGCGAACGGCGTGGTCATTATGACCACGCCCCAGTGCGAACAACAGCCTTTGCGTCAACGAATGCGCGAATAAAAACCGTCGCGCCAATATTCAGCCTCCATTCATTCGCCAATTTAACGACGACGCACTGTCTCAGTCATGAAACGCAAAACTTGCAAGTACACCGTTAGTTGCCCGTCAACTTCTGGCGCCAAGGGCCCGGCAGGTATTGCACAAGCCTTTAATTTAAATGAAGTTGTGAAACTTTTATTTTGTTTATAGTCGGATCGACCCCGAAAGGAGCATTCGCTATGGCAAGAATTCAGGGAAGAGTTCTCGAAACATTCCCACCCTTGGTTGTGGATCTGGACGGCACCTTGCTGCGCTCGGATCTGTTGATGGAAACCGCCATGGCCTTCGTCAGAAGCAAGCCGTTGCAGGTTTTCAAGATGCTGGGCTGGTTACTCAAGGGCAAGGCGGCGCTCAAGGAAGGCCTGGCACTCGAGACCGAGCTAGACGTCGCGGTGCTACCGTTTGACGCGCAGATCATCGAAATGATCCAGGCCGAAAAAGCCAGCGGACGGATGATTGTCCTCGCCACCGCCAGCCATGTCAGCCTGGCCGAACGCATCGCCGAACACTTGCAGTTATTCGATCTGGTCGTGGCCTCCAATGCCAATCGCAACTTGTCGGGCAACAATAAGCGCGATCTGTTAGTGGCTCACTACGGTGAAGGCGGCTTCGACTATATCGGCAACTCAAAAGATGACTTGCCCATCTGGAAAGTGTCGCGCCAGGCTTATGTGGTCAACCCGGATCACGGGGTTGAGTCCCGGGTCGAGGCGATGAGTCAGGTCGAACCGACGATTCGCACCAATACCTCAACCCTGCGTGACTGGCGCAAAGCCTTGCGCATGCATCAATGGCTGAAGAACGCGCTGATCTTCGTGCCGCTTCTGGCCGCCCACCGTTTCGTGCAGCCCGATCTTCTGCGCGACGGCGTCTTTGCCTTCTTCTGCTTCGGCCTGTGCGCCTCCAGCGTTTATATCCTCAACGACCTGCTGGACCTGTGCGACGACCGCCACCACAGGAGCAAATGCCACCGTCCCTTTGCCAGCGGGCGACTGTCGATCAAGGCCGGTCTGATTCTGGTGCCCACTCTTTTGCTGACGGCGTTCGGCGCAGCGCTGGCGCTGTTGCCCTGGCAGTTCTCGGCGGTCATGGCGGCGTATTACGGCCTGACCCTGGCCTACTCGCTGAAGCTCAAGCGTCTGATGGCCTGGGACGTGATCGTCCTGGCGATGCTCTACACCGCACGCATCATTGCCGGGGTGGCGGCGTTCAATCTGACGCTGACGTTCTGGATCCTCGCCTTCTCGATGTTCATCTTCCTCAGCCTTGCGATGGTCAAGCGCTACGCCGAACTGCGCGATGCCAGGGCCCGCGAGGTGAACACCTTCGCCCGCGGTCGCGGCTATTACCCTGGGGACCTCGACATGATCGCCTCCCTTGGCGCGTCTTCAGGGTATCTGGCGGTGATGGTACTCGCTCTGTACATCCAGGACGCCAAAACCACTGCGCTGTATGTCACGCCCCACGTGATCTGGCTGGCCTGCCCGCTGCTGCTGTTCTGGGTGACCCGCGTGTGGATGCTCACCCATCGCGGGCAGATGAACGAGGACCCGGTGGTATTCGCCATTCGTGATCGAACCAGCCAACTGATCGGCGCCGTATTCCTGCTGATGTTCTGGATCGCCGCATGAGTGCACCGCTGTATTCCTGGGGACGATTTCCCCACAGCCCGCAGCGCGGTCACAGCTGCGCGTGGTTCGACGAACTGCCGGCGCATCTGGATCGGGTGATCGACGCGCATCACAGCAGCCTGCCCTTTGGCAATGGCCGCAGCTACGGCGACAGCTGCCTGGCGGCGAGCGATCAAGTGCTGCACATGCGTTCGCTGGACCGGTTGATCGACGCCGACTGGGACAGCGGCGTGATCAAGGTTGAAACCGGCATAACCCTCGCCGAAGTCCTGAGCGTCGCGATCCCCAACGGCTGGTTTCTGCCAGTGACGCCCGGCACCCAGTTCGCCACCGTCGGCGGCGCCATCGCCAACGACGTGCATGGCAAGAACCATCATGTGCGCGGCACCTTTGGCCGACACGTGCGCAGCTTCGGCCTGTTGCGTCATGGCCAGCCAGAGATGACCTGCTCGCCCAGCGTCAACGCCTCGCTGTTTTCCGCGACCATCGGTGGCCTGGGCCTGACCGGGATCATTCATTGGGCGCAGCTGCAATTGATGCCGATCCGCGCCAGCCAGATCGACACCACCACCGTTCGTTTCGCCAATCTGGCGGAGTTTTTCGCGCTGTCCCATGAGCTGGACGAGCAACACGAATACAGCGTGGCCTGGGTCGATTGCCTGGCCAAAGGCGCGGACACCGGGCGCGGCGTGTTCATCGTTGGCGATCACGCGCAGTACGGCTCGCTGCAAGTAGGCCGCCGCGCGCGGCTGAGCATGCCCGTCACGCCGCCGGTGTCGCTGATCAACAGGCTGTCCCTGAGCGCGTTCAACAACCTCTATTGGCGCCTGCACCCTGGCCAACGGACAGCGGGCCGCAGTGCCTACGAACCCTTTTTCTACCCCCTGGACCGCATCCTGCACTGGAACCGTATCTACGGCCCTCGCGGGTTTCAGCAGTACCAGTGCGTGATCCCCACCCAGAATGCCGAGGCGGCGATGGCCGAGCTGCTGCGGGCCATTGCCGACGCCGGGCAAGGTTCGTTTCTCGCGGTGCTCAAGCGCTGCGGCGATGTGCGCTCGCCGGGCCTGTTGTCGTTCCCGATGCCGGGCACCTCGCTGGCCCTGGATTTTCCGCAAAGCGAACACCTGCAGGACGTTGTATTCCCGCGCCTGGACGACATCGTCCGCGCCGCCCAAGGACGCTTGTATCCGGCCAAGGATGCCCACATGAGCGGCGCTGACTTTCGTCAGGCCTACCCCGCCTGGGAGCGACTGGAAGCGCTGCGCGATCCCTCGTTGATGTCCCGTTTCTGGAGCCGCGTACTGTCATGACGACCCACACTTCAAAAAAAGTTCTGATCATCGGCGCGACATCGGCCATTGCCACTGCCTGCGCTCGCCTGTGGGCCAGCGAGGGCAGCGACTTCTTTCTCGTTGCGCGCAATGTCGACAAACTGCAGCAGACCGCCGCCGACCTCAAGGCCCGGGGCGCGAAGAACGTCGCCCTGCACGAAATGGACGCCAACGACATCGACGCTCACCCGCTGATGCTCAGCCGCGGCCTCACTGCCCTGGGCCAGATCGACATCGCGCTGATCGCACACGGCACCCTGCCCGATCAGAAAGCCTGCGAACGCGATGTGCACCTGGCCCTGCGCGAGTTCGCCAATAACGGCACCTCGGTAATCGCCCTGCTGACCATTTTGGCCGAACAGTTCAAGACCCAGCGGTGCGGCAGTCTGGCGATCATCTCCTCGGTGGCGGCCGACCGTGGGCGCCCTTCCAATTACCTGTACGGCAGCGCCAAGGCGGCAGTGTCGACCTATTGCGAAGGCCTGCAGGCGCGGCTGTTCAAGGTCGGCGTGCACGTGACCACGATCAAACCGGGCTTCGTCGACACGCCAATGACCCAAGGCCTGTCGCTGCCTGCCGCACTGCTGGCACAACCGGCGCAGGTCGCGCAACGCATCGTCAAAGGTATCGCCAATCGGGTGCCGACCCTCTACGCGCCCGGCTTCTGGGGCCTGATCATGCTGATCATTCGCTCGATCCCGCAGCCCGTGTTCAAGAGGCTGAACCTGTGAGCGGCTCCACCGCCCACGAGGCCGTGCACCTGTCCGGCTGGCGTTACCGTGCGGTCATGCTATCGGTGGTGGGGTCGGCGCTGGGCTATCTGGCGTTCTCGCTGTGGGGCGGCTGGCACGCCGTGGGCGCAGCCGTGTACGAGGTCGGGGTGGTGGGCATTGTCATCGCGCTGTTCATGTCGTCGGTCAATTATGGCCTGCGGTTTCTGCGTTGGCAGGCCTACCTCAAGGTGCTCGGCCACCCCATGCCGTGGCGCCCGAGCCTGAACATTTATCTGGCCGGCTTTGCCCTGACCACGACGCCAGGCAAAGCCGGTGAAGCCCTGCGCGGGGTGTTGCTCAAGCGTTGGGGCGTGCCGTATCCGCAGAGCTTTGCGGCGTTTTTCAGCGAGCGCTTGTCGGACCTGTTCGCCGTGGTGCTGCTGACGTTGTTCGGCCTCTCGCTGTACCCCGAGGCGATGCCGATGATCATCGTCGGCGTGGGGCTGGTGCTGGTCGGCCTGCTGGTGTTGTCGCAACGTCGGCTGCTGGAGCGCCTGAGGTCGATGGTGCCCAGCGACAGCGGCAAGGCACTCAGTCTTTTGCGTCATCTGCTGCAAGTGCTGGTGCATGCCCAGCAGTGCCATCGCCTGCGCCTGATGCTCGGCCTGACGCTGCTCAGCGTCATGGCCTGGAGCGCCGAGGCGTTGGCCTTCCACTGGATTGTGCAATGGATGGGCGCCGACATCCCGCTGACCTTTGCGGTGTTCGTCTACGCATTGGCGATGCTCGCGGGCGCGATCAGTTTCATGCCCGGCGGGCTGGGCGGCGCAGAAGCGGTGATGGTCGGCTTGCTGGTCTTCAAAGGCATGAACAGCGCCGACGCGGTGGCCGCCACGGTGCTGATTCGTCTGGCCACACTGTGGTTCGCGGTGGCCATCGGCGCCCTTATGCTGTTTCGGCTCAAGGGCGAAACGGCGCGGCAGCGTGAAGCCATTCAATAGTGTGTTCTCGAAAAAACAGGGACAGGAGTGCAATTCATGGTGGCAGCAGTACGTTATCGAGCGTCGACGTGGGTCCCCCTGTTGTTGGTGGTCGGCGCGATCCTTGCCAGCTTTTTCGCTTCGAGCGGGCCGATCCAGTGGATGGACAACGGCATGTTTCTCGCCGACGCCGCGCAGGGCCAGTACTTCAGCCAGACGCTGACGCCGCTGGACCATCCCCTCTATCTGTTCATCACCACTGCGCTGTTCGCAGGTTTCGGGCCCTACGTTCTCAGCCTGATGAACTCGCTGCTGCTGATCCCGCTGGCGTGGGCCATTTTTCGCCTGGCCAAGGGCGCCGGCGCGACAAACGCTCAGGCCCTGCTGGCCATCGCCGCCGCCGTGCTGTGCCACTGCGTGTTCTGGGTCTCGACCAAGGCCGAGGTCTACGTGCTGCACACGCTGCTGATCACCCTCGCCTGCATGGTGCAACTGCATGACAAACAGCGCCTGGGGGTGATGCCTTCGCTGTTTCTCATCGGCGTGCTGACCGGGCTTGCCGCGGCGATTCATCAGCTGACTTTCATCGTCCTGTTCCCCCTGTACGTGCAACTGCTGTGGCAGCACAAGACGCGACTGCTGATCACGCTGCCCGCCTTCGCGCTGGGGTTTTCAGTGGCCCTGCCGAGCCTCCTCAACGAGCTGCACAGCGGCATGAACCTGATCGACATCGGCCATCGCTACCTGATCGGCATCCCCGACACCACCGCCGAGCAAAGCTGGCAGGGCTCGCTGTTTCGCTTCGACGACATGTGGCACGAGAAGAATTCGGTGGCGCTGCTGTTGCTGTCGCTGATCGGCCCGCAACTGGCGGGACTGTTGCTGTTCCCCAAAAGCCCGGCGCTGCGGCTGCTGTGGTGGGCGGCGGTGATGAACTTCATCTTCGCGGTGTCCTACAACGTCACCGACCGCTTCACCTTCTTCCTGCCGGGTGCCGTACTGCTGAGCATCATCGGCGTGATCCAGCTGCAACACCTGCTGCCAGGCAAGGCTGCCGGCTTGGTTACGGCCTCGCCCCTGGCCGCCCCCGTGGCCATTCTCGCGGTGTTCGCCGTGTACACCAGCGGCGCGATCCAGTTGCCGGTGCATAAGGAAACCCTGCCGTTTCGCGACGACATCCACTACTTCATGGTGCCCTACCTCACCGACCGCTCCGCCGAAGAATTCGTGCACAGCTACGAACTCTCAGCCCCCGAAGGCGCCCTGATCATCGCCGACTGGACCCCCAACGGCGCCCTGCGCTCGGCCCAGGTCAGCGGGCTGCTCAAGGGCCGGACGTTCGAGTTGTGTGAAGAGGTGCAGAACATCGACAGCTACATCAATGGGCCCGGCGCGTATCTGGCGCGGACCAGCTACTGCGACATGATTGGTGAGCGGTTTGCGCTGGAGACCTTGCCGGTGGGGTATGAATTAAGGGTGAAGTGAAGCAGTTTCGTTAGGGTTTCACCGATCCCCTGTGGGAGCGAATTCATTCGCGATGCAGCGGTACGGGCGACGAAGATGTATCGGCTGCACCATTTTTTGCGAATGAATTCGCTCCCACAGGGATGGGGTCACCTAACCCCTGGCACATGTGGCTCATTCGTCAGGCGCAGGATGATCCTGTCGGTAACTGCGATCTGGCGTAGAACCCCAGCGTTTTATTTGCGCCTCTAATGCATCACTGTGGTAAAGATCCAGGCACTTCAAAAGATCGAATCGAACGCCCTTCACTTCCGATTCCACCATGGGATTGTGATAGTCCCTGCTCAAATAATCAGTGACCAGATCATGGATAGGGCCGGTAGCCTGATCAAGATCAAAAGATGTCCAGTCCCGTAAAGCACTGACACTACTGCCAGCGTCCCTGGCTACGCCCGGATTGTCTTTGTAGGCGGTGGCGATACAGGTGGCCAAGACCATGTCCTTGTAATTGACCGAATAGGTTCGGCCACCCGCTTGTGGAGAATTTCGGATTTGGTCTTGAGCCTGACAGACTGGAGTGAAGATACTCACTGTCAACGCAACAACGGCAAGTGGCCTGTATCTGCTCATCGCAGGCTCCAGAAATTGGCTTTATCCGTGCGATACGAAGCCTCAGGCTGGTTAAAGTAGCAATGATCATAGCAATGTCGACCATCGAACAAGGTCGCGTGCCCCTGTGCATCCGACCATCCGGAAATCTCGAAAAGAATCAGGCCTTTTCTGTCGGTCACGCTCTCTGCCGAAACAGGGTACTTGATGATCTCAGGCTTACCCCAGCGGAGTTCAAGGAATGTGATGAGATTTCTAACCCGATAGAAATACTGCCGTTTGTCCGCTCCTGACACGGTTTCCCTCGGTATGGGCGGGATAAGCATCCCTGACTCATTCAAGATATAGCTCATGCGGATGGCGCATGTGTTCGTCCAGCGCAGTGTCGGATCGGAGCTGTTGATATTCAACGCTACATTCCCTCCTATCATCTGGGCGACTTTGGCACTTGAGTTTGAGGGATCATAGATTCGCTGCGATGCAGCCCATGCGAAACTGAAAAACGGTCGCATCGTCGGTCATCCTTGGTGCTGATTAGGGATAGAACCGGCAACCTACGCAAGGATCTGCTCTCTCAAAAGACAGAGGAGAAAATCAGGACCGGGACTACGCTATAGCAACCACTTTCCTACAAAATCCTGGCTTCTTTTCACCGGCGTGACCAAGCTTCAGTCCCTACTGCCGCGCAAAGCCTAGAGGGTTGCTCAACGGCCGCACGTTCGAGTTGTGTGAAGTGGTGCAGGACATCGACCGCTACATCAAGGGCCCCAGTGCATATTTGGCGCGCACCAGCTACTACGACATGATCGGCGAGCGCTTTGCGCGGGAGTCGTTGCCGGTGGGGTATGAGTTGCGGGTGAAGTAAGGCGGTTTCGCGGCCGACTTAATTCGCTCCTACAGGTCTAGATCCAGTTCGGCCGCAGATCATTGATCAGAACGCAAATTCTCGAGTGCTTCAGTCAGCTTCCAGCGGGGTCACCGGCAACTTGCTCGACGCCAGTTTGTGCAGCATACGCAAACCGATATTGGAACGCTGTGAGAGATGCGTCAGACGGATAATCCAGGCGACTTCGGCGTGACTCACTTTCACAGGCGCTTCGGGACAGGCCTGAACATTGCGCAAGGTCAATAACGCCAAACCAATGGTCCACGCCAGAAACCGACGAATCCCGCTGTGCCGGGCGGGGATCAGCAGCGTGAACTCCAGCGCCCGCAACAGATGCGCATTGGCTGTGCCGACCAGCTCGGCAATTACCTTCGTGTGGCCAACGTGACGAGCGCCCGCCTGCAGATGTCCCGGCTCAACCTGATGCACTTCCAGCAGATCACGCGGCAGCCAGCACACACCACGCTCAGCGTCCGCGCGTTGATCCTTGAGGATGTTGGTCAATTGCAGACCCGCACCGAAGGAGCGCGCCAGCGTGCGCAAAGCCTGACGCTGAGGGGCCAACTCAGGCGCGTAGTCGATGAAAAACTCGGTCAGGGTTTCCCCCACGCATCCCGCCACGCAGTAGCAGTAACGATCCAGCTCCTGACGATCCGCCAGCCCCAACAGGCCAGCCTTGCTCTGGAACTCGGCCATGCCCTGGGTCATCACGGTCAGGCAGGCAAGCGTCGCATTGCGCTGGGTGGCGTTGAGGGTGGCTGTGACTGCGAGCACTTGCGGCATGTGCCGGATCAGGTCGCGCTCGGCAGCGAGGGTCTGTTCGGTCAAGTGTCGATTCAATTCATCGCTCAGGCGCATGGCGTCGGCTTTGCCCATGACGACGTCGAGAAATGCGCTCTGATACTGGTGCTTTTGCCCAATGGTGAGGCCCGGTTCATCCTCGATGGTGTCGGCCATTCGGCACAGCAGATAGGCATTGGCCACTGCGGTCTGCAGCTCGGCGGGCAGTTGCGGAATGGTCAGGGCGAAGGTGCGGGAAACCTGGGGCAGGATGTGATTCTGAAAATCAACGGGAGTGGTTCCGGCATGGCGATCTGTGCGATCCACCAGAATCAACGCTTCATCCATGCTGCCATCCTGTTCGCCACGCCCGAGGTCTTGATTCAATCCGGCGCAAGGCGCCAGAGTCAGTTCGGGAACATACCTTCATTGGCGCCAGAGTGCACCTCGGGTAATCGGGACAGTTTTCTTCGTTGGCCCGCGTTGCGCAAAAAACGCCGGTTATACCCTCTCTAACGCGTCTTCCTTATGCATCGCCAAATGCCCGGTCTTGTCGCTCTTGACCTCGTACTGCGGTTCATCTCTAGAAGCGTGGCGATGCCGCCCCATGAACTCGACATCGTGGGTCACCACTTTGGTCACGACGCCCACCACATGCCCCACGTCCGAATTCCAGCGCACGTGATCGCCTTTCTTGAATGCATGGGCCATGTGATGACTCCTTATATAAGTCAGGGCTGCCAGAGGGTCTGGCTGCCTTCGAGTTTACGGTCCAGAAAGCTCGCGGCGCTGATCAGCGCCAGGTGGCTCAGGGCCTGAGGGGTGTTGCCCAAGTGATGGCCGTGGGCGTCGAACTCTTCGGCGTACAGGCCCAGCGGGTTGGCGTAGCGCAGCAGTTGCTCGAATTCCAGGTGCGCCTGTTCCACGCGGCCTGCCCTCGCCAGGCATTCGACGTACCAGAACGAACAGGCGACGAATGCGCCCTCCTCCCCCTCCAGCCCATCGCCGTAGGTGTCGTCGTTGCGGTAGCGGAAGACCATGCCGTCGCGCACCAGGGTTTTCTCGATGGCCTCCAGGGTCGACAGCCATTTCGGGTCGCTGGCGCCGACAAACCTCACCAATGGCATGAGCAGCATCGAAGCGTCGAGGTTCTTGCTGCCTGTGTGCTGGACGAAATGCCCGCGCTCGGCGTCCCAAAAGTTCTCCCAAATGTCGTCGTGAATCGCCTGGCGTTCTGCGGTCCAGCGCTCGAACGGCGCGGGCAGTGAACGCTTGAAAGACAGGCGCAAAGCCCGGTCCAGTGCGACCCAGCACATCAGGCGTGAATGCAGGAAATGCTGATCGTCGCCGCGCATTTCCCAGATTCCGACGTCCTTGCTGCGCCAGTTTTCGCACAGTTCGTTGACCAGCCGCGTGGTGTGTTGCCAGCCTTCGTGGGAGATCGCCTCGCCGTATTTATTGGCCAGGTAAACCGCATCCAGCAGCTCACCATAGATATCCAGCTGCGTCTGTTTGTAGGCCTCGTTACCGACGCGCACCGGGGTCGCGCCACCGTAGCCGGACAGATGCGTGAGGTTCTGCTCGGGCAATTCCTCTCGACCGTCGAGGGAGTAGAGAATGCCGAGCTTGTTGGCGTCTTCGCAGCAGTCGCCCATGCGCTCACGCACCCAGTGCATGAAGGCGTTGGCCTCGTCGGTGTAACCCAGGCGCATGAAGGCATAGACGGTGAACGAGGCGTCGCGAATCCAGGTATAGCGATAGTCCCAGTTGCGTTCGCCACCCTGCTCTTCCGGCAGGCCGAACGTGGCCGCAGCCACGATGCCGCCGTGCTTGCGTGAAGTCAGTAGCTTGAGCGCCAGAGCCGAGCGATTGACCGTTTCGCGCCAGCGACCTCGGTAATTCGAGTGGCGGCTCCAGTGCTGCCAGAAGTCGACGGTGTGCTTGAGGTCGCAGTCGCACTGGGTAGCCTTGACCTGTTCGTCATCAGCACCGCCCAACATGAACTCGACGATATCGCCCTGCTTCATCTGAAATTCGGCCATGGCGGCATGGCCATCCAGTGCTAGCTCTACGGTGGCCGAGAGGCGCATGGCGGGCTGACCCTGGGCTTCGAAAACCACGTCCTGGCCATCCAGTCTTGCTGTGGTTTCAGCGCGGCTGTAGTCGTGGCGAACCCGGCACAACATGCGCACCTGAGTGGTGCCATGGCGCACGTGAATCCGCCGCACGAGGCGCGGCAGGTCATCGACTTCATCGGCAATGGGCATCAGGTCGGTGACTTCGACCACGGCATCCTGGGCGATCCAGCGGGTCATCAGGACGTTGGTTTCTGGCAGGTACAGCTGCTGGCGGCGGGCGTCGGGCAGGATCGGCGACAGCTGAAAGATCCCGGCCTCAGGGGTGTCGAGCAATGCGCTGAAGATGCTTGGGCTGTCGAAATCGGGCCAGCAGCAAAAGTCGATGCTGCCGGTGTCGGCCACCAGCGCGGCACTGCGCATGTCGCCAATGATGCCGTGGTTCTCGATGTCGTTCTGCGCTTCGTGACGGGGGTCGTTCTGGGGCTTTTGCGCGTGATCAGCCATTGTCGCGAAACTCCGGATAGAGGCTCATGCCGCCATCGATGAATAAAGTGGTGCCGTGCACATAATCGGACGCATCGGACGCCAGCCAGACCACGGCGTTGGCCACGTCTTCGGCCTCGCCGACACGACCGTACGGGATGAGCTTGAGAAGTTTCTGTTCAGCGTCGCCAGTCATGGCCTTGGTGTTGATGGCGGTGCGAATGGCCCCCGGCGCTATGCTGTTGACGCGAATGCGCTGCTCGCCGACTTCCTGGGCAATGCTGCGCATGAGCAGATCGACCCCGCCCTTGGACGCTGCGTAGTTGACGTGACCGGCCCACGGGATGACCTGGTGCACCGAGCTCATGTGAATGATCTTGCCCAGCGCTCGGGAAATGTCGGGACGAATCTGCTGCCTGGCGAACTGACGCAATGCAGCGCGGGCGCAGAGGAACTGGCCGGTGAGGTTGACGTTGATGACAGTATTCCAATCCTCAAGGCTCATGTCGGCGATGGCGGCATCCTTTTGCAAGCCGGAATTGGCGATGAGGATGTCCATTCGGCCGAAGGCTTTGAGGGTCTCGGCGAACAGTTTTTCGACCTCGTCTTCCTTCGACACGTCGGCGCCGACAGCAATCGCCTGGCCGCCAGCGTTGAGGATGTCATCCACCAGTTTTTGTGCGGGTTCGGGTTGGGAGTGGTAATTGACCACCACCGCGGCGCCGGAAGCGGCGAGCCCACGGGCAGCACCTGCACCCAGGCCGGAACTGGCGCCAGTCACTAGTGCCACCTGGCCTTTCAGAGAAATCAGCATGGAGTATCAAGCCTCAGGGTGAGCGTTAACTGCTGACTGATGGGCTTGGCGGTAAGTTCAGTGAAGATGCTGCGGCCTGGATGCGATCGAAACCTGTGGGAGCCAATTCATTCGCGAGGCGTCAGTACGTCCGACAGAGATGCGGCGGATGTACCGGCCAATCGTCGGATTGCCGCCCAGAATGAATTAGCTCCCACAGGAATGTGCGCCAACCAGCAAGCCCGAAGCGCTCCCCCTTTCGTCAACCAGCCGGTTCGCGAAACATCCGGTTACGCTGGACGCCGACAGACCGGGATCCATAAACTGTCGCCCATCATTTCGCAGGCTTTTGCACACAGCAGGGTGACGAACGTTGGTCAACGGGGACGAGTTATGAATCGCAACGAGCTGCGCAAGGCCGATATCAACCTGATGGTGGTGTTCGAAACCTTGATGCAAGAGCGCAACGTCACCCGCGCTGCCGAGAAGCTATTCCTCGGTCAACCGACCATCAGCGCCGCGCTCAATCGCTTGCGGGCCTTGTTCAATGACCCGCTTTTCATCCGCGTTGGCCATCGCATGGAGCCCACGGCGCGGGCCAACGAGATCATTCATCACCTCTCCCCCGCGCTGGACGCCATGTCGGTGGCCCTGAGCCTGACCCGGGATTTCGACCCGGCCAGCAGCGACATGACCTTTCGCATCGGCCTGTCCGACGACGTCGAGTACAGCCTGTTGCCACCGTTGCTGCGGGCGATTCGCCAAGAGGCGCCGGGCATCGTCATCGTCATCAAGCAGGTCAACTACTGGAATATTTCCGAACTGCTGATGTCGGGGGAGATCACCGTTGGCGTGTGCCTGACCCGCGAACTGCCGGCCAACGCCAAGCGCAAACTGTTGCGCAGCGTGCAGCCGATGGTGGTACGCGCGGACGATTCCACCGAGCCATTGACCCTGGACGAATACTGCTCACGGCCCCATGTGGTGGTGTCCCACGTGGCGAACATTTCGAGTTTTGCCGATGAGTGGCTCGCGGCGATCGGGCGCAAGCGCCAGGCGGTGCTGTCGGTGCCGCAGTACAGCACCTTGCCCGCATTGATGGAGGGTACGGACCTGCTGTGCAACCTGCCGGATCATTTGACGCTGGCGATGGGCAAGACGGGGTTGTTGCGGGGTGAGCCGTTGCCGTTCATCACGCCGAACCTCGAGCTGTCGATGGTGTGGCTGAGTGTGATGGACACCGACCCTGCGGAGCGCTGGTTGCGCAAGCGGCTGGAGCAGTTCATGGGGGATCACAGTTCGATCCCCCCTGTTCCGCTCGGCTGAGGGTTAGCCGAAACGACCGGTAATGTAGTCTTCGGTCTGGGTCTTGGTCGGCTTGGTGAAGATGGTGTCGGTGTCGCCGTGTTCGATCAATTCGCCCAGGAACATGAACGCGGTGTAGTCCGAGCAACGCGCGGCCTGTTGCATGTTGTGGGTCACGATGACCACGGTGAACTGCTCTTTGAGCTCGGTGATGAGCTGCTCGATACGACCGGTAGAGATCGGGTCGAGTGCCGACGTCGGCTCGTCGAGCAGCAGCACTTGTGGACGCAGGGCGATGGTGCGGGCGATGCACAGACGCTGCTGCTGACCACCCGACAGACCCTGGGCGTTCTTGTCCAGCTTGTCCTTGACC
This sequence comes from Pseudomonas sp. GW821-FHT02A11, assembly GCF_059421985.1. Lineage (NCBI taxonomy): Bacteria > Pseudomonadati > Pseudomonadota > Gammaproteobacteria > Pseudomonadales > Pseudomonadaceae > Pseudomonas > Pseudomonas sp. GW821-FHT02A11. Next base: position 164,179 of record NZ_JBWKWB010000007.1, read on the forward strand.
TCATCCCACAGCGCCGCGCCGCGCAGGGCTTCTTCCACGCGCTCTTCCATCTCGCGACGGTTAAGTCGCTCGTGGTGCTTCACGGCGTACGAGATGTTGTCCTTGATGGTCATCGGGAACGGCACAGGCTTCTGGAACACCATGCCCACATGGCTGCGTAGGCGGTTCATCGAGTAGCCCGGTGCCAGGATGTTTTCCCCGTTGAGCAAAACCTCACCCTTGGCTTCAAGCTTCGGGTACATCGAGTAGATGCGGTTGAACACACGCAGCATGGTCGACTTGCCGCAACCCGATGGCCCGATGATCGCGGTAATGCGCTTCTCGGGGATGGTCATGTTGATGTTCTTCAACGACTGGTGGCCGTTGTAGTAGAAATCGAGGTTACGCACCTGGATCTTGGTTTTTTCGTCGGCGAGGGAAAGGTTGTTCATCAGGACGCCTTATTGCGCAGAAGAATGAGACGGGAGCTGAGGCTTAGCACCAATACGAACAGCGTCATGATCAGGGCACCTGCCCAGGCCAGGGAGTGCCAGTCATCGAACGGGCTCATGGCGTACTGGAAGATCACGACGGGAATGCTGGCGATCGGCTTGAGCAGATCACCGCTCCAGAACTGGTTGCCGAATGCCGTGAACAGCAGCGGCGCGGTTTCGCCGGTGATGCGGGCCAGGGCCAGCAGGATACCGGTGACCACACCGGCGCGGGCGGCACGCAGGACGATTTGCAGGGTCAGCTTCCACTGCGGCACACCCAGTGCCAGCGCGGCTTCACGCATGGTCGCCGGTTGCAGCTGGAGCATTTCATCGGTGGTGCGCACCACGACCGGAATCACCAGCAAGGCCAGCGCCAGGGCACCGGCAAAGGCGGAGAAGCCCACGCGGTGGTCGGTGACGGCGCTGAGCGGCAGGATCACGGCGGTGTAGACAAACAGGCCAAGCACAATCGAGGGAGCCGACAGCAGAATGTCGTTGATGAAGCGCACAGCGTTACCCAGCTTGCTGTGGCGAGCGAACTCGGCGAGCCAGATGCCCGCCATCAGACCGATCGGCGTACCGATGATCAGGCCCAGACCGGACATCAGAAAGCTGCCGTAGAAGGCGTTGGCCAAACCACCCTCGGCGCCCGGGGGCGGGGTCATGTCGGTGAACAGGCGCAGGTTCAGTGCCTGGAAGCCATTGACGATGGTGGTGATCAGAATCCACACCAGCCACAACAGACCGAACAGGGTCGCGCCGCAGCTCAGTACCATCGCCAGCTTGTTCTTGAATGCCCGCATGCGGTACAGGTTTTCGTTATCGACCTTACTCATACACCCTCCTTGCGCGACAGACGAGACAGCATCAGACGGGCAATCGCCAGCACGATGAAGGTGACCACAAACAGCAGGAAGCCCAGTGCGATCAGGGAAGAACGGTGCAGGTCGGTGTAGGCCTCGCTGAACTCGTTGGCGATCACCGAGGCAATCGAGCTGCTGGGCATCATCAGCGACGGCGAGAAGTTGTGAGCGTTACCCAACACGAAGGTCACGGCCATGGTTTCACCCAGTGCCCGACCCAGCCCCAGGAAGACGCCGCCGACCACCGCGGTACGGGTGTAAGGCAAGACGATGTCCCAGACCACTTCCCAGGTGGTGCCGCCCAATGCGTAAGCCGACTCTTTCAGAGCGACCGGCACGGTGCGGAACACTTCAGTCATGACCGAGGTGATGAACGGGATGATCATGATCGCCAGCACGATACCGGCCGTCAGCATACCGATGCCCAGTGGCGGGCCCTGAAAGATCGGGCCGATCAGCGGCAGCGCGCCGAGGTTGTCGTTGATCCACGGAGCCAGGTAAGCCGCCATGAACGGGCCGAAAACGAACAGACCCCACATGCCGTAGATGATCGAAGGAATGCCCGCCAGCAACTCGACGGCGGAAGCGATTGGGGTGCGCAGCCAGGGCGGCGCGACTTCAGTCAGAAAAATCGCGATGCCAAAGCTCACCGGAACGGCGATCAGCAGCGCGAGAAAGGAAGTGACCAGCGTGCCATAAATCGGGACCAGAGCACCGAAATGGCCGTTGACCGCATCCCATTCGGTACTGGTAAGAAATTCGAAACCAAAGGTCTTGAACGCCAGGGCGCCGCCCCACAGCGTCGAGCCAGCGATACTCGCCAGCAACAGCAGAACCAACAAAGCCGCGCCGAACATGATGCGCCGGAACCAGGCGTCGTGTCGGTGATCGCGGGCCGCTCGTTTTTCGCTCTCGGATTCCACATCCGGAATAACAGCGGACATATATTGGGTGTTCTCAGTCATGTTGGGTCCACTCGCAAGGAAACCCTGTCACCGAGCGCTCGGTGACAGGGGTAAGCCGGATAACGTCGAGCGTTACTTGAACTCGGATTTCCAGTAGGTTTCGATCTTGCTGACCAGCTCTTTAGGCAGTGGGACGTAGTCCAGGGACTCGGCTTGAGCCTGGCCGTTTTCCAGGGACCATTTGAAGAAGTCGAAAGCGGCCTTGCTCTCTTCAGCCTTTTTCGGCTGCTTGTACATGATGATCCAGGTGGTCGCGGTGATCGGCCATGCGTCAGCGCCCGGGGCGTTGGTCATGATCAGGTTGAAGTCCTGGGCGCTTGCCCAGTCAGCGGTAGCGGCAGCAGCGGCGAACGCCTTGGCGCCAGGCTCGACGGTCTTGCCGGCAGCGTTTTCCAGCTTGGCGTAGGAGATGTTGTTGGTCTTGGCGTAGGCGAATTCAACGTAGCCGATCGAACCCTTGATCTGCTTCACGTAAGCCGCCACACCTTCGTTACCCTTGCCACCCACACCGACTGGCCATTGAACGGCAGAGCCTTCGCCTGGACCGGCTTTCCAGTCAGGGCTGACTTTGCTCAGGTAGTTGGTGAAGTTGAACGAAGTGCCCGAACCGTCCGAACGGTGAACCACGGTGATCGCGGTTTCTGGCAGTTTCAGGCCCTTGTTCAGTGCAACGATCGCTGGATCGTTCCACTTGGTGATCTTGCCCTGGAAGATGTCAGCCAGGACTTTGCCGCTCAGTTCCAGCTTGCCGGTTTCAACGCCTTCAACGTTGATCACTGGAACGATACCGCCGATTACGCTTGGGAACTGACCGAGGCCCGCGGCCTGCAGGTCTTCGGCTTTCAGAGGGGCGTCGGATGCACCGAAGTCAACGGTGGCTGCCTTGATCTGAGCGATACCGCCGCCCGAACCGATGGACTGATAGTTCACCTTGTTGCCGGACTTTGCGCTGTACTCGGTCGCCCATTTGGAGATGACTGGGAACACGAAGCTCGAACCAGCACCAGTGACGTCCGTAGCGTGTGCCATTCCGGACAGGGCCATCGAAGCCAGCAGGAGTGACAGGCGTGTTTTTGTCAGCAGATTCACGGCAATACCTCAACAAAGAGAATGTGTAAGTGGGGTCGCACTTGAGGACCCGATGCAGATTTAAAACCCGAAACATTTCTATTTGATGACAGTCTCTAGACAGCCCTGGAAAACGTCGTGGTTTTGTAGGTGATCGCCTACAGCTTGCAGCCGTGAAAGCCCCGTATTCATTGACCAACGCAGGAGTTGTCTAGCATTCGAGAAATTAATATCAATGCGCCACATTCACGGCTGACAGCCCCCTCTCGGGGCGGATTTGCACGGCGTTTGTGACAGTCACGTGTCATTCGCAGCGCTTTTCGGGCAGCCGTATGGCCAGGACCGTTCATTTGACGAAAGAGTAATGTGGGGGATGTGTTTCGAAGTTTTGCAGAGGCTGGCTGCTGTCATGTCTCTTTTGTGGTCATGAATGATGGCCTACCGCCTGTCGGGAAAATGGCACCTCTGCATGTCGCCACCAGACCAACGTGTATCCACTACACAGAAAAGGGATTCACATCATGATCAAGACTCGACTGACTGCCCTGACCCTCGCCAGCCTGATGGCCATCGCCACCGGCTCAGCCTTCGCAGGCTCTACCGGCCCGACCGATCCGGTTGGTGCCGATGCCACCGGCCCACGTTCCAGCAGCGCAGGCCCTAATACTGACGGCACCCCAAAAACGAACAACAGCTCGACGCCTGGCACCAAAGGCATGGGCAGCTCGGACGGTAACGGCTCTGCGGGCCAGGGCGGTGGCATGAGCAACGGTAATGGCATGGGTGGCAGTGGCGGCGGCGCAGGTGGCGCGGGCGGATCGGGTGGGTCCAGCGGTTCCAAGTGATAGCGCTCCATCCTCCTCAATAAACTGTGGGAATGGGCGTGCTCACTCCCACAGTTTGCTCGATGTTTGCCCCCTTTCCATTTTTTCACCTATCAATTGGCCTCCCCGTCAATCACATGATTGGATACTGGCAATTGCGCGCGTCCCCACTACTATGGCAACGGTTGAGAACACGACCTCGTTGCGACGGAGACATTCGCATGACCCAGGAAGTAGCCAGCAATACTGTTCGAATCTACGCAGCTCATGGCCGTTCGCAAGAACTGGGCGAGTATCTGGCCACGGTCGTGAAACGACTGCCCACCCTGCCCGGCTGTATTTCCGGCGGGCTTAATCGCGACAAACATGACGCCGACCTGTGGATCATCGATGTGCACTGGGACTCGTGCCAGGCCATGTCGGAACACTTCGCCAAGCCCAGCAACGAAGGCCTCAACGGCCTGTTGAGCAATTGCTTCGTGCGCCAGGTGGTCTTCGACAGTGACGTCGAGCGCTGCGAACTGCCAGGGACCGTCTAAACCCGTTGATCCTGCTCAACGGCTTAAAAAACACTTTAAGCAACCGCCTTAATTGCCTGTTAATTAAACCAATCGTCTGAAAAGTGACCGTTGGAGGCTTAATTGCGTGCGTAAAGTGGCGAACGTGCAGGCACCGATTATTCTTTGCGACTTGCAGGCAATGCCGGGCTTTTACCTTGAACAAGTAATAGCGCTTTGCCTCAAAGTCCTGAGAGGTCATGCCATCATGAGAGTGTTAAGTCTGAGTCTGATCGCCTTGGCGGTATCGGCGGGATATACCCAATCAGTAGAAGCAGAAGCCTTTGTCAGTGATCAAGCTGAGGCAAAAGGCTTTGTCGAAGACGCCAAACTGGATGTGTTGTTACGCAATTATTACTTCAACCGAGACGGTAAAAGCGGCGCCGGTGATCGCCGCGACTGGTCCCAGGGCGCTCTGGCCAACTTCAGTTCCGGATTCACGCCGGGCACGGTGGGCTTCGGCGTCGATGCGTTCGGCTGGTACGGGCTGAAACTCGATGGGGGTGCCGGCCATTCAGGCACCGGCAACATCCCGGTGGACAGCAGCGGCAGCCCCGAGGACGAGTTCTCAGCAGCGGGCGGCGCCCTCAAGGCGCGCATTTCCAAGACAGAACTCAAATGGGGGACGATGCAGCCCACCGCGCCGGTCTTCGCCGCCGGGGGCACGCGACTGTTCCCGCAGACGGCCACCGGATTCAGCCTGCAGAGCAGCGAAATCAAGGGATTGGACCTTGAAGGCGGCCACTTCACGGCAGGCAATGGACCGCAGCACACTAGCGCCAACGGCGAACTGTTTGCCAGCTATGCAGGCGTTACCACCAACAGCGTCGATTTTGTCGGCGGTAAATATGCGATAAACGACGCGCTGTCCGTGCGGTTATATGGTTCGGAGTTCAAAGATATCTGGCGCCAGTACTACGCCAATGCCAACTATGTACTGGCCCTGCCCAGCGAGCAGTCGCTGACCTTCGATTTCAATATGTATCGCACTAACGATGAAGGTCAGGCCGAGGCGGGAAAAATCAATAACACCACCTGGTCATTGGCGGCAGCTTATAACTTCCTGGCCGGTCACACCTTTACCCTCGCCTATCAGAAAGTGCATGGCGATGAGCCTTTCGACTATGTTTCGTTCGGCGATAACGGGCCGGGCACCACGGGCGATTCGATCTTCCTCGCCAACTCGGTTCAATACTCGGACTTCAACGGCCCCGGCGAAAAGTCCTGGCAGGCGCGTTATGACCTGGCGATGAGTACCTATGGCATTCCGGGGCTGAGCTTCATGGCCCGATACGTCAACGGTCGGGACATTGACGGCACCAGGATGGCCATCGACAGCCCCTACCGCGCCTACGGTTATGGCGAAGACGGCAAGCACCACGAGACCAATCTGGAGGCCAAATACGTGATACAGGATGGTCCGGCCAAAAACCTGTCGTTGCGCATTCGCCAGGCCTGGCATCGTGGCAATGCCGATCAGGCCGAGGGGGATCAGGATGAATTTCGTCTGATCGTCGATTACCCCATCTCGGTGCTGTGACAGGGTTGGGCCTGCAATTGGCCCCCTGGTTTTTCCTCGGATTGGGAGTGTGGTGGACGACACGGCAGGCTTAGCGTGTCGTCTGTCCTTCCTTTTTCCGAGAACCCACCATGAAACCTGTCAACCTCCTCGCCGCTGCCCTGTCCTGCCTGGCGCTGTCCTTGCCGCTGTCGTTCAACGCACAGGCCCACGATCAAGCACACGAAAAAATCACCGTGCTGGAAAATCACCCGATGCTCAATGCGCCGGGCAAAAAAGCCATGGCGCTGACCGTGGATTACCAACCGGGTCAGGTCTCGATTCCTCACAGTCACAGCGGCAGCGCCATTGCCTACGTGCTCGAAGGCGAAGTGATTTCCAGGGTCAACGATGGCAAGGCGATCACCTACAAGGCCGGCCAGACCTGGTACGAACCTGCTGGCTCCAAACACTACGAATCGCGCAACGCCAGCGCGACAAAACCGGCCAGACTGCTGGTGTTCATCCTGCTCGATGACAATGGCGAAGTGCTGACGCCACTGCCGAAATGAACCGGTCCGCAACCCCCGGCACCGCTCTGGCCCGCGCCACCGCTGGTCCGGGGGCCTGATTTCGACGCTAAACATTTGCCCATAACTGTCGATAAGCCATCAGTAGAGCCCGAATACCGGGCCGCAATTTTCGAGCGAAAGGCATAGGTATGTACGACATTTATCTGCTGGTGGAACATGGCCGCGATCAGGGCGAGGTGTCCGTGCTTGGCTGGTTCGATGACGAACGCGCGGCCAAGGACACCGCAGAAGCCATGGAATGGAAAGCGTACCGCGAAGAGTCCAGACGCCAGCAGAAATGGTCGAGCCAACCGCTGCTGCCGCCCAATGAGACGTCCCATCGGCGGTTCTGGGTCAAGGGCATTTCCAAGTTCAGCCATACCCCCGCGCCGAGGTCATGGGCGGTGCATTGAAAGGCTTTTGCCTCCGGGCGGCGCAGCTAGCGATGCAACCCCTGCGCCGCCGTCAGCAACCCGCGAAACTTCCCGTACCGCGCCTTCAGCACCGACTGCATTGACGGCATCGGCTGATAGCGGGCCTTGACCGGCATGCCGCGCTGCAACAAATCGGCGCCCTGCCCGATGGCCAAAAAGCCCAGTTTCGCTGCACCGATGCAGGCGCTCAGCTCGCTGCCGTGCAAGGTGTAGACCTCGCGATCAAGAATGTTGGCCAGCAATTGCGCCCAGTATTCACTGCGCGCACCGCCGCCCACCAACGCGCAGGCCTGGACCCTGGCCCCCGCCGAAAGCGCTGCATTCATTGCGTCCATCAGCCCGAATCCCACGCCTTCCAAAACGGCGTAACCGAGCATCTGCGGTGTGCTGTCGTGGCCCAGGTTCATGAAACCGCCACGCAGCAGCGGGTCGTTGTGCGGCGTGCGTTCGCCGGCCAGATAAGGCAGGAACAGCGGATTGCCTTGAGCGACAGGCTGATCGACAGGCAACGCGGCCTGCACACGGTCAAGCAGGGTTTGTTCGTCGGGCTGACCGAGCAAGCGCGTCACCCAGCGCAGGCAGCTGGCGCCTGCGAGCATCGCGCCCATGGTGTACCAGCGATCAGGCAACGCATGACAGAAACTGTGTACGGCACTGGGCGGGTTGCCAGCGGCGTGATCGGTGATCGCGACGATAGCGGCGCTGGTGCCAAGGGTGACGAACGCATCGCCTGCGTTGATCGCACCGATGCCCACCGCCGAGACCGGGTTGTCGCCGCCGCCTGCCGCAACCGGGAGGTTGATGGGCAAACCGAGCCGGTGAGCGGACTCAGCCATCAGGCCGCCAGAGCGTTGATTGGCCTCAAGCAGCCGGGGCATCTGCGACAGCGTCAGGCCAGTGGCCTCAACCATTGGCGCGTACCATTTGCGCTTCGCCACATCCAGCCACAGCGTGCCGGCCGCATCGGACATATCGCTGGCCCGCTCCCCCGTCAGCAGCAAGCGCAAGTAATCCTTGGGCGACAACACGCAGTCAATCCGCGCGACCACCTCGGGCGCGTGCTGTTTGAGCCATAACAGTTTGGGCGCGGTGAGCCCTGCCATGGCCAGGCTGCCGGTGGTGTGGGCGAAATCCGGGAAATCACGATTCAGCTGTTCGGCCTGAAGAACCGCGCGGGAGTCGTCCCAGAGGATCGCCGGGTACAGCACCTGCCCTGCTTCATCCAGCAGCACCGCGCCATGCATCTGCCCGGACAGGCCGATGCATTCGATTCGGCGCCAGGCCTCGGGGTGCTCGGCGCGCAACTGCGTCAAGGCTGTCATGCACGCCTGCCACCAGTTGGCAGGGTTCTGCTCCGACCAGCCCGGTTGCCTGCGCGAGACGGTCAACCGCGCCCCGGCCTGACCCAGTACCGCGCCGGTAGTGTCGAGGACAATGGCCTTGAGCTCCGAAGTGCCTAGGTCAATGCCGAGAGAGACTGCATGGCTCATCGTTTGTCGACTCCGTTCGCCCGCGATGCTCAAGGGCATCCACATGAATTTCGTATGCGCAACGTCGCCCCCAGCCGCTCGGACTGGCGCGTGCCGTCGGGGTTGTCGATACGTTGCAGCAGCAATTGCACAGCCCGAGCCCCGAGGGCCTGCACCGGCTGGGCGATGACACTCAGCCGCGGCAGGAAGAAATCCGCCCAGTCGAAGTCGTCGAAGCCCACCAGCGCCATCTGCTCGGGGACAGCGATTTTAGCGTCCCGCAGGGCGTGCATGGCGCCGATGGTCATCAGGTTGTTGGCAGCCATGATCGCGGTCGGCGGCGTCGGCAATGCCAACAGCTCGGCAGCGGCGACGCGGGCCGATTCACTGTTGGATTCCCCGTTGACCAGCAGCGCCTCATCGAACCTCAGGCCGGCTTCGGCCAGCGCCAGTCGATAGCCTTCGATGCGCTCTTCGGTCGTGCTCAGGCCGCGATATCCGGCGATCATGCCGATGCGACGATGGCCATGGCCGATCAGGTGCGTGACCAATTCGCGGGTCGAGTTGCGGTTTTCCACCCCGACCTGATCGAAGCCTTGCGCCGCCATGCGGTCCACCAGCACGGTGGGAATGGCGTTGGCCTGCAGATAGGCCAGCGCAGAGCGTTCGGGGTCGCTTGAAGGGGCCAGCAGAATGCCGTCGACCCGCCGATGGTGCAGCGCCTTGACCACGCGCAACTCCTGCGCGGGGTCATCGTGGGTGTCGACGAACAGCATCATGATGCCGTGGCGCGCGCACTCGGTTTCGATGGCGTGAACGGTTTCGCTGAAGTAGTGGTTGGACAGCGCCGAGATCGCCACGCCAATGGTGTTGGTGCGCGAGCGGGCCAGTGAGCGCGCGAGGGTGTTGGGGATGTAACCCAACTCCCGCACGGCCTGCTGCACCGCATCGACGGTTTGCGGGCTGACCTTGCGCGTGCCGTTGAGCACATGGGACACCGTCGAGGTCGACACCCGTGCGCGGCGCGCCACGTCCTCCATCTTGACCACTGCGTTCACTCCCCCCGTTCAGCGTTTCAGTGCTTGCTTGACCAGCCGGTGTAGGAGCCGACGTTGTCGCGGGTAATCAACTTCGGCGTGAGCTGGGTCACCGCTTCGGCAGGTTTTTTGTCGTTGAGCAGGTCATTGCCGATCACCACCGCCTGCTGCGCCATGGCCCATGGGTCCTGGCTGGCCGATGCCTGTATCGACGAGTCGGATTTCAGCGCGTGTTCGATGTCCGGGGCGCCGTCCACCGAGGTGATGACGATGCCGCTGCGTTTCAGCTGTTTGGCCGCCAGGTCACTGCCGATGGCTTGCGGGTCATTGATCGCGAACAGACCGTCGATTTTCGTGAAGCGCGTCAGGTAACCCTGCATGGCGTTGAGACCGCCGTCGCGGGAGCCTTTGGCGTCTTGGTCGTCGGAGAGAATCTTGATGTCCGGCGCTGCGGCGAAAGCCGATTTACAGCCGGTCACGCGGTCGGTTACAGCCGTCACCTGCGGGCCGTTCTCGATGATCACGTTGCCCTTGCCGGAAAGCTTGTCGACGATGAACTGACAGGCCAGTTTGCCGGCCTCGACGTTGTCGGTCTGCACCGTTGCATCAACGCCCGCAGCGCTCACGTCGACGGCAACCACTTTGATGCCGGCCGCCTGAGCCTTCTTTATCGCTGAGGCAATCGCTTTTGGATCGACCGCGTTGATCAGGATCAGGTCCACACCTGCCGCGATGAAGTTGTCGATCTGCGAAAACTGCTTGCTCAGGTCGTAGTCGGCGGACACCGAGGTGACTTTGGCGTTGGGGTTGATTTCCAGCGCCTTGGCCTTGGCGCCGTCGGCCAGGGTGACGAAGTATGGATTGCCCAACGAACCCAGGCTGATGCCGACGGATTTCAGCTCACGGGCCTCGATGCCCTGAGACAACAGCGCGGCCAGGCAGAGGGATACGACAGCAGGGAATTTGCGTTTGAAGTTCATGATTTCTCTCTTGTGATTATTGTCAGAGCCATTGTTGAAACGCATGCAGCCAAAATAACGATCAGGTCCGCGCGCCGGACTGACGATAGCGGTCCAGCGCCACGGCGCCGATGATCACGATGCCCTTGATGATGTACTGCCAGATGTCCGAGACGCCCAGCAGCACCAGGCCGTTGGTCAACACGGCAATGATCAGCGCGCCGATCAGCGTGCCGCCGATGGTGCCCACCCCGCCGGTGAAACTGGTGCCGCCGAGAATCACCGCCGCGATGGCGTCCAGCTCATAGGATTGCCCCAGCTGCAGGCCGTTGGCCGCGAACAGCCGCGATGCACTCATCACCGCACCGAGCCCCGCCAGTGCACCGGAAACCGCGTAGACGAACAGCAAGACCTTCCACACCTTGATCCCCGACAACCGCGCCGCCTCGGGGTTACCGCCCACGGAATAGATCTGCACGCCCATGACCGTGCGCCGCAGGATGAACCAGGAAATCACGATGACCGCCACAGCGATGACCACCAGCCACGGCACGCCGAGCACCGAATCGTTGCCGATGAAGGCAAACGGCAGGTCCGGGTTGAACACGGTTTTGTCGTCCGCCAGCAAGCGTGCCAGACCGCGCATGGCAGTCAGCGCGCCAAGGGTGACGATGAACGGCGGCAGGCGCATGAAGGCGATCAGGCCGCCATTGACCAGCCCCAGCAACAGGCCGAACCCGATGCCTGCGAAGATGCCGAGCATGCCCCACTGTGGCGACATCGAGGCCTGCAGGGCGACCACCGCGGAGGCTGCGAGAATCGCGCCGACCGAGAGATCGATGCCGGCCGTGAGAATGACAAAGGTCATGCCCGCCGCCAGCACCACGTTGACCGAAGCCTGTTGGGTGATGATCGACAGGTTCTGCCAGGTCATGAAACTGTCCGTCATCAGCGCGAAGCCGATCAACAGCAGGATCAGCACCGGCAACATGCCAATGGTGCGCATCAGCTCACGGGCACGTTCGCGCTTGCTGACGGCCGCCACGCTTGGCGAATTTTCCAGGGTCAGACTCATGGCCTAGCCTCCTTTATTGTTATCGGATAGTTGCGATTCCTGTAGGAGCGCGCTTGCCCGCGATGGCGGTGTGTCACCCACAATTGCATCGCCTGGCACCCCGCAATCCCGGGCAAGCGCGCTCCTACAAGGCTTTGTGTCAGGCTTGAACAGCCACCTGCTCACCCCCGGTCGCCAGATCAATGATCCGCTCCTGAGAGATCTCATGCCCCGACGCGCCACCGACCTGCGCCACCAACTGCCCTTCGCGCATGATCAGCACGCGGTCGCAGGTGCCGATGATTTCCGGCAGCTCGCTGGAAATCACCACGATGCCGACCCCGGCCTTGGCCAGTTCGTTGATGATCCGGTAGATCTCCGACTTCGAACCGATGTCCACGCCGCGCGTCGGCTCATCGAGGATCAGCACACGGGGCTTGACCTCCAGCAGGCGCGCCAGCAGCACCTTCTGCTGGTTGCCGCCAGACAGCGCGCCAACGTTGACCTTGCCCGAGGCCACGCGAATTGACAGTGAGCGAATCGCCTCCACCGCCCGCTGCGCCCCGCGCCCGCGATCCAGTACGCCACCGGCATGGGCATCAGGTACACAGGCGCAGACGTTGATGTTGTCGCGCACGCTCATGTCGAGAAACAGCCCTTGGGCCTTGCGATCTTCCGTCAGGTAAACCACGCCGGCACGGATCGCATCGGCGGGATTGCGCAGCTCAGTGACCGGTTTACCGGCGACTTCCAGGGTGCCCGAGGTGCGCGCATCTGCCGCAAAAATCAGCCGCGCCAGCTCTGTGCGCCCCGCCCCCACCAGCCCGGCGATGCCCAGCACTTCGCCTGCGTGCAGGTCGAAACTGCAGGGCTTCACACGTTTGCCATCGGCCATGTCGCGCACGCGCATCACCACCGCGCCGGGGTCATAGGGTGCGTGTTCCTTCTTGTAGAAACCGGACAGATCACGCCCCACCATCATCTTCACCAGCGTCTCCGCTGACAGCCCGTCACGCTGCAACATGCCGACGTACTCTCCATCGCGCAGTACCGACACGCGGTCGGACAGCTCGTAGATTTCCGCCATGCGATGACTGATGTAAATGATCGCCAGCCCTTGATCACGCAGTTGCTTGATCAGCGCAAACAGGCGATCGGTTTCCCGGGACGACAGCGGCGTGGTCGGCTCGTCCATCACCAGAATCTTCGCCCTGGCGTGCAGCGCCCGGGCAATTTCCACCAGTTGGCGCTCGGCGATCGACAACACGCTGACCTTGGTCGCAGGCTTGAAGTCCGCACCCAGGCGCACGAGCACCTCGACACAACCCGCCTCCATCGCCTTGCGATCAATGGTCCAGCCGCGACGCAGCTCACGTCCCAGGTAAATGTTTTCGGCCACGCTGAGGTTCGGGCACAGGCTCAGCTCCTGATAGATCACCGCGATGCCCCAGGCTTTGGCGGTCAGCGGGTCGAACGCCGCCAGGGTCTGCCCTCCCATGCGAATTTCGCCACCGGCATCGGCCTGATAGGCGCCGGAGAGGATTTTCATCAATGTCGATTTGCCCGCGCCGTTCTCCCCCATCAGGGCGTGAACTTCACCGGCATACACTTTCAGGGCGACGTTTTTCAGCACGCGCAGGCCATTGAAGGTCTTGGAAATGGCGTTCATTTCCAGCACGGGCAAGGGATGTTCGGCGAGATCGACACTCATGGGCGAGTGTCCGCAGAAAGAGGAAGCGACGCCTCGAGCGTCGAGAAAACACGCGGCAGTCCAGCGGGCAAGCTGTTCATGGGTATCTCCGAGGTTTCTTGTTTTTATGCCTGGGCCACCTCATTGGGGCGGCTCTCGGGAATTGCGTTGTGGCACTCTAGATCAGCTGAAACGATTCACGCAAGCGCTTGCGCTTCAAAAAAGTCAGAAGGGCGACCGGATGCACTTGCCTTCCCATAGACCCAGTACGCCCCGCATCGCCGGGCCTCCACCCGCGATGCAGAGCATTGTCAGCCTTGGATTAGCCGCTTTCCGGAGAACTGCTACGCTGCTAGTCCTGATCTGGAGGAACCGCCATGAATAACGACCCGCTTCCATCCCTGCTGTACAGGCTCAACCAGAACACCCTCGCCCTCACCAGCGCGATCGAAGAGATCAGCCACTGGATCGATCAACAAGGCACCGAGGGCATTGCAGAGACCGTGACCGCTTATTTGAAGGTGGTGACCGACAACAGCAACGTCATCGCCGACTCACTGGCCGAGCTTACGGTGAAGGATGCCAAATACTGAAGCCAACGTCCCTTAGAACAGGCCCATTTGCCCGCCGACCAGCGTGGTGAAGTCTTCGTCGACAAACGGCAGGATCGCATCGGCAATCGGCTGCAGCTGGCGGCTGATGTAGTGGTCGTAGTCGATCGGCGAGCTGCGCACTTCCAGCGGCTCGGGGCCGGCCAGGGTGATCACGTAGCTGATTGATCCACGATTCTGGTACTGCAGCGGGCGACCCTGCTGGCGGTTGTAGTCGTCGGCGATGCGCGCGGCCCGCACGTGGGGCGGGACGTTACGCTCGTAGTCGTCCAGGGCGCGGCGCAGGCGTTTGCGGTAGATCAGCTGGTCGTCGAGTTCGCCGGCCAATGTGCGACGCACATAGTCGCGCACGAACTCCTCGAACGGGCGGTGGGTGAAGATGCGCAGGTAGAGTTCTTTCTGGAAGGTCTGGGCCAGCGGCGACCAGTCGGTGCGCACGCTTTCCAGGCCCTTGTAGACCATTTCGTCTTCGCCGTTGGCGCGGGTGACCAGCCCGGCGTAACGCTTCTTGCTGCCCTCCTCTGCGCCGCGAATGGTGGGCATCAGGAAGCGTTTGAAGTGAGTCTCGAATTGCAGCTCAAGCGCGCTCTCCAAGCCGTATTCATCCCGCAAGTGCTCGCGCCACCAGTCGTTGACGCCCTCCACCAGTGCTTTGCCGATCTGCGCAGCCTCTTCCTGACCATGGCGGCGTTTGAGCCAGACGAAGGTGGAATCGGTATCGCCATAAATCACCTCATAGCCCTGAGCCTCGATGAGCTGGCGGGTCTGGCGCATAATCTGGTGCCCGCGCATCGTGATCGACGACGCGAGCCGGGTATCGAAGAAGCGGCAGCCGCTGGAACCGAGCACGCCGTAGAAAGCGTTCATGATGATTTTCAGGGCCTGGGACAACGGCGCGTTGCGCTCACGCTTGGCCGCCTCGCGGTTCTCGGCCACTCGCGCGACGATGGACGGCAGGCAGTGCCGGGTGCGGGAAAAACGCCCGCCGCGAAAGCCTTCCACCGACTCGTTGTCATCGGGGTGCTTGAGGCCCTCGATCAGGCCCACCGGGTCGATGAGGAAGCTGCGAATGATCGACGGGTACAGGCTCTTGTAGTCGAGCACCAGCACCGAATCGTACAGACCGGGGCGCGAGTCCATGACGAAACCGCCCGGGCTGGCCTCGGGCATGCGCTCGCCGAGATTGGGCGCGACGAAGCCCTGGCGGTGCATCAACGGCATGTACAGATGCTCGAAAGCGGCCACCGATCCGCCGCTTCGGTCGGCGGGCAAGCCGGTGACCGTGGCCCGTTCCAGAAGAAACTTGAGCAGCTCGGTCTTCTCGAAAATCCGCGTGACCAGCTCGCAGTCCTTGAGGTTGTAGCGCGCCAGGGCCGGCTTGTCTTCGGCGAACATGCGGTTGATTTCATCCATGCGCTGGTACGGCGTGTCGATGGCCTTGCCCTCGCCGAGCAGGGTTTGCGAAACGTTTTCCAGGCTGAAGGACGGAAAGCTCCAGGTCGCCGAGCGCAGCGCCTCGATGCCGTCGATGATCAAGCGCCCCGCCGCCGAAGCGAAGAAATGATTGTTGCGCGCGCCATGTTCGCGCCAGGTCATGGCCTCGCCGTCACGCCCCAGACACAGCGGTACATTGAAGCGTCGAGCGTGTTCGTGCAGCACGCGCAGGTCGAACTGCACCACGTTCCAGCCGATGATCGCGTCGGGGTCGTGCAGCGCCATCCATGCGTTGAGCCGCTCGAGCAATTGCGCGCGGCTGTCGCAGTAATCGAACTTGAAATCCACGTGGGATGCGTCGCCATTGGGCGGCCCCAGCATGTACACCTGACGCTCGCCGCAGCCTTCAAGGGCAATGGAATACAGCTCGCCACGCTCGGTGGTTTCGATGTCCAGCGACACCAGTTTCAGCTGCGGGCGGTAATCGGGCGCGGGTTTCATCTGCGCCTCCAGCAGCACGCCGTTGGCATCGGGCTGGCCACTGAACTGCACGGGCGCGGTGATGAAACGTTCCATCAGGTAGCGCTCGGGCGGTCGCACATCGGCCTCATAAACGTCGACGCTGGCACTGCGCAGCTCTTTTTCCAGGTTCATCAGCTGGCGGTGCTGGCGGGTGTAGAGGCCCATCACCGGACGATGGCGGAAATCACACAGATGCAGCGGCCTGAGCTCGACGTTTTGCTCTTGACGCAGCACCGCTTCGGCACGCTCGCGGTGCTGCTCGGGAATGAACGCCGTCGAGGTCTGCAGCGGCAGGCGCAGGTGGCGCGGACCGTCGTCAGTGGCCAACCAGAAGTCGACCTCCGTGCCTGCGTCGGTATCACGCCAATGCCGGGTCAGGACAAAGCCCTGCTGTACATCCACCGCTGTAACCTCGATAACGATTATTTCCAGGGCGCGATTCTACGGCGATCAGCGTGGGAAAGCGCGTGATCCGGCCATGCTCGGGAACAATACCGCGCGCCAGGCCCTCAGAAGATCACTCGCACACATCTGAGGGATCCAGCATGCACGTACGACGTACCACCCTGACGGCCGCCATCGCCGCCTCATTTTTTTGCTCACTGGCCGCGGCCGCCGACCTGCCTCCCGATCAACTGCTGAAAAAAGCCGAAGCCGAACAAAAGCCTTATCTGGCCACGGTCAAACAGCTGGTGGACATCGACACCGGCACCGGTCAGGCGCCTGGGTTGAAGACGGTCAGTGCAGTCCTGGTCGATCGTTTGAAAGCCCTGGGCGCCACCGTGGAAACGACGCCAGCCACGCCCTCGGTGGGCGACAATATCGTCGGCACGATCAAGGGCACCGGCAGCAAGACCTTTCTGTTGATGATTCACTACGACACCGTCTTCGGGCCAGGCACGGCGGCGAAGCGGCCGTTCCGCATCGAGGGCGAGCGCGCCTATGGGCCGGGAGTGGCGGATGCCAAAGGAGGCGTGGCCATGGTCCTGCATTCACTCAAGCTGTTGCAGGATCAGAAGTTCAAGGACTTCGGCACCCTCACTGTGCTGTTCAATCCGGACGAAGAAACGGGCTCGGCGGGTTCGAAGAAAATCATCGCGGATCTCGCCCGCAAGCATGACTACGTTTTCTCTTACGAGCCGCCGGACAAGGACGCCCTGACGGTGGCCACCAACGGTATCAACGGCGTATTCGTCGATGTCAAAGGCAAGTCTTCCCACGCCGGGTCCGCCCCGGAAGCCGGACGCAACGCGGCGATGGAACTGGCCCACCAACTGGTTCAACTCAAAGACCTGGGTGACCCGGCCAAGGGCACGACGGTGAACTGGACCCTGATCAAAGGCGGCGAGAAACGCAACATCATCCCTAACAATGCGGCGGCTGAGGGTGACATGCGTTACTCGGACTTGAGTGAGTCAGATCGCGTGTTGGCCGATGGTCAGCGCATCACCAAAGACAAGCTGATCGACGGCACCGAAGTGACCTTTCGCCTGGACAAGGGCCGCCCACCGCTGGTGAAAAACCCGGCCAGCGAAGACCTCGCCAAGACCGCGCAGGCGCTATACGGCAAGATCGGTCGCAACATCGAGCCGATCGCCATGCGTTTCGGCACCGATGCCGGCTACGCCTTTGTACCTGACAGCCAGAAGCCTGCGGTGCTGGAAACCATGGGCGTGGTCGGCGCGGGGCTGCACGCCGACGACGAGTACGCGGAACTGTCGAGTATCGCGCCGCGCCTGTACCTGACCACGGCGATGATCATGGAACTGTCCCGCAAGCCCTAAAAACCGGGCGCTGTCACACGGCCGGCGGGCCTGCCCTAGCCCCCCGGCCGCACCATCAACTCTGGCCGCACCAACCGCTCGTAATCCTCGACCGTCATCAAGCCCAGCGCCACCGCCGCCGCCTTGGGCGACAACCCATCCTGGGCAGCCTTGCGGGTAATTTGAGCCACCCGGTCGTAACCCAGTACCGGATTGAGGACCGTGGCCATGAGCAAGGCGTTTTCCAGGTTATTGGCCAACTGCGGGTGATTGACCTCAAGCCCTTTGATCAGCTTCTCGGTGAAGATGCCAACGCAGTGGGCGAGCACGCCAATCGATTGCAGCAGGTTGTGAATCAGCACCGGTTTGGCGACGTTCAACTCGAACGCACTGGATGCGCCAGCCAGGGTGATGGTGGTGTGATTGCCCATGACCTGCATCGCCGCCTGTACCAGCACTTCGGCCAGAGTCGGATTGCGTTTGCCGGGCATGATCGATGAGGTCAAACCGTCGTCCGGCAACAGCAACTCACCCAGACCACAACGGGGACCTGAGCCCAGCAAGCGGATGTCGTTGCCGATCTTGCTCAGCGACACGGCCAGCACATTCAACGCCCCGGACACCTCCACCAGCGCATCGTGCGTGCCCATGCCTTCAAACTTGCTCGGGTTCGGAACGAACGGCTCGCCAGTAATCAAGCTCAGCTCTTCGCAAAACGCCTGATCGAACCCCTCCGGGGCATTGAGGCCGGTGCCCACCGCCGTGCCCCCTTGGGGCAGCAGGCGAAGGCGCGGCAGACAACCCTCGATGCGATCGATGCCGTGGCCGATCTGTCGGGCAAAGGCGTCGAAGGCCTGGCCCTGAGTCATGGGCACGGCATCCATCATGTGGGTGCGGCCGATCTTCAGCACCTTGGCCCAGGCCTGCGCCTTCTCGGCGAGGGCATCGCGCAAGGTGGCCAACGCAGGCAGCAAGTCATCGCGCAATTGCAAGGTCGCAGCGACGTGCATGACCGTCGGGAAGCTGTCGTTGGACGACTGTGAACGGTTGACGTGATCGTTGGGGTGCACCGGCTGCTTGCTGCCCAACGCGCCGCCCAGCGCGAGGTTGGCCAGATTGGCGATGACCTCGTTGGCGTTCATGTTGGTCTGCGTGCCGGAACCAGTCTGCCAGACCGTCAGCGGAAAATGCTCATCGAACGCCCCCTCCGCGATCTGCGCAGCGGCCTGTTCGATGGCCAGCGCAAGGTCCTCCTTCAGGGCGCCCAAGCGGTGGTTGGCCCGGGCGGACGCCAACTTTTGCAGGCCGAAGGCGTGAATCAGCGCGGCGGGAAAACGCTCGCCGTGACGGCCGAAGACCTCCAGCGCGCGCTGGGTCTGCGCGCCCCAATAACGGTCTGCCGGAATTGACACTGGCCCGAATGCATCGTGTTCCTGACGCACCTCACTCATAGCGCGGCCCCCGGCGCACGGCCCAGTTCACGGGAATATTCTTCCTGCGCGGTCTGCTCGGAGAACTCACCGGCCCACTTGGCGACGACCACGGTGGCGACGCTGTTGCCGATGGTGTTGCAGGTGGCGATGGCCATCGACATGAAGCGGTACACGCCGAACAGCAAGGCCAGGCCTTCGGCAGGCAACACGCCAACAGCGGTCACAGTCGCGGCGAACACCACGAAACTGCCACCGGACACGGCCGCCGCGCCTTTGGAGGTCACCAGCATGATGGCGATGATGCCCAACTGGTGCTCCCAGCTCAGCGGCACGCCGTAGGCATTGGCGATGAACAGCACGCACAGGGACATATAGATGGAGGTCCCGTCCAGGTTGAACGCGTAGCCGGTGGGCAGTACCAGGCCGACGCTCTGTTTCGAGCAGCCGAATTTCTCCAGTTTTTGCAGCAGGCGGGGCAAAGCGCTTTCCGAAGAAGCGGTGCCCAGCACGATGAGGATCTCGTCCTTGATGTAGTGCAGGAAGCGCCACAGGCTGAAACCGGACAATCGGCAAACGGCACCGAGTACCACGAAGATGAAGAACAACACCGCCACGTAAAACATCAGCACCAGGTTGGCCAGCGACATCAGCACCGCCGTACCGTTGCTGCCGACCGCGTAGGCCACCGAGCCGAACGCACCCAGTGGCGCGAACTTCATGATCAGGTTGATGAACTCGAAGAAGCATTCGGAGATGCGACTCAGGCCCTCTTCGATCACCGCGCGTCGCTCAGGCTTGAGCACCAGCAGCGCAAAACCGAACAGCACCGAAATCACCAGCACCTGCAACAACTGGCCACCGGCAAAGGCACCGACGAAGTTGTCCGGGAAAATGCCGTAGATGAAGTCCAGCGTGGACGCCGGCCCGTGACCCTTGGCAACGGCGGCACTGGCTGCGGCAGCGGTGGCGCTGCTGGGGTGGGCGTCGTGCATGCCCGAGCCGATCTGCAGCACATTGCCCCAGATCAAACCAATGGCCAGCGCAATCGTCGACAGCACTTCGAAGTAGATCAACGCCCGCAGGCCGACCTTGCCAACGCGTTTGATGTCGCCCGCCGAGGCAATGCCGTGCACGACGGTGAAGAACACCAGCGGCGCGACGGCGGTCTTGATCAATTTGAGAAAGATGTCGCCGAGGATCTTGAAGCTGGCCGCCAGTTCAGGCGCGACGAAGCCAAAGGCAATCCCCAGGACCATGGCCGCGACCACCTGAAAGGTCAGATCGCGGTAAAACGGTTTTTTACCGGTAGAAGACATGCTTGCGCTCTCATTGTTGTTATGGGGCAGAAACAGGGTCTGAAAAACAAGGCATCGCCGGGTCCGAGTTTCTGGGCCAGGCAGGAGATCAACGCTTGACCGAACCCTCCCGGACCAAGGCGCGATCCACCATCTGCGGCGCCAGCCCCAGGTAGTTGCACGGGTCGGTCAGGCGTTGCAGCTCGGCCAGGTCCAGACGCTCGGTGACCACGCCTTGGGCGACCAGTGCATCCAGCAGGCTGATGTTTTCGTCGTTGGCAACGCGGCAGGCGGCGTACACGACGTCGTGGGCAAGCTGACGACCCAGCGCAGGGGCAAGCCCCATCATCACGGCTTCGGCGACGATCAGGCCTTGGGTCATGTTGAGGTTTTTCAGCATGCGCTCAGGGCGCACTTCAAGGCCCGCGAGCATGAATTTCGCCTGTCCGAGGGAGGCCGCGCTCAAGGCAAACGCTTCAGGAATGGCAATCCATTCCGCTTGCCACGGGCCGGTGGAGCGCTCGAAATCCTGAATCATGGCGTCGAGCATCAGGCCCGCCTGCTGGCGTACGCCTTTGGCGGCTGCGTACATCAATTCGCAGGAAATCGGGTTGCGCTTCTGCGGCATGGTGCTACTAGCGCCACGGCCTTTGACGAATGGCTCGTAGGCTTCGCCCAGTTCGCTGGTCATCATCATCATGACGTCCAGCGCAACCTTGCCCAGGGAGGCGGTGACCAGACCGAGGAAGTTCAGGGTCTCGGCCAGACCGTCACGGGCCACGTGCCAGGTGGCTTGCGGCACACCCAGGCCCAGTTCGGCCATCAGCGCTTCCTGCACGTCCAGGCCTTTGTCGCCCAGGGATGCCAGGGTTCCGGCGGCACCAGCGAACTGCCCCACTTCCACCCGAGGACGCAGCTGCACCAGACGCTCGGCGTGGCGGTCGAACATGCTCAGCCACACCGCGCACTTGTAGCCGAAGGTGATTGGCAAGGCGTGCTGCAGATGAGTACGACCGGCCATGGGCGTGTCGCGGTACTTCTGCGCCAGCCCGGCGAGCAGGCCACGCACCGCCTGAATGTCACGCTCGACCACTGCCAGCGCAGCGCGCACTTGCAGGACCACAGCGGTGTCCATGATGTCCTGAGTGGTTGCGCCCCAGTGCACGTAGCGCCCGGCTTCGCCGCAGGTCTTGGACAACTGCTCGACCAAAGGCAGGATCGGGTAACCGACGATTTCGGTTTCGTGTTGCATCAATGCCAGGTCAAGGGATTCGAAGGTAGCCTTGGCGGCGATCTGTTCGGCAGCGTCGGCGGGGATCACGCCACAACGAGCCTCGGCGCGGGCCAGCGCCACTTCGACTTCGATGTAACGCTCGATCAAGGCTTTGTCGGAGAAGACTTCGCGCATTTCAGCGGTGCCGAACATGTCGCGGAACAGTGCAGAGTCAAAAACGGTAGTGGACATGGAGAAGGTCCCAAATGTTGTTATTGGCCGTACATATTTATTATGTCCGTACATAATTATTAGCCGCTGCCCTGATACACTGTCAACTCGCTGTGGGGAGAGCTCGATGGAAGGCATCAATCAAACGCGTTATGCGGCCGTCGCCAATGACCTGATGGAAGGCATCAGCAACGGGCGCTATCCAGTGGGGTCTTTGCTGCCGACGGAATTCGAGCTGTGCGCGCTGTACGACGTCAGCCGACACACCGTGCGTGCGGCAATCACGCAGTTGCAGAATCAGGGCATGGTGTCGCGGCGCAAACGGGTCGGCACCCGTGTCGAGGCCGCGACGCCCAGCGGGGGTTACTCGCAATCGCTGGCGTCGGTGGCGGATCTGGTGCATGTCGCCGAAACGCACATTCGAGATGTTCAGGAGGTCCGGCATTTCGTGGCGGACATCGCTCAGGCGCGGCGCCTGGGGCTGGAGCCGGGGGCGCACTGCTTCTGCATGTCGAGCATCAAGGTCGACGTCAACCAGCGTTCCGCGCCACTGTGCTGGACGGACGTGTATGCCGATCAGCTGTACGCCGAGGTGATTCCGCTGGCCGAGCAG
The DNA here is from genome assembly GCF_059421985.1 of Pseudomonas sp. GW821-FHT02A11. Lineage (NCBI taxonomy): Bacteria > Pseudomonadati > Pseudomonadota > Gammaproteobacteria > Pseudomonadales > Pseudomonadaceae > Pseudomonas > Pseudomonas sp. GW821-FHT02A11. Next base: position 186,757 of record NZ_JBWKWB010000007.1, read on the forward strand.
TGTCCGGGGGAGTTGATTGCGGCGCTGATCGAGCGGGAGTTCGGGCGCAGGATCGATGCAGTGGATCAGCAGGTTCGGCCAGTGCAACTGGGTGCCGAACTGGCGATGCGATTGAATGCGGCGGCGGGGTCGTTGGGGCTCACTATCATTCGTCAGTATCGGGATGATCAGGGTGGGTTGATTGCGGTGTCGGAGACGGTTTATCCGGATGACCGGTTTACGTTGGTGATGCAGATGAAGCGGGAGCGGCGGGTTGTTGAGGTTTGACGGCTTTCGTTTTTCAGTGACGCCGGGATTGGGCGCCTATCCGGTATCCGGGTGGCGCTGATGGGTTCTGCCTAACGGCAGAAGCGTTCCGCCTTCGGCGGGTTACTTGGAAAAGACCCCCAGGTAACCAAGGGGTCCTGCTCCTGGTTTGGCCAGCACCCAAGTCGCGATTGTGGCGCCTGGATTTCATCGTGGTCATCCGCACCAGCATGTTGAACGTGCGATGGGGTCGATGCTGATCCTCCTCGGTGGTTTGAAAGCCGCTTGAAGTCCTGGCAGACACCTATGGGTTCTCGCGCTCAATGCCCCCTCACCGTCCACCCCACCAGCCTTGCCACGATGGGCCGGACCACCAGCACGCAGACAAACGCTGAAGGCATCGCGACGCGATAGGCATTCATCACGTTTGTCACATAGTCTTCTGTGAAGCCAAACTCGGCGAGGGTGATGACCAGGCACATGAGAAACGCCATGATCGTCGCCATGTACAGTGCGAAGACGTAAGGTGTCAGGGGTTTGGGGAAACGAAAACGTGCGGTTCTAGAGGCGGTGGTTTCAATCATCGGCAGCTCCTGAGGGGATCCAGATCAGATAAGAGCAGCTAACGTAACAACCACTCAGTGATACCGGTAGGGCCGCAGCGCTTGAATCACTGTTAAGCAGAATCAACGAATAAAAGGACGAAGCCCGATGGACCTCCTGGGGTTGATCAACACCTTCATCCGCGTGGTGGAGAACGGCAGCATCGCCGCCGCAGCCCGCGCCCAAGGCATGAGCCCGGCTGCCGTGAGCCAGAGCATCACCCGCCTGGAAACGCATCTGGGGGTTCGGCTGTTGTCGCGCACCACCCGCAGCATGGGTTTGACCGATGCCGGCTCCCGCTACTTCGAAAAAGTGAAGCACATCCCTCGGGACATTGACCTGGCGTCCCAAGCCGCCAGCGTTGCCACCGACCCCCAAGGCCCGCTGTGCATCGCCACCACGTCAGCCTTTGGCCGTCACGTTCTGGCCCCGCTGATGCCCGCGTTCAAGCAGGCCTACCCGCGCATCGACATCGAACTGATCAGCAGCGACCGCCGCGTCGATCATCGCCTGGAAGGCATCGACGTCAGCCTGCGCATCGATGCGCAGCTGAACGACCAACTGATCGCCCGACGCATCGCTTCAAAGCCTTTCGTGTTCTGCGCCTCGCCCGAGTACCTGCAGCGCGCTGGCGTGCCCCGCTCCCACGAAGACTTGCAGCAGCACGCCTGCCTGGTGTTTCGCTACCCCACCGACGGCCGCTTCTTGCCGTGGACATTCATGCTCGACGGTAAACGCATCGAAGCGAAAGTGTCTCCAGGGTTCATCTGCGACGACATCGACATGATTGCCCGGATCGCCGTGAACGGCGGCGGCATTGCGCGGTTGGCCAGTTTCGTCGCGCAGCCGCTGATCGACAGCGGTCGGCTGTTGCCGCTGTTCGATTCAGACAGCCACGGTGCTTCACAGGCTGAGCCGGAGCCAATGCACATCTACGCCTGCGTCACCGAGCGTTCGGCGTTGAACGCAAAGGTCATGGCGTTTATCGACTTCCTGGAACAGGCCCTGCGAAGCGATCAGGGCACCGCCCGTTAAATCAAAACAGGGCTGAACCCCCTTCAGGATTCAGCTCCGCCCGCCTTGCTCTTATTTCATGGAATAACGTTTAATTTCATGAATCATGAACGGCGCACCCTCAGCTCCTGACACCCGGGCCATGAGCCAGACCTTCGCCGTTTTCGTTGACACAGGCGTGCTGTCGCTGATCTTTGTCGCGTTGCGGGTGGCGAATACCAGGGCTGCGCGCTGGAGTAGATCAAGCATCGTTGCACGACTGATGGCCCTGTCACCCGCTTACTGACCGCCCAGCAACGACCTAATTTTGTCGGCATCGGCTTGCATGGCCGGGTTGTAGACGATCATCCCCAGATCCGGTCGGCCATCCACGGCGAACCCCGAATACTCCAGTTCGATCACGCCCATGCTCGGGTGGCGCAGGCGTTTGGTGCCCTCGCCGTGCACACGTACATCGTTGTCGCGCCAGAAGCTGGCGAATTCCGAGCTGCGCAGGCACAGCTCTTCAGCGAGCTTGCTGACCTGCGATGCCGCCCCCGCGCGTATGGCGTCGGCGCGAAAGGCACCGACCACGAAACGCGCCATGCTTTCCCAGTCTTCCTGCCGCTCGCGTACGCCGGCGCGGCAGAACATCAGGCGCAGGATGTTGCGATCCTCCACCGGCAGCAGGCTGTAATCGGTAAACACGGCCGCCGCCGCGCGGTTCCAGGCCAGCACGTCCCAAGTCGCGGTCTTGATGATCGCCGGGCTGAACTCAAAGGTGTCCAGCACCCGTTGCAGGCGCGGCGTCACACCTTCAGGGGCGCGATACACCACTTCCGGAGGGTGCCCGAAGGCGAGCATGAACAGGTGCACGCGCTCGGGCTCGGTCATCAGCAGGCTCTGGGCGATGCGGTTCAACACCTCGGAAGAGGGCGCACCACCTCGCCCCTGCTCAAGCCAGGTGTACCAGGTGGCGCTGATGTTGGCGCGCTGGGCCACCTCTTCGCGACGCAACCCCGGCGTGCGCCTGCGATTGCTGGAAAATCCGAAGCTGGCCGGATCGAGCCGCGCCCGGCAATCTTTCAAATAGGCTCCCAATAACTGCACCGACTGATCTGACATGGCCCACCCTGTTAGTTTCTATACCCTGATAACGTCACGGCTTTAGCCGGATAAACACTACGCGCAGGCTGGTGCTTTGAGCAAAGAGAGAATCCAACGATGCGCGTATTTCTGACAGGTTCCACCGGTTTCATCGGCTCCCAGGTCACTCGGGAGCTGCTCGATGCAGGCCATCAGGTGCTGGGGCTGACCCGCTCCGATGAGGGTGAACAGGCCCTGCGCAGCGCGGGCGCCGAGGCCCATCGCGGTGATATCGAAGACTTGACCAGCCTGCAAAAAGGCGCCGAGCAGTGCGATGCCGTGATCCACACCGCGTTCGATCACAACTTCGCCCACTTCGTCGCCAACTGCCAGAAGGACGCCCGGGTCATCGGCGCGCTGGGCGAGGCGCTGGAGGGTTCGCACCGTCCGTTGATCATCACCTCCGGTACGGCAATGGGCGCGTTTGCAGCAGGCCAACCGGCTGACGAAGATCACTTCGACCCGCATCACCCGCACCCTCGCATCGCCTCGGAACTGGCCGGTGAGGCCTTGAAACAGCGCGGCCTCAACGTCGTGGTCATGCGCCTGTCGCAGATTCACAACCCGGTCAAACAGGGGCTGGTGACTTACCTCATCGAACTGGCGCGGCAAAAAGGCGTGTCGGCCTACGTCGGCGAAGGCCTTGAGCAATGGTCTGCCGCTCACGTGGCCGACACCGCTCACCTCTACCGACTGGCGCTGGAAAAACATCAGCCCGGCGCCCGCTACCACGCCACCGCCGAACAAGGCATCGGCGCACGCGACATCGCCTGTGCCATCGGTCAAGGGCTTGACCTGCCGACGGTGTCCCTGAGGCCAGAAGACGCCGCCGCGCACTTCGGCTGGATGGCGGCGTTTGCCGGGCAGGACATGTCGGCCTCCAATGCCAAGACCCGCGAACGTCTGGGCTGGGAGCCAAAGGGGCCGGGGTTGCTGGATGACCTCAGGATGTGCCTTGCGACCAGGTAAAACCTAGAACGCAGGCCACTTCAATGGAGAAAGCGGTTTTGCTTGGGTTTGGTCAGTCGGGGTGGGCATGCTGGCCCCGCTCGCGCCTTTCGTAGCGCCTAGAGTGGCGCAAGGGGCTCGTCGTCAGGGCTGGCGGCAAGCGCAGTCTTCTTCGGCGCGGACGCTACAGGCGTGTCCTTGGCGGCCAGTAGCCGCTTGAGCAGCGCGCTGATCTCTTGAAGCATCGACACCTGGGCCAACGACGCCAATTGCAGCACAGTGTTGCCAGGGTCGGTCGGTGTCAGCGGGTCCTGGTGTTGCAGTTGCGTGATGAGCAGGCGCAGGAAGCCCTGGCTATTGATCGCAGGGCTCCCCGTCGCACCCGGGGTGCTGGTCGAGGAAGGCGTCGGCGTGTTCTGCAACGTATTCAGCGGATTCATTGCGCGTGCTCCCTTCAGTCAGGCCTGGGCCTGTTGCGCCTGGCGCAGGCCTTTTTTACGCAATGCGACCATCTGTGCCACCACGCCCACCACCAGCGCAAGAGCGATCAGACCCAGCGCACCCTTGAGCAGCGGCGAGTTCGGGTCAGTGACGATGGGGTGACCATCCGGGACGCGACGCAAAGTCTCCGAAACCGTCGGGACCATCAGGAAGAACGCCGTCAGGCTCAGCAGAATCGTCTCAAGGTACACCCCCGCCCGCCCCAGCCAAGCGACGAATCCGACCCCGTAACCGGTGAACAACAGCACGATGGTCACCGCGCCGATCACCGGGCTGATGGGTTGATGAGCCACCAGAAACACCGTCAGGCTGCCAATCAGCATAGAGACGAAATAGGCAAGGCCGGCTCGCGACCGCGGCACGATGCGCCCGTGCTTGATGAACATGTAGGCCGCCAGCGGGATGGCCGGCAGACTCCCGAGGGTGTGTACCCAGCCAAGGGCAGAGATCCCGAACATTCGACTATTCCTTTTCTGATTGGATGTTGTGCACAGCGCAGCAAGCGCTGAGGCCTTGCCGATCAACCGCATCAAAGCGCTATGATTCCGGGGTTCAGACTATTGAAGACGTAGCCGGACTGACATGACGGATTTACTCGAAAACTTGACCATTCTTCCAGAGATGCAGTTAGAGGGGCTGGCTACCGGGGATTTGCTCTCCCAGGTGCTGGCGCAGATCCGCCTGACCGGGGACCGCGTCTACTCCACCACCCAGGCCGAAGGGCAACGGGTGGCTTTGGACGAAAAAAGCGCGCACATCTGCGTGCTGCAAAAAGGTCAGTTGCACATCACAGGCGCCGACGGGCAGACCCAGACCATAGAGCAAGGCGACATCCTGCTGCTGCCCCACGATCCGTCATCGCTGACCATCACGGCATCCCAAGGCCCGGCGGCGCTGGTCATCTGCCGGTTCTGGTTCGATGCCAGCAGCTTCCAGGCCATGCTGTTCGCCCTGCCGTGGCTGATCCACATCAAACACGACGAAGCCTCGGCGTGGTCGGAGGGCATCCTGCATTTCATGCTGATCGAGGCCAATGACACCCAGCCTGGGGGCGCCTTGATGATTTCCCGCCTCATCGACCTGACCGTCATTCGCATCCTGCGCACCTGGGTTCAGCACGGCATGGCCTCGGGCTGGCTCGGCGGCCTGTCCGACGAGCGTATCGCCCGAACCCTCAGGGCCATTCACGAAAAGCCCGGGCAGCAATGGCGCGTCGACGCGCTGGCGACCATCGCCGGCATGTCGCGCTCCAGCTTCTGCGACCGGTTCAACGCGCTGGTCGGGCGCTCGCCCCTTCGTTACCAGAACGAATGGCGACTGACCCTGGCCAAGACCATGCTGGCCCGGCACAACAGCCGCATCGGCGAAGTGGGTTTTGCCGTGGGGTACGAGTCCGAGGCGTCGTTCAGCCGCGCCTACAAGGCGTATTTCGGCCGTTCCCCACGGGAAGACAACAGCCCGATCGAGCCGACATAGCCCGGGCAGCCGTGGGTACAAGACTCACCCATCGGGCCAAAGACGGTTATCCTGCAGCCCCCGTTCCAGAGAGGTTGATATGCCAGAGCTGAAAACCCTGGGTTTGTTCATCGCCACGGCGCTGGCTGAGATCGTCGGGTGCTACCTCCCTTACCTCTGGCTCAGAGAGGGCAAATCCATTCTGTGGCTGATACCTGCCGCTGTCAGCCTGGCCCTGTTCGCGTGGCTGCTGACCCTTCACCCTGCGGCGGCCGGGCGCGTGTATGCCGCCTACGGAGGCGTCTACATTTTCGTTGCGCTGCTGTGGCTGTGGCTGGTGGACGGCATCAAACCGACCACTTGGGACATGGTGGGCGGTCTGGTTGCGCTTTCGGGCATGGCGATCATCATGTTCGCGCCCCGGGCCTGACCGGAGGCGAAATGCCCGAGCGCTGGGCGAAAACTGAGCGACCAAGCCCGAACGATGGCCTGCTCAGTTCTGGAGCGAGAGCTCTCTTCGCACGATTTGTGCGCCGGCGCTCAGGGCATTGAGTTTGCCCTTCGCCACGTGACGAGGCAGGGGCGCCATGCCACAGTTGGTGCACGGATACAGCTTATCGGCATCAACGAACTGCAGGGCTCGGCGCAGGGTATTGGCCACCTCCTCGGGGGTTTCAATCGAAGGGTTTGCCACGTCAATGGCGCCGACCATGACCTTCTTGCCGCGAATGAGCTCGAGCAGGTCCATGGGCACATGAGAGTTGTGACATTCCAGCGAGACGATATCGATGCCGGATTTCTGCAGCTTGGGAAACGCCTCTTCGTACTGGCGCCATTCCGATCCCAAGGTCTTTTTCCAGTCGGTGTTGGCCTTGATGCCGTACCCATAACAGATGTGCACGGCGGTTTCGCATTTGAGGCCCTCGATGGCCTTCTCCAGCGTAGCGACACCCCAGTCGTTCACCTCATCGAAAAAGACGTTAAAGGCGGGTTCGTCGAACTGAATGATATCGACGCCGGCAGCCTCCAGTTCCCTAGCCTCCTGATTGAGGATCCTGGCGAACTCCCAGGCCAGTTTTTCACGGCTCTTGTAATGGGCGTCAAACAGGGTGTCGATCATCGTCATCGGGCCTGGCAAAGCCCACTTGATGGGCTGTGAGGTGTGCTGACGCAGAAACCGGGCGTCTTCGACGAACACCGGTTTTCGCCGAGCAACGGCACCGACAACGGTTGGCACACTGGCATCGTAACGATCACGAATCCTCACCGTTTCGCGCTTTTCAAAATCAACGCCGTCCAGGTGCTCGATAAACGTCGTGACAAAGTGCTGGCGCGTTTGTTCGCCATCACTGACGATATCGATACCCGCCCCTTGTTGTTCTTGCAGCGACAACAATAACGCGTCCTGCTTGCCCTCGATCAATGCTTCACCCTGTAACTTCCAGGGTGACCAAAGTGTCTCGGGTTGTGCAAGCCAGGCAGGTTTAGGCAAGCTGCCAGCAGTAGAAGTGGGTAACAGTTTTTTCATGAAAGATGACCTTTAATTCTGATGGGTTAAAGCGTGCAGGCAACGGACCACTGTTCAAGAACGGCCCGATAAGGCTTGATGAACTGCTCTTCGGCAAACTTGCCTTGCTCGACGGCCAGTCGACTGCGTTCTTCCCGGTCATAAACAATGCGAGTCAGGGAATAGTCCTGATGTTTCAAACTTGGCTGATAGGTTTTTCCGGCCGCTGAGTTCGCGTTGTAAATCTCGGGCCGGTAAATCTTCTGGAACGTATCCATGGTGCTGATGGTGCCGATCAATTCCAGATCAGTGTAATCCCCCAACAAATCGCCGGAAAAATAAAAGGCCAGTGGCGCCGCGCTGTTCGCGGGCATGAAATAACGCACGTTCAGACCCATTTTATTGAAGTACTCATCGGTCAACGAGTACGCGTCCTGCTGATATTCGAACCCCAGCACTGGGTGCTGATACTCGGTGCGCTGGTACGTTCGGGTGCTCGATACGCTCAAGCAGATCACCGGCGGCTTGTCGAACTGCGCTGTGTAGGCGCTTGACTCAACGAAGCACTTGAACAGCTTGCCGTGCAAATCGCCAAAATCTTCCGGTGTACTGAACCCGGCCCGGCCCTGGTTGTGCTCCTGCAACCGCACACTGAAGTCATAATCCCGCACGTAGGAAGAGAAGTTGTTCCCAACGATACCGTTAATACGCTCATTGGTTTTTCGATCGACGATGGTGGTCTTCAACACTTCAATCAGTGGAATGGGCTGATCATCGCCTCGGGCATCAATTTTCATTTCAGCAGAGATGATGTCCAGCTCGACGGTATAACGATCGCCTGTCGGATTGTCCCAATGGGCCAGTGAGTTGAAGCGATTATCGATCATCTTCAAAGTGTTGCGCAGATTCTCCTGACGACGTTCCCCACGCGCCAGGTTGGCGAAGTTGGTCGTCACGCGAGTGGTGTCCGAGGGACGATAATGTTCGTCGAAACGAACGCGTTTAATGGCAAATGCAAATTCTTTGCTCATGGTGATCTGACACCCTGATGTGGAGAGATATAACCTGAATACGTTGAAAGCCTTGAGGCGTTAACGTTTCTGTCTCGGAACTTCACGACGTCAATGAATGAATAGACCGCCGAGAGCTGGGCGCATTGTAGGCAAAGCAGTTGCCTGAACAAAAACGAAAGGTTTTCACAAAAGTATTAGCGCGGCTCATGTACCTGCGGACGATTTATTTATCTGCTGGGCTGCGTACCGACAATCTGGGGTGACGTCCGATCCGATCGAAGATGCTGGCAACACCCTCCAAAGGTTGGGTGGACGGTTTGGGGGGTTGCTGGGCCTCAAGGTATTGCTCAGCCCCAAGGAACACAACAAGGGATAACCGGGTATAGGTCGGCACAATCCTGAGTGAAAAGCTCATATGAAAAAGCCCGCTACAGACGAACTGAGTTGCGGGCCATCCTACCGAGTGATCGTCGCCGAAATATATCTCCAATTGACCTAATTTTCTCCAGCGTAATCTGTCCATTTGAGGACGGCTCACCGTCTGTCCCCTACTCAGAACTACTCTCACAAGCATTGACTCCACCTTTTACAGCGTGCAGATAACCTGCCGCACGAGGTGGTGCGCCCATTCTGAAATTCAGGCGCGTTTTCCATCTCTTTACCAAAAGGATGGTGACCAAAATGCCAACACTCAACGAAGGAAGCGCTGGGACAGAGTCGCGCACTCCGCCGCCAGGTGATGCTTTGAACGCTCTGCAGGATGATGCCATGGCGCTGTTGGATTCAGCCCGCGAGCATGGCTCCGAGCATCTGGAGCAGTACCGCGAAGGCGCAGCGGATCAGCTGGAAAGTCTTGCCCGCAGTGCAACGTCAGCTGCCGAAGAATTGCAAGAGAATGACACGCTGGGCCTGTCTCACTACATCACTGATGTGGCTGAAGGCTTGAGCACATTCGCGGGAAGTCTGCGTGGCAAAAGTGCAGACGAGCTCTTGCAACAGGTGGGACGGCTGGCGCGCGAAAACCCGGCACTGTTCGTGACCGGCAGCGTTGCTTTGGGGTTCGGACTTTCACGGTTTCTGCGCGCAAGCAGCCCTGACTTGAGCAGCGCCCCGCCCGCCGACACTGGTGATAACGACGTCAACGCGGATGACCAGGCGTTCGACCCAAGGACTGCAGCCGACGAGGATCTGGCGATTCGGCCTGAGCACGAGGGAGATGTCGTCACCCGTGATTCCGCCTGGTCACGCACATCTCCTCCCTCGGATTCAACCGATGCCGCCACCGCAGGTATTCAGCAGTCGGGGGCGGAATTGGGGAGCTTCAATTCTGTTTCTGGAGGGGGGAGCGCTCAAGCAGCAGTTCCGAGTACTTACCCGGGCGCTCCCACACATGAGCCTGCACCACGAGGAGAAGCATGATGGCTATCAATCCGGAAATCCCTCCTCGTAGTACATCTGACAGCGACCCGTCACTCTTGGGTCTCGTGCGGCAGCTTGCTCACGAAGTTCCAGCCCTGATCGGCGAGGAGCTTGCGCTGGCCAAAGCAGAGATCAGAGATTCCATCCAGACCGCTAAAGCGGCGACGGCAGCGCTGGCCGGCGGCGTGGTGTTCATGCTGGCAGGGCTTGTCATCCTGCTCATGGCAGCGGTGTACGGGCTCGCATTGGTCATGCCCGCATGGCTCTCTGCTTTGATCGTTGGAGCTGTAGCGATGGTGGTGGGTTTTGTGATGGTGCAGTCGGGTAAAAAACAGCTAGAGCCCTCTCAGCTCACGCCTGACCGGACTATCAATTCTCTTCAAAAAGATAAAGACGCCATACAGAGGAAAGTCTCATGAGCATCGATAGCAGCTTCGCCACCCAGGATGAGTTTGAAAACGACCGCATCCCGGACATTGAGAACCCGAAAAGCCCGGACACACTGGAGCGGGATATCGATGCACGCCGGGCCAATATCGAAAACATCGTGGATGCGCTGGAAAGCAGACTTTCGCCCGGGCAACTGTTTGATCAGGCGCTGGCCTTCACGAAAGGTAATGGCGGTGAGTTTTTCAATAACCTGGGGACCTCGGTCAAAAACAATCCGGTGCCGGTTCTGCTCGCAACTGTGGGCATCAGCTGGTTGATGCTCGGTCAACATGAGAAGCCCAGGGGCGATGGGCATTCCATGTTCGGCCAGTTAGGCGAAAAGATCAGTGATGCCGCCAGTGCCGTATCCGACAGCTTGCACAATGCCAAGGATCAGGTACGCCAATCTGCTCACCAAGTGAGTGCCAAGGCAGGTCATTTGGCCGACACCATCAGCCACAAGGTCGACGACGTCAAACAACGCGCCACTGATGGAACCTCCAGCGCAAGCGAGAAGACGAGGGCGTCATCCGATCAGGTACAAGAGACCCTGCAGCATCAGGGACGGCAGATCAAAGGGAGCTTCCAGTACTTGCTGCAGGAGCAACCGCTCGCACTCGCGGCAATCGGCATCGCACTTGGCGCAGCGATAGGTGCAGCCCTCCCCTCAACTGAGCAAGAAAACAAAATCATGGGACAGACCAGTGATAAGCTGACCAGCAAGGCGAAAACGTCTATGGATAAAACCTGGGAAAGCGTCGCCAGCGCTGGTAAAGAGATCGTTGAAGACTTCAAGCAGTCTAGAGCGCCGGAGCCAGCGTCACCCGATAGCCGCGAGGCTTGACACGACTTGAATGGCCCTTAAATGAGGACAAGCAAATCAGTTCTTAGCGTTGGAGGAAGCCCGCGGTAAAGCGCGGGCTTTGCAACCTCTAATTTCGACATTGGCCCCAGACGCTCCGGACGGGGATGCCGGGATGAATGGCCGAGGGCTTGCGCAAAGGAACCTGGAATTCATATCTCTTGAAAGAACACCCTAAGAGCATTTGCCAATTCGATAGGGGCCTCTTCTGCCATGTGATGCCCGCAGTCGATTCCAGTACCGGTGACCATTCGCTCGGCCCAAGGCTGCCAGACGGCAACAACGTCGCCATAGAGGTCTTGCAAGTCGTCTTTCAGCGACCATAAGACGGTGAGCGGGCATTGAATTTTCAGGCCAGCCTCCCGGTCTTCCCGATCATGCTGGTGATCAACCGCGATCCCGGCGCGATAATCACCAAGCATTCCGATAATGGTTTCAGGGTCGTGGATCGCGACTTGAAAATCCTCATAGTTTTCTCTCCCCATTACTTCTGTGCTGCCCTGATACCAACTCGCAGGGTCAGGAAAAATCGCTCGTTCTGGTTTGTCGGGCTGAGCGTAGAAAAACCAGTGCCACCATTTGGATGCAAACTTCGCGTCACAACGTTCAAGCGCTTCGAGAATCGGCACTCCATCAAGGATGGCCAACTTCAGCACTTTTGACGGAAAGTCGAGCGCTGTGCGAAAAGCGGCGTAGCTGCCCCGGTCATGGCCCGCCAAGTAAAATTTATCGAACCCAAGGCGATCCATAAGGGCCACGCAGTCACGTGCCTTCGCTCTTTTTGAAAAAGCCTCGTAATCGTGAGGATTCGTGGGCTTGCTGGACATACCGAAGCCCCTCAAATCAGGGCACACCACGGTGAAAGATGTGGCAAGCAGCGGTGCAACCGCGTGCCACGTCGTGTGGGTGCGGGGATGACCATGCAGCAGCAATAACGGAGGGCCTGAGCCGCCGTGACGGACGCGTAAGGTCGCCTCAGGCAACTCGACCATTTCAAGCTGGAATCCCTCGAACATTCCCACATCCTGATAACTGCCGGTAATGCTCACATCGTAGATCAGAAGTCGACGGAGCGGCCGCATTGGGTTGTGGATTCAACCGGTCGACTGTAGCCATTCGCGACTGGCTGCGATCGACCCGTTGGAGCCGTTCGAGACTGAAAAAGATCAATCTGAAGCACAAAGAGGCGCGACAAATTGGCATGAGTAACGCGACGTCCCCCTACTGCCTCAGCTCTGATACTCGATCCTGGCTCATTGCATTTCAGGAAGAAGGGGGATGCCGTTCTTCATAACTGAGACAATTTTTCCCTCCCAGCCATAAACAACCACTCTCCCCCCATCCCGACGTTGACAGCCCAACCCCTCGCTAGCTATAACTACCACCGTTGTACGACGACAGACGATACATCGTCGTGTCACCTCTAAAAATAAAAACACAGTGTCGGTCACATCATGAATTCGACTTGCTTGCTCATCTCCCCGAATACCCTGGCCCGGGCCGCGCCTTTGATGGGCGGTATGCCTGTTGTCTCGGGCCCTCCCGAGCACGTTTTTCTTACTTCGTTGCTTAGCACTTGTTAGACGTCTGACTCCAGGCCTTGCGCCTCGGATATAGACGCGTGCGCTCTCGTCCAACAAGCCGAGAGACCATCACCCCTCCAAGAATAAAAGTGACGCCATGAACCTGAACGAGTCCACCCATCCGCAAAGCATCACCCAGGCGGCCACCCGGTCCGTCGGCAAGTACCGCTGGACGATCTGTGCGCTGCTGTTTTTCGCGACGACGGTCAACTATCTGGACCGGCAGGTGCTCAGCCTGTTGGCGCCGGATCTGTCGACGCAATTTGGCTGGAGTAACACTGACTACGCGAACATCGCGTCGGTGTTTCAGTTCGTCTACGCCATCGCGATGATTTTCGCCGGGCGCGTGGTCGACAAGATCGGCACCAAGACGGCCTATGTAGTGGCGATCGGCGTGTGGTCCACGGGCGCGGTGATGCACGCGTTCGCGGTGCCGCTGGGGCAAGGCATTGGTGCGATCACCACGGCGTTGGGGTTCGCGGCGATTCCGGTGTCCATTGCCGGTTTCATGCTGTCGCGTGCGATATTGGCGATTGGCGAGGCGGGTAACTTCCCGATCGCGATCAAGGCCACGGCGGAATACTTTCCGAAGAAGGAACGTTCGTTCGCTACAGGGATTTTCAACTCCGGCGCCAACGTTGGCGCGATCGCCGCGCCGATTTGCGTGCCGCTGATCGCAGCGATGTGGGGCTGGGAATCGGCGTTCATCGTGATCGGCCTGCTGGGTTTTGTCTGGCTGGGCGTGTGGGTGGCGATGTATGACAAGCCTGATCAGCAAAAGCGTCTGACCGCTGACGAGTTGGCCTATATCCGCAGCGACGAGACCGAGCAGGTGACGGCCGCCGCGGTACCGGGCGCGCCAGCGAAGAAGGTCTCGTGGTTCAAGCTGCTGACCTACCGCCAGACCTGGGCGTTTGCCTTCGGCAAGTTCATGACCGACGGCGTGTGGTGGTTCTTCCTGTTCTGGCTGCCGACGTACCTGTCCGCGCAGTACGGCATGAAAGGCGCGGCCATCGTCATGCCGCTGTTCGTGCTGTACAGCATGACCATGGTCGGCAGTATCGGCGGCGGTTGGTTCCCGAGCTACTTCATGGCCCGAGGCGACAAGCCTTACGACGGCCGCATGAAAGCCATGTTGGTGATCGCGCTGTTCCCGCTGCTGGTGCTGCTGGCGCAACCGCTGGGCTACATCAGTTTCTGGGTGCCGGTGCTGCTGATCGGCATTGGTGCGTCGGCGCATCAGGCGTGGTCGTGCAACATCTTCACCACGGTTTCCGACATGTTCCCGCAGAAAACCGTGGCCTCCGTGGTCGGCATCGGCGGCATGGCCGGCGGCCTGGGTGGCGTGGTGATGACCAAGATCGGCGGTTGGGTCTTTGACTACTACAAGTCAATCAATGACATCCACACCGGCTACATGATCATGTTCGCCATCTGCGCCCTGGCGTACCTGGTGGCGTGGAGCGTGATGAAGGTGCTGGTGCCGCGCCATAAAGAGATCACCGATCTTTGATCGGCACTGCCTCAACGGATTCTCACGGGCGCCCCGTGGATACAGGCGGGGCGCGTGTTGCCCCGATGACAACAAGAAGGAAATATCGATGACCAGGTCCAAACTGCTGTTGGGTGTTGTGTGTTTGTTTTCGGGCTATGTCGCTGCAGCGCCGTCTGCGGACGAACAGGATGTTGCCAAGGCTGTCGACAAGATGACTCAGGCGATGCTGCACAAGGACACCAAGGCCCTCGCCGCGCTGACGTCGGACAAGGTCACCTATGGCCACTCCAGCGGCAAGATTCAGAACAAGGATGAGTTCATCGCCGACATCGAAACCGGTCGCAGTGGCTTCAAGACGCTGCAGATGCTGAACCAGAAGATCACCATGGACGGCGACGTCGCGCTGGTGCGTAACCACTTCTCGGCTCAGGCCGTGAACAGCGGTGTAGAAGTCCCGACCGAAATCGAGAACTTCCAGATCTGGCAGAAGCAGAAAGGCCAGTGGCTGCTGATCGGCCGACAGGCGTTCAAGTTCTAAACCTATCCCCTCCCCCGAACTGTCGGCATGGGTGATCGATCACCCTGCCGACAGGCCCTGCTTCAGATTCACCAGCGTCGACGCTAGACAAGAATGTTTAGCGCTCGCCGATCCAAAGGTTATCAACTCTGACTTGTTAAACCCGCATGCTGCGTGTGGGCATCGAGACATGATTTCCCGTCAGATCATCATGCCCCCACGCTCCTGCCCCGCACTGCCGAAAGCCAAGGCACTCGCGGGCGCAAATCCCCTCGTCCATATCATCCTTGCCTTCTGGGCGCTGTGGCATTGCCGCCATGCCCGTCCGCCGAATACCTCGCTCGCAGTCCACTGATACGCGTCGGCATCTTTGCCGTTCCTTCCTCGACCGACCGCTCCCTTGCGGTGGTCTTGAGCGTCTGTGCGCGAGAGCGAATCGATCATGCACTTTGCACCTGCTGAACACGCAAGCCGTTTTTTGGCTGAAAACCTTGATATCGAACTGTTCGAGCTGGTCATCCTCGACGCCAACGGCGTTCCGCGCGGCAAGCTGCTGCATCGCGATGAACTGCTGGCCCTGTACCAGACCGGTCGTCCCTGCCCAGCACCATTGTCGGCCTGACCCTGAATGGCGATGACGTGGAAAACTCGGGGCTGGTCTGGGATGTGGGCGACATCGGGGGCATAGCGAGCTACATTCGCTGTCGGGCCGGACGGTCTATTCAGGGCGTCCCAAGGCGTCTTATCAATCTTGCTGATGATGACTATCGAACGTGCGGCCTGTTGGCTCTCGCGAGCTGGCTCCTACAATCCCCTCCTCTTTCTCCCCCGCTCCTGCGCCTGTTTCAGGCGACACCCTTCCTTGGAAATCAAAACCATGCCAAGCGCCAGTCATACCCCGCCCGAACATAATCAACAGAGCGTCAAGCAGCAGTGGCTGGCGATTCTGTCGGTCGCCGTCGGCGCCTTCGCCCTGGTCACCAGCGAGTTTCTCCCGGTGGGCGTGCTCAACGATGTCGCCCGCGACCTGGGCATCAGCGCCGGTCACGCAGGCCTGATGGTGACCCTGCCGGGCATCATGGCCGCCCTCGCCGCGCCTTTGCTGTCGGTGGGGATCGGCAAAATGGACCGTCGCTACCTGCTCATCGGCCTGACGCTGATCATGATCATCGCCAACTCGGTCGTGGCCTACGCCAGCGACTTCAACCTGCTGCTGTTGGGCCGCGTTCTGCTGGGCGTCAGCATCGGCGGCTTTTGGGCCACGGCCATTGCCTTGAGCGGCCGTCTGGCCCCTAAAGGCGTGGGCGTTGCGCAGGCCACCTCGATCATCATGGTGGGCGTGACGCTGGCCACCGTGCTGGGCGTACCCGTCGGCACCTGGCTGAGCGAGCTGATGGGCTGGCGCATGACCTTTCTGGTGACTGCATTGCTGGGGGTGCCGGTGTTGCTGGCGCAGGTCTTTCTGCTGCCGAAACTCAATCCGGACAAAGCCATCCGCATCAGTGACCTTCCCGCGCTGTTCATCAATCCGCTGGCGCGGGTCGGGTTGATCGCAGTGCTGCTGATCGGCCTGGCGCACTTTGCCGCGTACACCTACGTCGCGCCGTTCTTCAAACACAGTTCCGGTTTCGATGGCCCGACCATTGGCTCGTTGCTGCTGCTCTATGGCATGGCCGGGGTGGCGGGCAATATCTTCGCCGGTTTCGCCGCCAACCGCAGCGTACGCCACACCCTGATGCTGGTCGCCCTGCTGATCGCCATCAGCACCGCGCTGTTCCCCTATTTCGCCACCGGTTTGACCGGCGCTGCGATGTTGATCGCACTCTGGGGCTTCGCCTTCGGCGCCTTTCCGGCCTGCGCCAGCATCTGGATGTTCGTCGTGGCGCCCAAAGATGTCGAACGCGGCATGCCGCTGTTCGTCGCGATGTTCCAGGTGATCATCGCGCTGGGTTCGTTCTTCGGCGGGCAGATCGTCGACCGGCTGGGCAGCTCGGTGCTGATGAGCCTGGCCACGGCCCTGGTGGGTTGCGGCCTGGTGACGGTGCTGGTGCTGGGGCGTAACGTCAGCAACAGCCTGGCGGGGGATGCTGATTCGGCGGCGGTGGTGAGCCAGCACTAAGACCGGGTATCGCTCAAGCCGCCCCAAGGCTCCCCTGGACGCTCGTTCATCTTTGGGTGATCACTGTCTTCAGCACGACGTCCCCCGGCGCCTCATCCTGAGGGCTGGGGGAATCTCAAGGGTCGTGGTGCCCATTCAGTTGCCCTCAACCACGACCCGAATCCGATGACAATCCGTCGGCCCCAGCCGCTCACCGCTCGCAGAGCGCACCGCCACCGTCATCAGTGGCTGGCCAGCAACATTGTCCAAGAGCACCGAACGGATTTCACCGGGTGTGAACTGAAAGCGTTCGCCCCACTGCCGAAGGCTGACCACGATCGGAAAGACCTCGCGCCCTTTTTCGGTCAGCACGTATTCCTTGTAGGCGCTGCCGTCCGACGCCGGGCAAATCTCGAACACCCCCACTTCAACCAGTGTTTTAAGGCGGGACGCGAGGATGTTGCGGGCGACGCCGAGGCTTTTTTGAAACTCGCTGAAGCGGCGAATACCATCGAAGGCGTCGCGAATGATCAACAGCGACCAGCGATCACCAATGGCCTCGAGCGTACGGGCCACGGGGCATTCGTTGGCCTCCGGCGAAGGGGTGTGGGTCATGTCTTTCAACCTTTTGAAGGGTGGACCTGGCAGGTCACGTCGGTGACCGCCAGGAATCTGGTTGCAAATTGAAACAGGATTGCGCAAAAATTCAGATCAGTTTCAAATTGAAACCAGCTTACTCACATGGAAGGCATTATGACAGCTGACACTGATTCGCCCGGTCTCACTCCCGCCCTCACCTTGCTGTTCTCGATCACTTGTGGCTTGGCCGTCGCGAACGTGTACTTCGCCCAGCCGTTGCTCGACTCCATGGCCGAGAGCCTCGGCGTGGCGTCCGGGTTGATCGGCATCGTGGTCACCGCCACCCAGGCTGGCTATGCGCTGGGTTTGCTGCTCGTCGTGCCGCTGGGTGATCGGTTCAACCGCAAATGCCTGGTACTGGTTCAAACACTGTTGTCGGCCATTGCCCTGGCGGCGGTGGGCGCAGCGCAGGCGTGGCTGGCCTTGCTGGGGGCGATGATCGTCGTGGGGCTGATGGCGGTCGTGGTGCAGGTGCTGGTCGCCTACACTGCCGTGCTGGCCACGCCGTCACAGCGTGGCCAGGCGGTCGGCACAGTCACCAGCGGCATTGTATTGGGGATTCTGTTGGCGCGTTTGACCTCGGGGCTGATCGCGGACCTGGCCGGTTGGCGGGCGGTGTATTTCGTGTCCTCGGCGCTGATGCTCACACTTGCCGTCGTGCTGTGCAGATGCGTGCCGGACACGCCATCGGCGCAAACACGCGCCACGTACCTGAGCCTCATTCGCTCGCTGTTCCAGCTGTTGCTGACCGAGCCTGTACTGAGAGTTCGAGGCCTGCTTGCGCTGCTGATCTTCGCGGCATTTTCGGTGCTGTGGACGGCGATGGTACTGCCCTTGAGCGCCGCGCCGCTGTCGCTGTCGCACACACAAATCGGCCTGTTCGGCCTGGCGGGTGTGGCGGGTGCACTGGCGGCCAGACGCGCCGGACGCTGGACCGATCAGGGCTTTGGCCAGCCAGTCACCGGCGTCGCGTTGGGTGCGCTGACGCTGTCATGGCTGACGATCAGCTTCGCTCAAACGTCGTTGTTCGCTTTGGCCTGTGGCGTGATCCTGCTCGATTTCGCCGTCCAGGCCGTCCACGTCACTAACCAGACCCTGATCTTCGCTGCCCGCCCGGACGCCCAAAGCCGCATGGTCGGCGCCTACATGTGCTTTTACTCCATCGGCAGCGCACTGGGCGCCGCGGCTTCGACCCAGGTCTATGCGCATTGGGGGTGGTGGGCGGTCTGTCTGCTGGGGGCGTCGATCAGTGCGGCAGCATTGATTCTGTGGTTTTTGAGCTCAGTCCACGCCGTCAGCCCACTACAATCAAACCACGACAGCAAACACGGCTAGGAAAAGTCATGGCTGAAAAACGGATGCGACGGCTTACCGCATCTTCACGCGCTGTCACCCGCCTGTGCGGTGATTGGTCATACCGGCTCCCTCGACGACACCGCAGAAACCATCTACCCGCTTTACCGCGACTGGGTCCCTGCAAGCAACGACGAGCTTCGGGATGATCCTCTACCTGAGCGTCTATCCCAAGACGCCACTGAAGCAGCGGCAGACGGATATCTACGTGTCGTTGAAGTCGATGAGCGGGAGCTAGCACTTTCCATAGCGCTCACTCACGGGGCAAGCCCCCTCTAAAGCGCAACGCCGTGGGAGGGTGTGCTCATCAGCGCCTCGCGTAACAGCCCCGCGGCTGGCGAGTCCGGCGCGCCTTTGCGCGAGACCAGTTCGTAGGGCTCGCTACGGGAGGTAATGGGCAACGCCAGCGTGGTGGTGAAGCCGTACGCGGCGCAGAAGTTCGCCACATCGGTCGATACCAGTGCGACCAGGGACGGGTTTTCCTGCAGCAGGGTCAGGGTGGCGAAGGCTGATGTCGTCTCCAACAAATACACAGGGAAGCGCAGGTTGGCTTCATGGAATTCTCGCTCCAGTAGCAGGCGCATCGGCATGTTGGCGCGATAGACCACCCAACGATAGTCGGCCAGGTCTTTGAGGGTCAGTCTGCGCGCGTAGGCAAAGGGGTGGCGGGTGCTGGCGATGACGGCCAGTGTCTCGTCGACCAGCACGCTGCTTTCATACAGATAAGGGGTTGTGCTGACCGTGGTGCGACAGATCGCAAGGTCCAGCCGTCCGGCATCCACCTGCGCGAGGAGCGCGGCGCTGGTGTCTTCGACAATCTCCACGGACATCTGGGGGTTGTCGGCGATGATCCGGCTGATCGCCGCCGTCAGCAGCGGCACTGCGCCCATGATGGTGCCCACCGATACCCGACCGCCCTGCCCGCTCATGATGCCGATGATCTCTTCGCGCAGGTGCGCAAGGTCGGTGTGGATCAGCCGTGCGTAGCGAATCACAGAGCGCCCGGCATCGTTCGGTTCAAGCCCCCGGTTAGTTCGGGTGAACAGTGTGGTGCCAAAGGTGGTTTCGATTTCCTGCAGCGCCTTGCTGGCGCCCGGCTGGGTGAGCGCAACCTGTCTGGCCGCGCCCAGCAAGGATCGGTGCTCATCCAGAGCGATCATCAAACGCAGTTGTTTGACGTGCAAACGGGACATGATGGAGTTAAGGGTCGGCGTCATCAGGCTTGACTAAAGGTTATAGTGGTATCGAAAGTCGTCAGTATCGGACGGGCTCATCACGGGCCTATAGTCCTCCCCACAACCAGGCAATGCAATGGGTTTACCCGCCAGGGCAACGTCCTCGCGGCGTCGACCGATTGTGACAATAACAATCCTGTATAACTTGTGGTGAAGCATGTCTCTGATCAACTACGTAACCAAAATCCAGTTCGGCTATGACAGCCTCAAGACCCTCGCCGCAGAAGCCGAGCGCGCCGGGATCACCCGTCCGCTGATCGTCACCGACCAGGGAGTGCGCCGTGCCGGGCTGGTCGACAAGGTCATTGCAGCGCTGGGTGGCAAGGCCTCACCTGCGATCTTCGACGCCACACCGCCCAATCCCAACGAGAGCGCCGTACGCGCCGCCGTCGCGCAATACCTCAGCGGCGAATGTGACGGAATTATCGCGGTGGGTGGTGGCTCGTCGATCGACCTGGCCAAGGGCGTGGCGGTCTGTGCCACCCACGAGGGACCGCTGCAGAGTTTTGCCGTCATCGAGGGCGGCCTTGAGCGCATCACCGCCGCCACCGCGCCGCTGATCGCCATCCCCACGACTGCAGGCACTGGCAGCGAAGTCGGACGAGGCGCAATCCTGATCCTCGACGACGGCCGTAAGGTCGGGGTGATCTCACCCTACGTGATCCCCCGCGTCGCCATCTGCGATCCCGAGCTGACCCTGGGCCTGCCCTCGATACTCACCGCCGCCACCGGCATGGACGCCATCGCCCACTGCATCGAAACCTTCATGGCCCCGGCATTCAACCCGGCCGCCGACGGCATTGCTCTGGACGGCCTGTGGCGCGCCTGGCAGCACATCGAACGCGCCACTGCCGAACCCGACAATCGCGAGGCCCGCTTGAACATGATGAGCGCGTCGATGCAGGGTGCCCTCGCGTTCCAGAAAGGCCTGGGCTGCGTACACAGCCTTTCCCATGCGCTGGGCGGGATCAATCCGAAACTGCACCATGGCACGTTGAACGCGATCTTTCTGCCCGCCGTAGTGGACTTCAATGCCGATGCGCCGAGCGTACGCGAAGAACACAAACTCGAACGCCTGCGCCATGCCATGGGTCTGGCAGCGGATGCCGACATTGGTGTGGCCATCGAGGACATGACCCGACGCCTGGGCCTGCCGACACGCCTGAGCGAGATCGGCGTCGACGAAAGCCTGTTCGCCGGCATCGTCGAAGGTGCACTGCACGATCACAGCCACAAGACTAACCCCCGCGAGGCCTCCGCAGCCGATTACCGCTCCATGCTCACGCAATCGTTGTAACGGATCGGCCAAGTCCCCCCGCGGCAGAAAACGCCTGACCACAACAATAAAACAGGAGGCATCGCCAGCGTCGTACCGGTCTTGAACCGGGCGACGCTGGCTGAATCATCATGAACCCCACTGTCCTTATCGAACGGCAAGAGTCGATTGCCATCGTCACCCTCAGCCATCCGCAAAAGATGAACGCGTTGACCCTGTCGATGTGGGCCGATCTGCGCGACGTGATGACCGAACTGTCCGCCGACCAGAGCCTGCGTTGCGTGGTGCTGCGCGGGGCGGACGAGCAGGCCTTCGCGGCGGGCGCCGATGTCAGCGAGTTCCCTCAGGTGCGTGCCAACGCCGCCCAGGCCCGCCATTACGCAGAAGTCACCTCGGCGGCCATGCGTGCCGTGGCCGATTGCACGCACCCGATCATCGCCATGATCCACGGCGTGTGCGTCGGCGGCGGGCTGGAAATCGCGGCCTTGTGCGACCTGCGCATCTGCGGGCAGTCCAGCCGCTTCGGCGCGCCGGTCGGCAAGCTCGGGCTGGTGATGTCCTATGACGAAATGGCCGGCCTGGTCGCCTTGGCCGGGCGTTCGACCACGCTGGAAATCCTCTTGGAAGGCCGCATCCTTGATGCCACCGACGCCTACACCAAAGGTCTGGTGACCCGCGTGGTCGCCGACAGCGAAGTGCACGCCGAAACCCTCGCCACCGCCAAACGCATAAGCGCCGGTGCGCCTCTGGTCGCACGCTGGCATCGCCAGGCCGCGCGCCTTCTGGAAACCGGCCAGACGCCCAGCACCGCACAAGTTGAAGACAGCTACTTCTGCTACGACAGCGAAGATTTTCAGATCGGTCTTGAGGCCTTCATCGCGAAAGCCCGACCACAGTTCAAGGGGAAATGACATGGGACCGTTGACAGGAATGCGTGTGGTTGAACTGGCTCACATCATGTCCGGGCCTGTGTGCGGAATGATGCTGGCCGACATGGGCGCCGATGTGGTGAAGGTCGAGAAAGTGCCCGATGGCGACGACTCGCGGCGCTTCTCGCCGATCATGGCCAGCGGCGAATCGGCAGCGTTCATGGTGGTCAACCGCAACAAGCGCGGCATCGGCCTGAACCTGAAAACCGATGGCGGCCGCGCCGTGCTTCGCCGCCTGCTGCTGGATGCCGATGTGGTCACCGAGAACTACCGTGCTGGCACCATGGAGAAATTCGGCCTGGGCTACGACACCCTCAAGACCCTGAATCCAGGCCTGATCTATTGCGCGATCTCCGGTTACGGGCGCAGCGGTCCGTTCGGCGACAAAGGCGGCTTCGACCTGATCGCCCAGGGCATGAGCGGCATGATGAGCATGACCGGGGAAGCTGGCCGCGAGCCGGTCAAGGCGGGCTCGCCCGTGGCCGACATCAACTCCGGCATCCTTGCCGCGCTGGGCATCGCTGCAGCCTACGCCGCCAAGCAACGCACCGGCCTGGGCCAGATGGTCGACACCTCGCTGTTCGAGGCCGGGCTGCAACAGATGTACTGGCCGGCCGCGTCGTATTTCGCTGACGGCACGATCCTGCCGAAAATGGGTTCGGCCAACTCCACCAGCGCGCCGTATCAGGTGTTCCGCACCGCCGACGGCTGGATCAACATCGGCGCCGCCAACCAGGCCAACTACGAACGTCTGGTCGAGGCCTTGGCGGTTCCACAACTCAAGGCCGACCCGCGATTCGCCAGCAACGCCCTGCGCCTGCAACACCGCCCGGCGCTGGTGGAAATCCTCAACGAGATTCTGGTCGCGCGCACCACCGATGAGTGGGTGGCGCTGTTCGACAACCTGGGGCTGCCGGCAGGCCCTGTGCTGGACATTGCCGCCGCCCTCGCCCATCCGCAGACCCAGGCACGGGGCATGGTCGTGGAAACCGAACACCCTACCGAAGGACGCGTGCGGGGCATGGGCTTGCCCATCCACTTTTCAGACATGGACGCAGGCGAAAAACCGGCAAGCCGCCCTGCCCCATTGCTGGGCGAGCACACCCGCGAGGTCCTCAAGGAAAGCGGCTATGCCGAGGATGAAATCAACGAGCTGATCCGCAGCCAGGCCGTGCTGGCGCGAAACCCGTGAACCGCTCGCTCGGCACCTGAACTGCCGAACCCCGGATCATCACAACAAGAACAACAAGGTGAACATCATGAGTCGCATCCTGACCGAAGGCCTGAGCCGCCGCTCATTCCTGATTTCCGCCGGCGCCGCAGCGGGTGGCGTCGTCGCTGCCGGCATGCTGCCTTCCTGGGCTTTCGCTGCCAGCAAGCCCATCGTGCTGCGCTACACCAGCAGCCTGCCCGACAGCCACCCGCTCAACAAACAGATGAAAGCCGCCTCCGAGGCGATCCGCACTGAAACCAATGGCGCGGTGGACTTGCAGATCTACGCCAACGCGTCCATGGGCGGCGACACCGACATGCTCTCCCAGGTGCGCGCAGGCGCAGTGGATTTCATCCCTCTGCCTGGCGCGATCCTGTCCACGCTGGTGCCGGTGATGTCCATCGAAAGCATGCCGTTCGCCTTCAAGGACTATGACAGCGTGTGGGCAGCGCTCGACGGCAAACTGGGCGACCATGTGCGCGCACAGACCGCAAAGGCCGGGCTCATCCCGATGGACAAGGTCTGGAACAATGGCTTTCGCCAGATCACCAGTTCGACCCGTCCGATCAACACCCCAGAGGACCTTGCAGGCTTCAAGTTGCGGGTACTGGTCAGCCCGTTGTGGACCTCGATGTTCAGCGCGCTGGGCGCAGCCCCGACCGGCATCAGCATCAACGAGACCTACTCGGCGCTGCAGACCAAAGTGGTCGACGGCCAGGAAAACCCGCTGGTGGTGGTTGAGTCCGCACGCTTCTACGAAGTGCAGAAATACTGCTCGATGACCGACCACATCTGGGGCGGCTTCTGGATGCTCGCCTCGGGCAAGACCTGGCCCAAGCTGCCCGCCGAGGTACAGGAAGTCGTCGCCCGGCAAATCAACGCCGCAGCCCTGGTGCAACGCCAGCAGGTGATCGACCTGAACGCCAGCCTGGAACCTGCGCTGACCGCCAAGGGCGTGACCTTCAACAAGGTCGACCGCTCACTCTTCCGCGCCGACCTGCAGAAAAAAGGCTTTTACGCGCAATGGAAGAAAAAGTACGGCGATGAAGCCTGGGCCCTGCTTGAGCAATACGCAGGTCAACTGTCCTGAGCGGAGACATGGTCATGAAAAACGAGATTCCCGTGACGGAGCTTTCAACGCCCAAGCTTTCGGTAGCCAACGGCCCTGCGGCAGGACTCACGCCGCGCCATGCCATCGTGCGTCTGGGACGCGCGCTGGACACTGTCTTGCGCTGGACCACCGAGGGCACCGCCGCCCTGCTGGTGCTGGTCGAGATCGTGTTGCTGTTCAGCAACGTGTTTTCCCGCTATGCCCTCAACCAGCCGATCGTCTGGGGCGATGAAATGGCCTCGCTGCTGTTTCTATGGCTGGCGATGCTCGGCGCGGTGGTCGCGATGCGCCGTGGCGAGCACATGCGCTTGACCTCGTTCATCGCCAAGCTACCTACGCAGCGACGTGCCTTCGTCGACACCTTTGGTGCCGTAATCGTCATCACCTTCATCGTCATGCTGTTTTCGCCGGCATGGGAATACGTCAGCGATGAATGGATCATCACCACTGCCGCGCTGGAGCTGCCCAACGCCCTGCGCGTGTCGGCCATCGCCGTCGGCCTGAGCCTGATGCTGATGACCTGCGTGGCGCGCCTGATGACCAGCGCGCGGCTGGTGGATTTCACCCTTTCGGTGGTCATTCTGGGCTCGATCGCCGGGTTGCTGTGGAGCGCCGAGGGTGTCATGCACCTGATGGGCAACTGGAACCTGATCATCTTCTTCATGGTGGGCGTGATGAGCATGATCGTCCTGGGCGTGCCGATCATGGTCGCCTTCGGCCTGGCCACCGTGGCGTACCTGTCGACCATGACCAGCACCCCGCTGACGCTGGTGGTCGGCCGCATGGATGAGGGCATGGCGAGCCTGATCCTGCTGGCGATTCCACTGTTCGTCTTCCTCGGGGCCTTGATCGAAGCCATGGGCATGGCCCGGGCGATGATCGCGTTCCTGTGTTCACTGATCGGCCACGTGCGCGGCGGGTTGTCTTACGTGCTGATCGGCGCGATCTATTTGATTTCGGGGATTTCCGGCTCCAAGGCCGCCGACATGGCTGCCATCGCCCCCGCTTTGTTTCCGGAAATGAAAAAGCGCGGCGAGGATGAGAACGAGCTGGTGGCCATGCTCAATGCCTCCGGCGCCATGTCCGAAACCATTCCGCCGAGTCTGGTGCTGATCACCATCGGTTCGGTGACCGGCGTGTCGATCTCCGCGCTATTCACCGGCGGCTTCATGCCCGCCGTGGTCGGCGCCATCGCCATGGCCGCAGTGGTCTGGTGGAAGAACCGCAAGCGCGCCGCCTGCGAAGTCAAACGCGCCAGCGCCCGGGAAATCGGCCGCTCGCTGCTCATCGCCCTTCCCGCGTTGGCCCTGCCCTTCGTGATTCGCACCGCAGTGGTGGAAGGCGTGGCCACGGCCACAGAGGTTGCCGCCATCGGCGTGGCCTACACCTTCGTCGCCGGGCTGCTGTGCTACCGCTGCTTCGACTGGCGCCGCCTGTACCCGATTCTGGTCAGCACGGCGTCGTTGTCCGGGGCCATTCTGATCATCATCGGCAGCGCCACCGCGATGGCCTGGGCGCTGACGCAATCGGGGTTTTCTCACCAGCTGGCGCAGCTGATGTCGACGGTTCCCGGGGGCGCGTTGGGCTTTCTGATCATCTCGGCGGTGGCGTTCATCGTGCTGGGCAGTTTCCTGGAAGGCATTCCGGCGATTGTGCTGTTCGGCCCGCTGCTGTTCCCGATTGCCCGTGTCATGGGCATCAACGACGTGCACTACGCCATGGTGGCGATTTTCGCCATGGGCCTTGGCCTGTTCGCGCCGCCCTTCGGTGTGGGCTTCTACGCCGCCTGCGCCATCGCCAAGGTCGACCCGACAGGTGCGATGCGGCGCGTCTGGCCCTACCTGGGCGCGCTGGTCATCGCCCTGGCTGTACTGATCGCCGTGCCGTGGGTGTCCATCGGTTTCCTGCCAACGCCGTGAATCCTGAGCCATTCCTGCCGTCGGGTTTCTCCGGCGGCCTACCTACTCTTTATCACCCAGAGGTTGCCCATGAACTTCTCCACACTTAGCACCGGTGATTACGTCGAACGTAACCTGACCGTCGACCGCGAACGCACCATCTCATTTCTTGGCGAGGATTTGCGCATCTATGCCACGCCTCGTCTGGTGGACGACATTGAACAGACCTGCCTGGATTTCCTGCTGACCTACCTGGACGAGGGCGAAAACAGCGTCGGCGCTGCGGTGGATGCGCGCCACGTCGGCGCGACACTGCTGGGCATGTCGGTGAACATCGTCGCCAGCGTCACCCGCATCGAGGGGCGCAGCGTAACCTTCAACATCGAGGTGCGCGATGAGCTGGAACTGGTGGCCACGGCGGCCCACACCCGCGTGGTGATCAACGTCGCCAAACTGCGCACGCGCGTGCAGGCCAAAGCCGCCTCGGCATTGGCCAGCGAAGCCGAAGACCCGGCGCTGAGCACCGCTCGCCTGGCTGCATCGCGCTGAGGCAGGGAGCCTGATCATGATCACCCTGCACGAACGCAATGGCCTGACCAACCTCGCCGCCGAGGACGCGCTGCCGCTGGTCGATGCCCACCATCACCTTTGGGACCTCGCCAGCGGGCACTACCCCTGGTTGCAGGATGACTACCACGAAGGCTTTTTTCTCGGCGACTACCGCGCGCTGTGCCAGGACTTTCTTCCTGAGCAATTCCTGGCCCTGACCCAACGCCAGCGGTTGATCGGCACCGTGCATGTCGAGGCCGAACGCGCACGCGATCAGCAGCTGGCCGAAACGCAGTGGCTCACGCAGGTGCATGAGCGTTTTGGCTTCCCCAACGCCATCGTCGCCCACGCCTGGTTGGATCGCGACGACAGCGAAGAACTGCTCGCCGCCCAGGCCGCGCGTCCGCTGGTCAAAGGCATTCGCTCAAAACCCGTGACCTCGGCTTGCGCGGATGCCTCGGTAGCCGGTGCCCCCGGCACGATGCAGGACCCTAAATGGCTGGAGGGTTTTTCCCTGCTTGAGCGTCACGGCCTGTCGTGGGATTTGCGCGTCCCGCCCTGGCACCTGACCGAAGCGGCCGAGGTGGCGGCGATGTTTCCGAACATTCAGATCGCGCTGAACCACACCGGTTTCGCCTGGGATCGCAGCGAGCAAGGCATGCGTCGCTGGCGCGCAGGGCTGGAGGCGCTGGCGCTGCAACCTAACGTGCACATCAAACTGTCCGAGTTCGGGCTCAAGGACTCGCCCTGGCGCTACGAGGACAACCGCGTGGTGGTGACTACGGCGCTGGAGATCTTCGGTCCGGACCGCAGCATGTTTGCCAGCAATTTTCCGGTGGCAGGGCTGCGCGCTTCTTACGATACCCTTGCCGACGGCGTTGCGCAAATGCTGCAGCCATGGGGCCGTGCGGTGCAGGAAGCCGTGTTCGCCGGCAACGCCCAGCGCTTCTATCGGCTGGCGCCGGCTGACAGCGGAGACCGGCCATGACCTCGCCCACAATGGAGCTGCGCGCAGCGTTTCTGGCCAGCGGCGACGACGCCGATCTGCCCATCGTCGACGCCCATCAACACTACTTCGATGTCGAGAAGCACTACTATCCCTGGCTCAATGATCGCCCCCTGCGTCCGTTCCGCTATGGCGACTACAGCTCGATCTGTCGCAACTTTCTGCCCTCTGATTATCAGCGGGCGGCGGATCGGCATCGCATCAATCAGACCGTGGTCATCGAAGGTGAATGGGACCCGGCCACACCCGCCGATGAGGTGCGCTTCATCGAATCGCTGGCCGGTGAAAGACCGACGTTGGCGGCCATGGTCGGCCAGGCTTGGCTGGATCGCGAAGATGCGCCCCGGTTGCTGCGCCAGTACGCCGACCATCCTTTGCTGCGCGGCATTCGACATAAACCCGCCGTGACCGACCGAGAACACTGGCATGAGGGGTTTGCCGCGCCCGGCTCCATGCGCGACCCGCGCTGGCGTGAGGGCTATGCCCTGCTCGAGGAGTGCGGCCTGCACTTCGAGTTGCAGGCGCCCTGGTGGCACCTGCCGGAAGCCGCCGAACTGGCGCGGGACTTCCCGCACACCCTGATCGTGCTCAACCACACAGGCCTGCCTGCGGACCGTTCCGCCGAAGGCTTTGCAGGCTGGCGCAGAGGCCTGGAGGTACTGGCGCGCGAACCCAATGTCGCCTTGAAGATTTCCGGCATCTGCATTCCCGGCCAGCCCTGGCCACTGATGTCCAACCGGGCCATCGTCAACGACGCCATCAGCATCTTCGATGTCAGCCGCTGCGCGTTCGCCAGCAACTACCCGGTCGACGGCGTCGTCAACGGCATGAGCGAGATCTACGACGGATTCAAGTCCATCGTCCGGCAACGACCGCCTGGTGAACGGCTGGCGCTGTTTCATGACAACGCCAGGCGCATCTATCGGCTTGCCTAGACGTCATTCCCTGCCCATTCAACATCGCCATTGCCCGTTGCGACGGGCCATTGAAGGAGTCGTCATGTTTGAAGTTTCAGGTCACAACTACATCGCCGGGGCCCGCTCGGCGCAAGGCTCCACCATGCTGCAAAGTCATGACGCCAGTACTGGCGAAGCATTGCCCTGGGGGTTTTATGCCGCAACCCCCAATGAGGTGAACGCCGCCGCCCAAGCCGCCGCGACCGCCTGGCCGGTGCTGCGCAGCCTGCCTGCCGAACGTCGTGCGCAGTTTCTCGACGCCATTGCCGCCGAACTCGATGCTCTGGACGACACGTTCATTGCGCTGGTCTGCCGGGAAACGGCGTTGCCCGCTGCCCGCATCCAGGGTGAACGGGCGCGCACCAGCGGTCAGATGCGTCTGTTCGCCCAGACCCTGCGCCGAGGTGATTTTTATGGTGCGCGCATTGACCGTGCGCAACCCGATCGCAAGCCCCTGCCGCGCGCTGACCTGCGTCAGTTGCGCATCGGCGTGGGGCCTGTCGCCGTATTTGGCGCCAGCAATTTTCCATTGGCGTTTTCCACCGCCGGGGGCGACACCGCTGCCGCCCTGGCCGCTGGTTGCCCGGTGGTGTTCAAGGCCCACAGCGGGCACATGGCGACCGCCGATTACGTAGCCGACGCCATCGTGCGCGCCGCGGATAAAACCGGCATGCCCGAAGGCGTGTTCAACATGCTCTATGGCAGCGTAGGCGAAGCGCTGGTCAAGCATCCGGCGATTCAGGCCGTCGGCTTCACCGGTTCGTTGCGCGGGGGTCGAGCCCTGTGCGACATGGCCGCAGCCCGCCCGCAGCCGATTCCGGTGTTCGCTGAAATGAGCAGCATCAACCCGGTCCTGCTGATGCCCCAGGCCCTGAAAGCCCGTGGCGACAAAATCGCCGGCGAACTGGCGGCCTCGGTCGTGCTCGGCGCCGGACAGTTCTGCACCAATCCGGGCCTTGTGATCGGCATTCGTTCGGCGGAGTTCACCCGTTTTCAGGAACGTCTGGCACAGCTGATGAACGACCAGCCCGCCCAGACGATGCTTAACAGCGGCGCGCTGAAAAGCTATGGCAACGGCCTGGAAAATCTCAGCACGCATCCGGGCCTCACTCATTTGGCAGGCATCCGGCAGCAAGGCAATCAGGCGCAACCCCAGCTGTTCAAGGCCGATGTGAAGCTGTTGCTGGAGGGCGATGAGCTGCTGCAGGAAGAAGTCTTCGGCCCAACCACCATCCTCGTCGACGTGGCCGACCACAGTGAGCTGCTGCACGCCCTGCACGGGCTGCGCGGTCAACTCACGGCCACGCTGATCGTCGAGGATTCAGAGCTGGACTCCCTGACCGGGATACTGGCCTTGCTGGAACAGAAAGTCGGTCGCGTGCTGTTCAACGGCTACCCCACCGGGGTCGAGGTCAGCGACGCCATGGTCCACGGCGGGCCCTATCCGGCCACCTCGGATGCCCGTGGAACATCCGTTGGCACCTTGGCCATCGACCGTTTCCTGCGCCCGGTCTGCTACCAGAACTGCCCGGATGCCCTGCTGCCCGACGCCCTGAAAAACGCTAACCCACTGGGTATCGCCCGGCTGATCGACGGCGCCAGCACCCGCGCCGCCGTGTAATACCCCGACAACACCTCGCGCCTTCCACGCTTGTGAAACAGCAGGCGCTGGAAGCGTGCGCTCCCGATTTCGCTGTACACACAACAACAAAAGAGGAACACCCATGCCTGTTCATTCACACCCGCACCTGCCCAAACTACTGCTTGCCCTTGGCACCGCTGTGCTGCTCAACACCACCAGCGCCACCGCGCTGGCAGACACCCCTTCCAACGCGACTACCACACCCATGCAATGCGCCACCGAATCCACCCCGCGCTACACCAAAACCCCTACCGGTTTTCTGATGGTTCTGCGCCAGGGCGACAACGCCTTCAAGGAACTGACCAAACTGGCCATTGCCGAAAAAATCCCCAGCGCGTCCATCAGCGGCATCGGCTTTGGCAACGTGAAATTCGGCTTCTGGAACAAAGACAAGAAAGACTTCGACGCCAAGACCTTCAGTAACGTCGAGATGGCCAGCATCAACGGCTCCGTGGCCTGGAAGAACGACCAGCCCTCGATCCACATGCACGGCGTGGCAGGCGACGCGACGTTTCAGGCGTACGGCGGACACATCCTGGATTTCGAAGTGACCACCGGCTCCATGGAGATCACCGTGATCGTCCATCCCAAACGCCTGGAACGCGGCATCGACCCCTGCATCGGCGCCAATGTGCTGGGTATTTGAGCTCCACAGGTAACGGCTGCAAGCGCTTAAGCGGTGTGTAGGGCACAGCGCTAATCGCCTATACGCAAAGTCGCCTGGGGTATCGGGCGGCTTTTCTGCGGTCGAGGTGTTGCCCGCGGTAGCTAAGTCATGGACAGCACGTGCATGGGGCAAAGCTCTGCGTAACGGATAAGTCGCGACGCCTAAGGCGCCGCAAACTGTTCGTAGTCCAGGGAGATGCCATCGCTGGCCGGGTAGCTGACGCGACCACGATATCGTCATGGGTGGCCACGATTGCGTAGGGCTATTTCCCATTCGCTTTCCTTATTTCCTCGTAGAGCGGGAGGAATTAGGCTTTCGTCTGCCCTGTGGGACCGTATAGCATTTTGCCCGGTGAAAATCGGGTACTGGCCTGAGTTGCACTGGCCCGGCTTTGCCTAGACTGAGGGCACTTCTTCGCGCACCCGCTTGGCCTCCGACACACTGACATCGCGAGGCAGTGCGATGCCATTTTTCGCAGCGAGGATTTCGGCCATGACGCTGACCGCGATCTCGGCGGGCGTCTTGCTGCCGATGTAGATGCCGATCGGGCCGTGCAGGCGCTTGAGTGAGTTTTCGGTCTCGCCGAAGTGTTCGATCAGACGCTCGCGACGCTGTTGGCTGTTGCGTCGCGAGCCGATGGCGCCGATGTAGAACGCAGGGCCCTGCAACGCTTCCAGCAATGCCAGGTCGTCGAGCTTGGGATCATGGCTCAGGGCAACGATGCAGGTGCGTAAATCGACCGCGAAATCCCGGACTACGTCATCGGGCATACCCACCATCAGCTCGACCCCTTTGACTGACCAGGTTTCCACATACTCGGGGCGCGGATCGCAGACCGCGACCTTGAAACCGTTGAACAGCGCCATGGTCGCCAGGTATTCGGCCAAGGCGCCTGCGCCGATCATCAGCAGGCGATAACCAGGGCCGAGGGTGTTGAGCATCACCTCGCCGTCGAAGCTGAACTGCTCGGGGGTGGCGCTGGGCTCGAGGGTCACCTCGTTAGCCGCAAGCTTCAGACGACGACGCACCAGGCGGCCGGCATCGAGCTGGGTCAACAGTTCGTCCAGCGACTGCCACGATGGGTTGAATTCGAAGATCAGCTCCAGCGTCCCGCCACAGGGCAGTCCAAAGCGATGGGCCTCGTCGGCGCTGACGCCATACCGCACCACCTCAGGCGCGCCCAGGGTAAGGCCCGAGCCGCCGTAAGCGGTGGTGTAGCGATGGATCAGGTCGTCCTCGATACAGCCGCCGGATACGCTGCCCACCACCCGCCCGTCGTTACGCAGCGCCATCATCGACCCCACCGGGCGCGGCGAGGAGCCCCAGGTCCGCGCCACGGTCGCCAGCAGCACCGACTCGCCAGCGGCGAGCCAGTCGCGGGCGGTGCGCAGCACCAACAGGTCAATGCTTTCCATGGGGCGTCTCCTTAGCGCATCTGCAAGATGATCGGGCTACTGCTGGCCGGGTCAGTGTGTTCACGTAACTGGCTGACTGCCGCAGCGTCCACCGGTTCACTTTGATTGCCCCAGGTACTGCGCACAAAGGTCAGGACCTCAGCGATCTGCTGGTCCGACAACTGCTCACGAAACGCCGGCATGCGGTAGGCATCGGGCACGCCTGCCGCGACGACACGCTGCGAACCGTTGAGGGTGATGTTGATCGCTGAGGCGTTTTCCTTGGCCAGCGCGGACGTCGCCCCCGCCAATGGCGGCATCCACTGCGACTGCCCCTTGCCATCGGCCCCGTGACACGACGCGCAGCGGGTCACGTACGTGTGAGCGCCGGGGCTGTCCAGACGATCCGCAGCCGACACCGCCTGATACTGCCAGGGCGTGCCGTCCCGCTGGCTGTCACCGGGCAGTGACTTCAGGTAGCGGGCAATGGCGGCCAGATCGTCGTCACTCATGAACTGCGTGGAGTTGTTGAACGCCTCGGTCATCGAGCCGAACACCACTGCATGCTGGTTTCGACCGGTCTTGAGGAACTGAACGATTTCAGGCTCGCTCCAGCGCCCAATGCCGGTGTTGTGGTCGTTGCGCAAGCTTGGCGCGTACCAGCCGTCAAGCAAGGCGCCAGCGAGGAACGGCGTGCCGGACTCGTCCAGCGCCTTCTCGTTGAAGGCCAGCCCACGCGGGGTGTGACAGCTGCCGCAGTGGCCCGGCCCTTGAACGATGTAGGCGCCGCGATTCCACAGCGCATCGTTGCCAGCCTTGGCGGCGTAGGGTGCGGTGTCGGCAAACACGCCGTTCCACAGCGCGATGGGCCAACGCATGTTCAGCGGCCAAGGGATCTCGCTTTTGATATTCGCCTGACGCACCGGGGCGATGCCCTTCATGAAGAAGGCGTACAGCGCGCGTACGTCATCGTCGCTGAGCTTGGCATAGGACGGATACGGCATGGCCGGGTAAAGCCGTCGCCCGCCCGGCGCCACGCCGTGACGCACCGCGCGGTCGAAGTCGGCCAGGCTGTAGCGGCCGATCCCGGTGTCAGGGTCGGGGGTGACGTTGGTGGTGTGAATCGCGCCCAACGGCGTGGCCATTTCCAGGCCGCCTGTAAACGGCGCACCGCCTGGCACGCTGTGACAAGCGACGCAATCGCTGAGCCGGGCGACGTATTCGCCTCGGGCGACCAGCGCCGGGGCCATGTCGGCTGCAGCGGTCTGATCGGTTTCCAGTCGCGAGGCAGGCTCGCGGGTGACATACCAGGCCAGCAGGCCTGCCGCGACCAGGCACGGCAATGCCAGCCAGCCAGCGGTTCTTGCGAATCGGCTGTTGTTCATGAGTGCTCCGGCGCAGGTCAGGTAAAGCTGTGTCGGCTCAAGGGCATGTTGCGAATGCGTTGCCCCGTCAATGCCGCCACCGCGTTGGCCACTGCAGGCGCCACCGCCGGCAACGGCGGTTCGCCGATGCCCCCCATTTTCTCCCCGCTCTCGACCACCCGCACATGCACCCGCGCCATCTTCGATGGCGGCAGAATGGGATACAGATCGTAGTTGCGCGCTCGAGGTTTACCGTCGACGTACACCGCTTCCTCCACCAGCACCTGAGACAAGCCCAACGACACGGCACCATTGACCTGAGCCTCGACAATCGCCGGGTTGACGATGCTGCCCGGATCGATCGCCTGCCAGATGTCATGCACCTTGACCTGCCCCTGCTCGATGGACACCTCGGCGATCACTGCCGTTTGCGTGCCGAACGGCGACGCCATGGCCACGCCGCGAGCACGCTTGCTGCCGTCTTCGGCAGTGAACGGGCCCCGCTTCCAGCCGCCGGAGAGCTCACCGACCGCGTTGAGCAACGTGGTCAGCCGCTTGTTGTCGCGTAACAGATGCAGACGCAGCTCGAACGGGTCCTTGTCACCTTTGTCGGCCAGTTCGTCAAGGAACGACTCGTAGAAGAAGTCATTGAGCGAGTTGCCGACCGAACGCCAGTAGCCCAGCATGACCGGCCCTTTGACGTAGATCTGCGCGATGCGCTTGTTGGGAATTGCATAGGATTTGCCCGACAGCCCCTCAAGGGCCGTGGGGTCGATCTTGTCGCCCTGCTTGCCCGCCAAGGATTCGGTAGGCCCTTCCGTGGCACTGACTGCCTCGATCGCGATGGGCCAGCCATCGTTGTCCAGCGCACCGCGGAAATTGACTGCTGCGCCAGGCCGAAGTACGTCGCGCAGAAACTCTTCTTCGCGGCTCCAGATCAGCTTGACCGGACGCCCGACGGCTTTGGCCAATTCGATGGCCTGCGGAAACGGGCTGGCCGAGCCATAGAGAAAATGGCGCCCGAAAAAACCGCCCAGCAACGGCGAATGCAAAGTGATGCGCGACGGGTCCAACCCTGTGCGTTTGGCGATATCGGCCTGGAACATTTCCGGCGCCTGATTGGGCAGCCAGATTTCCAGCGAGCCGTCAGGGTTGAACCGGGCCAGGGCCGATGGCGGCTCCAACTGAGCGTGGTGCAGGTACTGATTATTGTACGTGGCTTCGATTTTGCTCTTGGCGCTGGCCAGGGTGCCGGCCACGTCACCTTCGTTTTCATCGTCGCGAGCCGGGCCTTTTTCGGCCGCCAGCTTTTTGAAATACGCGTCGCTGGAGAAGTCCGCAGGCATCACCCGCACGGTCGAATCGCCGGCTGCTTCCTGCCAGTCGACCTGAATCGCTTCGACCGCGCGCTTGGCGTTCCACCAGCGCTCGGCCACCACGGCCACAGCGCCAGGCAGACGGTGCACCGAATGCACGCCTTTCATGGCCTTGACCTGCTCTTCATTGCGCAGATTGCCCACGGTCATGCCCAAACGTGGCGCGTGTTGCACCGCGGCGTGGAGCATGCCGTCAACCTTCAGGTCGATGCTGTAGAGTGCCTTGCCGGTGGATTTGTCGTAAGCGTCGAGGCGCTTGACCGGTTTGCCGATCCAACGGAACTGGCTCGGATCGCGCAGCGTGACGCTGGCCGGATCTGGCACGGGGAGGTCCATTGCGCGCTCCGACAGTTCGCCATACGCGATGGAGCGCCCGGAGGCAGCGTGCACGACCTTGCCCGGTTCGGTGGTCAGCTCGCCGACCGGCACCTTGAGCGCTTCGGCTCCGGCCTGCAGCAACATGGCCCGGGCCAGCGCGCCAAGTCGGCGCATGGTCGGATAGCTCATGCGCACTGACATGCTGCCGCCGGTGATGCGCATGCCGTTTTCCATCACGAAATAAGCGTCACCCGGCGGCGCGCATTCGACGACGAAGGTGGCGGGGTCGGCGTCCAGCTCTTCACCGACAATCTGCGCCATGGCCGTGAAGGTGCCCTGCCCGCCTTCGATGAACGGCGACAGCAGGCGCACGGTGTTGTCCGGGCGTATTTCCAGAAACGCAGGCACCTGCGTCCCGCGTTCAGCGGTGGCGGTAGCGGCCTGTACGCGAGTCGAGCCCAGCGGCAGGCCGAAGCCCAGCACCAGCGCCCCCACGGCGGTGCCGGTCAGGAAGCGACGGCGCGACAGATTGATCGGGTCGGTCAAGGGTTGGGCCATCAGGTGCGCGATGGCATCGAAGCGCACGTTCATCAGGCATCCCCCTTCACGGCCTGGCCGGCAAGGTCATGGACAGCCGCATGAATGGCGTTGTAGGTGCCGCAGCGGCACAGGTTGATCATCGCCGCCTCGATCTGCGCATCGCTTGGCTTGGGCGTGTGCTTGAGCAAGGCCGTGGCCGCCATCACCTGCCCGGACTGGCAATAGCCGCACTGGGCGACCTGCAGATCGACCCAGGTCGCGATCACACGCTTGCCCACTTCATCGCTCTCGATGGCCTCGATAGTGGTCACCTCACGGCCCACAACCCCAGCGACCGGCGTGACACAGGAGCGCACCACGTTGCCGTCCACCAGCACCGAACACGCGCCGCACTGCGCCAGCCCACAGCCGTATTTGGTGCCGGTCATGCCCAGATCATCGCGGATCACCCACAGCAGGGGCGTATCAGCGTCGGCATCGACCTGATAGGTCTTCTGATTGATGCGTAATTCCATGGCTCACCCGCTAATCATCGGTTGATGGGCGTTTCTATTTTTTATACGGCGATGTCCAGGCAGCGCCGGTCGACACTGAAGGGAAGTCCAGTCCTCGGCGCAGGCGCCGGATGGCCGTTCACGCCACTGCCCCGCACAAAGACGTTTATCGATGCGCAAGGGTGTCAGGTCTGCAAGGGCGTGGAACGGGAGATGTCTAGTGCACAGACTCTAGACCGCAACGGGGGCATTTCCTATAGACGCCCCCGCATCCCCGGAGGATTAGGCAAGAATTCAAGAGGATTACGCTAAGGCGCGGGGGGATTGAGCTCGGAAATTTCAATCAGGTTCAAGTCCGGGTCGCGCACGTACACCGAACGGATGGGGCCGGTAGCACCGGTGCGCTGCACGGGGCCTTCAATGATTGGCCACGCCTCGCGCTGCAAATGCGCGATCACGGCTTCCAGGCTCACGCTGGCGATCAAGCACAGATCCAGCGCGCCTGGCACCGGCAGATGAGCCTTGGGCTCGAACTCGTGGCCACGAACGTGGACGTTGATCTTCTGGCTGCCGAACTTGAACGCCAGACGGCCGTTGCCGAAGGTTTCCGGCTGCATGCCCATCACACGCACATAAAAATCCTTGCAGGCTTGAAGGTCGATGGTGGTCAGCACCAGATGGTCAAGATGATCGATCATTGCACAGGCTCCAGTGAGGGTCGGGCGTGCTGGCGAGTATGCCTGGCGCCGTTCGAACGTCAACGACGCTTGTGGGTAAGCCCGGCCAACAGAGTCGTGACCGCCACGGCCAACACCACCCCGGCCGCGACGGTGGCGTAGATGCCCCACTGCAAGACCAGCACCTTGAGCGTGAGGTAAAAACCGATCACGCCGATGGCCCCGATCGCGTTGCCCCGCACAATAGCACCCAGCTCGTGGCGACCGCCCTGAACGTGGGAAAACACCGCCAACGGCCAGGCGATCACCGGAATCGGCGCCAGAAAGCCGCTCACCACCGCCCCCAACCATTGCGCACCGGCGGTGATGACCAGCAGCAAGGCGGTGGCGGTCAGCATGCGCATCGGGATGATCCAGCGCGGCACCGGGACATAAACGCCCGAGGTCGTCTCACCTTCCTTGGACGTGAAGCGGACGATAGCCGCGACCAGACACAACGTGATTGCAATGCAGGCCGTGATCGAACCCAGCACATTCATCAGCACCGCCACGCCGACGTAAAACGCCAACGCGGTGAGGCAACCGATCAACGCCGAGACGCGCCGGGTGAGGAGAAAATAAAACAGGTAAGTGGCCTGAATTGCCGCCACACCCGCTAGTGCACTGGGCACCGCCAGCGCAGCAAAATCGGGGCCTTGCTCCAGACTCAGAAACAGCATCACCGACGCAGAGGTGACGGGCAGCCCGGACAGCACCCCGCCGATGTGAGTGCCCCAGCGCTTGGCGGCCAGGGAGATCGAGAGCATGAGCAGCGGCGTGATGAGCAGTTTTAAATAGAAAGCAGTCATGAAAAAACGTCGGATATTGTGAGTCCGCACGTTTTACACGGTTCATCGCATTCCTGCTCGGCCACTGCTCAGCTTTACGGCCGTATCGGGCTCAGAGAATAGGCTTGCCGCCTGTCACCCCGTAGCGGGTGCCCGAGATGTAACTGGCCTCATCGGAAGCCAGCAGCACATAGATCGGCGCCACTTCCACCGGCTGACCAGGCCTGCCCAGCGGCGTTTCTTCGCCGAAGCCTTTGACGTCTTCATCGGTCATCGTCGCGACGATCAGCGGCGTCCAGATCGGCCCCGGCGCGACGCTGTTCACCCGGATGCCGCGCGGCCCGAGCATCTGCGCAAGCCCCGCGCTGAAGTTGGCAATCGCGCCTTTAGTGGTGGCATAGGCCAGCAACGTGGGTTTGGGCGAATCGGAATTCACCGAGCTGGTGTTGATAATCGAACTGCCTGCGGCCATTGACGGCAGCGCCGCCTTGCAGATGCGAAACATCGCCGTGATGTTGATATCGAACGTCCTGACCCACTCCTCGTCGGAAATCTCTTCAAGGCTCTTATGGGTCATCTGAAACGCGGCATTATTGACCAGCACATCTATGCGCCCGTACTGCTTGACCGTGTCGTTGACGATCGCCGAGCAGTGGGCCTTGTCGGCCAGATCCCCCGGCAGCAGCAGGCACTTACGCCCGGCTTCTTCGACCCAACGTGCGGTTTCCTTGGCGTCTTCGTGCTCATCCAGATAAGAGATCGCGACATCGGCGCCCTCCCGCGCGAAGGCAATGGCAACGGCCCGGCCAATGCCGCTGTCAGCACCGGTGATCAGGGCGATCTTGTTGGCCAGACGCCCCGAGCCCTTGTAACTGGACTCGCCGCAATCCGGGTACGGCTCCATCCGGGCCTGATCGCCAGGTACGGATTGCGCTTGAGGCTTGAACGGCGGCTTGGGGTAATCGGTCATGACATTCTCCTTGGTCAGTCCATACGCAAAAATGCGTGCTTATGGGGTGGACTGGGGGTTGGAGCGTGAGTTCGGAGTTTTTGGCGGACGGCATGAAGCAGAGGGATGGATCGCTTCACGGGAACCGACTAATCAACGGTGGGTGGCGCAAAGGCTTGAACCAATTTCTGACCCAAAGGTCAGGATAGTCAATCCCGTTTCTCTCATCCAAGGACGCTGTCATGTACACCTACACCCTGGACTACCTGTTCAACGACCAGCCACGCACTCATCACCTTGAACTCAAGCAGGCTGAACTCCCCGTTCACGATGCCGCGATGCACCTGCTGGAGTTGCATTTTGGAGATGGAGAAAACAGCCTCACCATGCCCAATGCCGATGCGACGCCCGACGAAGTGCTGCAACAGGCCGAGCGGGTGGGCTTGCGCAGAATCAAGGTGACTGCCCGGGCTGGCGATAGTGATCGACCCGCCTGAACAGCGCTCGCTGCCTGCTCTCTTCTGCCCGACACCTTTGTATAGCCGTCACCACGCAACGCTGATGCTAGAGTCACTGCCTATCGACAACCGGCATCGGCCCTGCGGCACGATGCCTTTCAACGGAGAGCAAGCGTATGAACATCGGTTTTCTGGGTCTCGGCAATATGGGTCAGGCGATTGCCATCAACCTGCTCAAGGGCGGTCACACACTGCGAGTCTGGAATCGCTCCCCCCAGGCCATGCAACCGCTGGTCGAGCTGGGTGCCACCGCTGTCGCAGAACCCGCCCAAGCGTTCGCCGCCGATGTGGTGTTCAGCATGCTCGCCGATGACAAGGCGCTGCGCGCGGTGCTGCTGGACTCAGGGCTGCTCAAGCAACTGAAGGCGCCGCTGATTCACGTCAATCTGGCGACCATCGCCGTGACCTTCGCCGACGAACTCGCCGATCTGCATCACGCCCAAGGCATCGACTACATCGCCGCCCCGGTCATGGGCCGCCCGAACGTGGCGACCGCCGCGCAGTTGAACATTCTGGCAGCGGGTCCCGAACAGGCCATCGACACCGTCCAACCCCTGCTCGACCTGATCGGCCGCAAGACCTGGCGTCTGGGTGAAAAAGCCTCGGCGGCCAATGCCATGAAGCTTGCGACCAACTTCCTGCTGGTCGCCGCCGTGGAAGCCATGAGTGAAGCCGCCGTGCTGGTCAGCCGCCACGGGCTCAAATCGGCGGATCTGGTGGACCTGGTGTCGAGCACCATCTTTACAGGCCCCGTGTACTCAGGCTATGGCGCGCTGATTGGAGAGCGCCGTTACGAGCCCGCCGCCTTCAAGGCCGTGCTGGGGCTCAAGGACGTCGACCTGATCCTCGCCGCCGCCAAACAGGTGTCGGTGCAAATGCCCGGCGCCGAGATGATTCGCGCCCACCTGCAAGAAGCCGTCGACCATGGCGAGGGGGAGAAGGATCTGGCGGTACTGGCCGAAGTTCTCGAACGCCACAACCCGGCCTGAGTTTCAGCTCAAGAGGCGTCGTCCGGCTCGCTGTGCACCACCACCAGCAACTGCGCCTGGACATCGCCCAGCGAGCGCAGGCGGTGGGGTTTCTGCGCGTTGAAATGAAGGGCATCACCACGTTCGAGGATCACGGTTTCGCTCATGAAATCCACTTCGACCCGGCCTTCGTGAACGAACAGAAACTCCTCGCCCACATGCTCCTTGAACGTGGTCCCGGCAAATTCGGCTGGCGGGAACACCATGAACGGCAGCAGGTTGCAGTCGCTGACTTGATGGGCCAGCACAGCATAGCTTGAGCTCTGCTCGCTGTTGGTCAGCCATTGGCGCTGACCTTGACGCACCAGACTGAAACGGTCGGCATCGGCCTCGGCGTCGTTGAACAGCTCCTCGACGTTGACGTGCAGCGCCTTGGCCAGCTTCAACGCAGCGGCAATCGACGGCGTGTTCAGGCCGCGCTCGACCTTGGACAGGTAGCTTTTGGTCATCCCGGAGCGCTCGGCCAAGGCTTCGAGCGTGACTCCCATTTTTTTGCGTAAAAGCTTCAAGCGAATCGACATGGATAAAACGTTTCCGTCGGACGGCGATAGTGTGTGTATTGCTTATGACACTTTGTGTCATTAAGATCGTCCAGTGTCATTCAGCCGCGCAGTCAGTTCACGACCCCGCCGCTGGACCCTGCGAACACCAAGCCGAGGACCGCGCCATGGCCACGACCCTGGAACTCTCGAAGGACCATCTGATGACGCGCTCCAATGCGCAGATGGATAGTACGTTAAAAGACAACACCTGGACCCTGCGACAGAAGCTGGCCTTGACCTGCCGCATCCTTTTCGACAACGGCCACGACGCGGGCCTGGCCGGGCAGATCACCGCGCGGGGCGAGCAACCGGGCACCTTCTACACCCAGCAACTGGGCCTGGGCTTCGATGAAATCACCGCCAGCAACCTGCTGCTGGTCAACGAAGACCTCGAGGTGCTCGAAGGCCACGGCATGCCCAATCCGGCCAACCGCTTTCACACCTGGGTCTACCGCGCACGCCCCGACGTGCAATGCATCATCCACACTCACCCGACCCATATCGCCGCCTTATCGATGCTGGAAGTGCCGTTGCAC
Organism: Pseudomonas sp. GW821-FHT02A11; assembly: GCF_059421985.1. Lineage (NCBI taxonomy): Bacteria > Pseudomonadati > Pseudomonadota > Gammaproteobacteria > Pseudomonadales > Pseudomonadaceae > Pseudomonas > Pseudomonas sp. GW821-FHT02A11. The sequence goes on from NZ_JBWKWB010000007.1 coordinate 228,609, forward strand.
ATTTCGCACATGGACCTCACTCCGCTGTTCGACGACTGCGCGTTTCTCAAGGACTGGCCCGGCGTACCGGTGGGCAACGAGGAAGGTGAAATCATCTCCGCCGCCTTGGGCGACAAGCGCGCGATCCTGCTCTCACACCACGGCCAACTGTCTACCGGCAGCACCGTGGAAGAAGCCTGCGTGATCTCGGTGCTGATCGAGCGCGCCGCCAAGCTGCAGTTGCTGGCCATGAGCGCCGGGCAGATCCAGCCGATTCCCGCCCACCTGGGTAACGAAGCCCACGACTGGGTATCGCGCCCCAAACGCCACAGCGCCGCTTTCAACTATTACGTGCGCCGCAGCGTCAAGCAGCACGTCGACTGCCTCGTCTGACCCTTAAGCTCTTTCGCAGAACGTTTGTAGGGCGAGCCTCGGCTGTCGGTTTTTTCGATTGATGATGAGACTCGGGAACGGTTGCTTGAGTGGGAATGCATTGAGGTTTTTTTAGAGTGAGGCAGTGAGTTTGTAGATTGCTGCTTTGGTTCTGCCTGACGGCAGAAGCGTTTCGCCTGCGGCGAGTTACTTGAAAAGACACCAACTAACCAAGTGCCCTGGCTCCTGGCTTGGCCCACTGCGCATCGCCTGCGTTCGGCCTGCACCCAAGTCGCGTGTTGCGGCGTCTGGTCTATCGCGTATGAAGATCAAAAACTGAATCAAGAGCGTGGGATTTGCGCGCTGTTCTGTAGCAGTCCGGCTTGCCGGCGGCAGCGATTTCACGGACGTCACCGCCGGCAAGCCGGACTGCTACAAGGATTTTGTGCATGTCCCGAAATGTGGGTCTGACGCTTTAACTGTAGGAGCAGTCGGAGGTTACGACGGCCGCGAATGGGGACTTTCAGGCACATATGTTTTGTCTGACACACCGCTTTCGTCCGGATGCGGCCCAGACCGTCGTAACCTCCGACTGCTCCTACAGGGGATCGGGGGCAAATCAAAATCAGCGTTCGCTCTTGATCTTCATCCGCGAAATTTCACACCCTTGGTTACTTGGGGTGTTTTTCCAAGTAACTCGCTGGAGGCGAAACAGCTGGCGTTAGCCAGAGCCAACAAGCGCCACCCCAAATAACGGATATACCCCCCAATCTCAACGCCAACACCCAACACCCAAGCAAAAATCACTGCGCCTTCTTCCGATAAGCCATCGAATCATCAATCCGCTTCAAGATATAAGCCCCCGCTGCAATGGCCGGGTAGAGGCTGGTGGCTTGATCAATGCCCAGATCGCACGGGTCTACCATGGCGCTGTAGGTGGGGTCATAAAAGGTCGCAATGGAATACCGCTCGTGCCCCGACTTATTGATCACCCGATGCAGAGTCGAACGGAAGCGGTCGTTTGACCAGCGCGCCAACAGATCCCCCACATTGACCACCAGACTGCCCTCGATCGGCGTCGCATCGATCCAACTGTTGCTCGACAACTCCCTGACCTGCAACCCACCGCTGTTGTCCTGATACAGCAACGTGATGCAGCCGTAATCGGTGTGCGGCGCCACGCCGAACTGATCCGTCTCGGCCATCGGCGGATGTGGCGGGTAATAGACCATCTGCGTGCGCTGCAAACGCTTGGCGTATTTTGGCGCGAAGAATTCAGGCTCGATGCCCAGTCCTACCGCCACTGCTCGCAAGAGATCCGCCCCCGCCAGACCGATCTGCTCGTAATACGCATCCAGCGCCACGCGCAGCTCGGGCATGAAGTCCGGCCACTGGTTCGGCCCGCAAGGCTTCGCCCGCCAGCACGCACGGATCGTCTTCCGGCAGCTCCAGCCCCATGCTGAAGAACTCCTTGAAATCCGGCTTGGTCGCCTCGTACATCAACGCCCCGCCCAACGCATGCCAGCCGCGATGGCGTTTGTTCACCGCCACCTGGCGCTTCACCTCGGCGGGATGGGCAAAAAAGGTTCTCGCCGCCGCCATCGCCGCGTCGATCACCGATTGCGGCACGCCGTGATTGATGATGTAGAAAAAACCGGTCTCGCTGCAGACCTTGCGAATCGCTTCACCCGCGCGAAGCAACGCCGCTTGGTCGCCTTCGCGAACACCGGCCATGTCGATCAGCGGAAGGTTGGCAGTGGCAGTCATGGGGGCTCCTGGGCGGTGAGGGAGGAAAGCTGTATAGACAGGGTCAAGCATTTAGTGTGCCGCACACATTTGCGAAGCCGCACACCGACAATGTGGGAGCTTCTGGAGCTGTGCGACAGTGGCGAAGGGGGCTTGCCTGACACACCGCTTTCGCCACTGTCGCACAGCTCCAGAAGCTCCCACAGGGATCGGCATAGTGAATCGACAATCGGTTTCCCCACGCCCCAGCAGCGGGCACGCCGGGCTCATTCGGTGCAACTTTTGGTGACATCCAGCCCGCCCGGTAGACCCCCGTCCCATTCCGAGCCGCGAGATAACCCATTGCCATGAACTGGCCTGCATCTTGCCTCAGCTGTCTATACAGCTCCTTCAGGGACTCCCATGCGTCGCTATCACACCGGTCACGACTTTTTGCGCGCTCACAGCATTGCCGAACTGGCCCACATGGCCCGACGGCGTTTGCCGCATTTCGCCCGTGAATACCTGGAAGGGGGCGCCGAGGAAGAACTGACCCTGGCGCGCAATCGTCAGGCCTTCGCCGACATCACCCTGCTGCCGCGCACGCTGGTTCCCTGGCAGACAGCGGACACCCGCCGAACCCTGTTCGGGCGCGAGCTGCCGCTGCCGATGGCCATCGGCCCTACCGGCTACAACGGCATGCTGCACCGCGACGCCGACATTCATCTGGCCCGAGCCGCTACCGAGCGTGGCCTGCCGTTTACCTTGAGCACGGTGTCGACCAACTCCCTTGAACAGATCGTCGCGGCCGTGCCGGACGTCAACCTGTGGTTTCAGCTGTACAGCATGAGCGATGCCCATGTGCAGGAAGACCTGCTCGAACGCGCCGAGGCCGTGGGGTGTCGCACGTTGCTGCTGACCTCCGACGCCGTGCTGTTGGGCAATCGTGAATGGGACAAACGCAACTTCGCCCGCCCCCGCCAATTGAGCCTGCGCAACAAGCTCGACGTGCTGCGTCACCCACGCTGGATCAAACAGGCGCTATGGCCCCACGGCATGCCAGGCATGGCCAATCTGGATCGCTACCTGGCCGCCGACCAGCGCAATGCCGCAGGCGCCGCGCACTTCATTGGCGAGAAGATGGAAAAGCACCTGAGCTGGGACTTCCTCGCCCGCTTGCGCGACCGCTGGCCCCATCGCCTGTTGCTCAAGGGCGTGATGCACCCGCAGGACGCTGAGCGATCCATAAAGCTGGGGCTCGATGGCATCGTCGTCACCAACCACGGCGGCCGGCAACTGGACGGCGTACCGGCCTCTCTCGATTGCCTGCCCGCCATCGCAGCCGTGACCAAGGGCAAGCTGAGCGTTCTGCTGGACAGCGGCATCCGTCGTGGCACCGACATTCTCAAGGCCTGCGCGCTGGGCGCCGACGTCGTGCTGCTGGGCCGCGCGACCTTGTATGGCGTGGCGGTGGGGGGTCAGGCCGGTGCCGGTCATGCGCTGGACCTGCTGACCAATGAAATGCGCCTGGCCCTGACCCTGCTCGGTCAACCGGATCTGAATCAATTGCGTGCCAGCGCCAATGCGCACGCCACCCTTACCGTGAGTTGAATTCATGAGCGACCTGCAACACACCCTCCAGCAGTTACGCGAGGCCTTGGGCGAGGCGCAGGTGCTCACCGGCGATGCCATCAACCAGCGTCACTACAGCGACTGGACCCGCCACGCCCCGACCTGCCCGGCCGCCCTGTTGCTGCCCAAGGACACCCGCCAGGTCGCCACGGCCTTGCGCATCTGCAACGACGCAGGCCAGTCGGTAGTGCCCCAGGGTGGCATGACCGGTCTTGCTGGCGGCGCCGTGCCGCGGGCTTCGGACATCGCCCTGTCGCTGGAGCGCTTGCGCGGCATCGAGGAAATCGACGTCGCTGCGGCCACGGTCAGCGTCATGGCTGGCACCACGCTGCAAGCCATTCAGCAGGCCGTCGCCGATGCGGGCTATCTGTTCGCACTGGATCTCGGCGCGCGGGGTTCGTGTCAGATCGGCGGCAACATCGCCACCAATGCCGGGGGTAACGCAGTGATTCGCTACGGCATGACCCGCGATCTGGTGCTGGGCCTGGAAGTGGTGCTGGCCGATGGTCGCGTGCTCAACCTGATGAACAAGATGATCAAGAACAACTGCGGCTATGACCTAAAACAGTGCTTCATCGGCAGCGAAGGCACCCTTGGGGTGATTACCCGCGCGGTGTTGAAGATAGCGCCGCAGCCCGGCCAGACCACCACCCTGCTCTGCGCCCTGCCCGATTACGCCAGCGCTGTCGCTTTTCTACGGCGTCTGCAGCGCAGTACCGGCACCCCTCAGGCCTATGAGCTGATGTGGCAGGACTTCTTCCGCATGGGCGTGTCATGGCTGGAAAACCCGGCGGCGCCGATGCCGGATCATCATCCGCTGTACGTGCTGCTGGAGTCCTCGGCTGCAAGCGAGGTGCTGGAGCAAACGCTGGAAGCGGCCATCGCGGCCGGTGAAGTGGTCGATGCGATTCTCGCCACGTCCCATGCCCAGGCCCGCAGCCTGTGGAAGATCCGCGAGGCCACCGGCGAATTCCCGGTACGACTGGCGCCGCTGAACTTCGACATCAGCCTGCCCATCGGCCAAATCGGTGACTTCGCCGACCTCTGCCGCACGCGTCTGGACCAGCGCTGGCCGGGCAACCGCAGTGTGTATTTCGGCCACATCGGCGACAGCAACCTGCACCTGACCGTCGACCTCAATAGCCTGCCGCAGCCAGCGCCGGTGTTCGACATCGAGGACCTGGTGTATCGCGCGGTGGGCGAGTTGGGCGGCGCGGTGTCGGCCGAGCACGGCATCGGCCTGCTCAAGCGCGAGTTTCTGCACCACTCGGTCAGCGATGAGGCGCTGCAGGCGATGGCCGAACTCAAGCGCACATTCGACCCCAAAGGCATTCTCAATCCGGGGAAAATCCTCGGCTGAAAGCCCATGCCGGTTGTATATACCGGTATGGCACGCTAACTGCACATTCTCTGCTCCAAATGCCAGCACAACGACGACACAACACTGCACCTGATGAATGAGGAGTAACCCATGCAACTCGATTCCTGTTTCGGTGAAAAAACGCTCAGCAAGACCCTCAAGAGCCTGAGCATCGCTGTCGCGCTCGCCCTGTTGCCCATGGCGGCCCATGCCGACCAGTTGGCCGACGTGAAAAAAGCCGGCGAGTTGGTGGTCGGTACGGAAATGCAGTTCGCCCCGTTCGACTTTCTCGAGGCGGGTAAACAGCAAGGCCTGAACGCCGAGCTGTTCGCCGAGCTGGGCAAGGAACTGGGGGTGAAGATCAAGTTCCTCGACCTGCCGTGGCCAAGCGTGCTGCCGGGGCTGGAAGCGAAGAAATTCGACGTGGTAGCCGGTCCGATCATCGTGACCAAGGCGCGTAAAGAGCGGTACCACTTCGTCTCGCCGATCGCCGAAGCCACCGTGGCGCTGATGGTCGGCGCCAAGGACGACAGCATCAACAAGCCTGAGGACATCGCGGGCAAGACCGTCGGCGCCGGTAAAGGCTCGGCGCAGCTCGAAGAGCTGAAAACCTTCGCCGCGACACTGCCTGATAAGGTCACCATTCGCGAATACGTCGACAACAACCAGGCCTACGCCGACCTGGCCGCCAAGCGCATCGTCGCGGTGGCCAACTCGCTGCCGAACATCTCCTTCGTCGCCGCGCAGAAGGCCAATCTGTACAAGGTGGTCCAGCCGCCGTTCGGCAAGAAGTCCTACTTTGCCTACCTGGGCCGCAAGGACGCCGATGCCGACAGCCTGATCGCAGCGCTTGACGCCGCCGTGACCAAGATGCACGACGACGGCCGCCTGGCTGCCCTGCAGAAGAAATGGCTGGGCGCCGAGATGGACGTGCCCAAGGGTGATTTCGAGCCGACCTGGTAAGCCCTGCAACGCACCTATGGGAGCGAATTCATTCGCGAGACGTAGGTACAACCGACAGAAATGTTTCGGATGTACCGGCCCATCGCGAATGAATTCGATCCCACAGGGGATTGGGTCTCCCTTGGAAAACCGGGATACCTCTCGGCCCATCTTCACCGTATCTGAATACATCGTTCGAACTTGCACCGATCCAAAGCTGGAGTCACACCGTGTTCGATTGGCCCTTGCTGCAGCAAAACGCACCGTTACTGCTTGGCGCCCTGTGGGTGACGTTGCAGGTTTCCATCGTCGCGCTGGCGATCGGGTTCGTCATCGGCGTGATCGTCGGTGCGTTGCGTCTGTCGCCGATTCCCCTGCTCCGCCGCCTGGGCGGCGCCTACATCTTCGTGTTCCGCGGGATCCCGCTGCTGGTGCAACTGCTGTTCATCTATTACTTCCTGCCGCGCATCGGCCTGCCCAATGTCTCACCCACCGTCGCGGCGGTCATCGGCCTGTCGCTGGCGGCAGGCGCCTACACCGCCGAGATCCTGCGGGGCGGGTTTCTGGCGATTCCCGGCGGGCAACTGGAGGCCGCAGGATTACTGGGCCTGAGCGCCACCCAGATGCTGGTGCGCATTCGCGTGCCCCAGGCCGTGCGCCTGACCCTGCCGGCGCTGGTCAATGAAATGATCCTGCTGATCAAAGCTTCGTCGCTGGTCTCGGTAGTGGGCCTGGCCGACCTCACCCGCACCGCGCAGAACCTCGCCGCCAGCGACTATATGTTCGTGCAGGATTACCTGATGCTGGCCGGCTTCTATTGCCTGATCAACATCCCGCTGGCGTATGTCGGCGGCGTGCTGGAACGTCGCTTGAAGGAGCAAGGCGCATGATCTTCGACCCGACCATCATCACCGACCACCTGGGCGAGATCGGTTCGGGGTTTCTCGTCACGCTCGGCACCTGGAGCAGCGGCGTGGTGCTCGGCATCGCCTTGGGCATGCTGATCGCCATCGCCCAGGTCTTCGGCAACAGTTTTGTGCGCGCGCCGCTGCGGGTGTTCATCGAAGTGATCCGCAGCACGCCGTTTCTGGTTCAGCTGTTTCTGGTGTATTACGGCGGCCCATCGTTCGGCCTGAGCCTGGACCCCATCCCGGCGGGCATCCTCGGGCTGGGCGTGTACGGCAGCGTGTACTTCGCCGAAATCTTCCGTTCCGGTTTCGAATCGGTTGCCCGTGGTCAGTTGGAGGCCGCGGACTGCCTGGGCATCACCCGCCTGCAATGCATCTGGCGCATTCAGGTGCCGCAGATGCTGGTGATCATCCTCCCGGCGCTGATCAACATGATTACCGTGCTGTGCAAGGAAACCGCCGTGCTGTCGATCATCACCATTCCTGAGCTGACCATGGTGCTGACCGGCATCGGTTCGCAAACCTTCGCCTTCGTCGAGACCCTGCTGATGCTATGCATCGGCTATCTGATCCTGGTGGAACTGTGCTCGCGGCTGGGCATGTTCCTGGAAAGTCGTGTCGGCCGCTTCATGAACAGGCAACCGCGATGAACAGTTTCCAGATTCCCAGCGGCGCCGTGTCCGCCACTACACGCGAGAAACAAGGTGAAAGCATGAAGACTTCGGCAACAGCGCCCAGCGAGCAGCCCACCATTCTGACGCTGAATAAGGTCGGCAAAAGCTTCGGCAACCTGCGCGTGCTCAAGGGCATCGACCTGCAGGTGCGGCGCTCGGAAGTGGTGTGTCTGATCGGCCCGTCCGGTTCGGGCAAGAGCACGTTGCTGCGCAGCATGGCGTTTCTTGAGGAATATGACGAAGGCCAGATCCACATCGAAGGCCAGTTGCTCGGCTGGCAGAACACCGACAAGGGTCATCGCCGCGCGCCGCAATCGCAGATCAATCACGTGCGGCGCAACGTCGGCATGGTCTTCCAGCAGTTCAACCTGTGGCCGCACATGACCGCCATCGGCAACGTCTGCGAAGCGCTGCGTCGAGTGCGCAAGCTGTCTGCTGAAGAAGCCGACAAACGCGGCCTGGCGATGCTGGAAAAGGTCGGTTTGGCGCACAAGGCCAATGCGTATCCGGCGCAGCTGTCCGGCGGTCAGCAGCAGCGCGTAGCGATTGCACGGGCACTGGCGATGGAGCCGCACATCATGCTGTTCGACGAACCGACCTCGGCGCTGGACCCGGAGCTGGTCGGCGAAGTGCTGCAGGTGATGAAGACCCTGGCCAAAGAAGGCATGACCATGGTCGTGGTGACCCACGAAATGGGCTTTGCGGCGCAGGTGGCCGATTCGGTGATCTTTCTCGATCAGGGTGAAGTGGTCGCCCGGGGCACGCCGCAGCAGATTTTCCACAACGCCGAACAGCCGCGTCTGCAGCAGTTTTTGCAGAATTACCTGGACCGCAATGCGTTCTGGCAGGACGCAAAAGCGTAGACACTGCACCTGTAGGAGCGCGCTTGCCCGCGACCGCGGGGTGTGAGTCAACATATGCGTTGCAGACAAATCGCCATCGCGGGCAAGCGCGCTCTTACAAAGTAACGCGTCAGGAGGTCAACGATGGACAAGCCTGCACCACAGGCCCTGTATCGCCAGGCCAAGGATTTCGTACAAGGCAAGCTGGTGTCCGGGGAATGGAAGCCGGGCGACTTGATTCCTTCGGAAAACCGTCTGGTGCTGGAGCTGGGCATGTCGCGCATGACCGTCAACCGGGCCCTGCGCGAGCTGACCGAAGAAGGCCGGCTGCTGCGGGTGTCTGGAGTCGGGACGTTCGTCGCTGAGAGCAAGCCGCAATCGAACCTGCTGCACATCACCAACATCGCCGACGAAATCCTTGCGCGCGGCCACCGCTATCGCTGTCAGGTACTGCATCTGGCCCGGGAGTCGGCGTCGATGCCCATTGCCTCGGCCCTGTCGCTGACCACCGGGGCGTCGGTTTTTCATCTGCTCTGCGTGCACTATGAAGACGACGTGGCCGTGCAACTGGAGGACCGTTACGTCAATCCGCAGACCGCGCCGGAGTTTCTCCAGCAGCCGTTCGGCGATCAGTTGCAGTCGGCGCGTTACCTTTTGCAGATCATCCAGCCCGATGAAATGGAGCATATCGTCGAAGCCAGCCACCCTTCTGCCGACGAACGCAAGCACCTGCAGATCGACCCCGGCGAGCCGTGTCTGGTGCTGATGCGCCGCACCTGGAACAGCGGGCGCGTGGTCACTTATGTACGCCTGGTTCACCCCTCCTCGCGCTATCGCCTGGGCAGCCGCCTGCCGGTCACCGGCGCCTATCGCGACAGCTGACAACCGCTCAGCAGATTCATCGAACCCCTGCGCCGCACTGCCCTCGATATCAACAAGCCCAACAATCGGGCATTGAGAAGAGGTGCATATGGCTACCCAAGACAATCAGCAACCTGGCGAACGCCACGACCCTGCCATCGATCCGGACACGCCGGACAACAGCATGGGCCAGAAGCAGGATCAGGCCACCGGTGCGCAAAGCCAGGACAATCATGGCGCCCAGAGTCAGGCCAACGATGGCAATCGCTCGGGGAACAACAGTTTTACCCCGGATTTCGAGCCTGAAGAGCAGGAGTCACCCGATACAACCAAGGAAGAAAATCAGACCGGAGATACGGATCGGGATATTGATACGGCTGGCGGCTAAACCGTGATTCAGGCCCTGTGGGAGCGAATTCATTCGCAAGACGCATGTACAGCCGCAAGCTATTGCTTGGATGTACCGGCCCCTCGCGAATGAACTCGCTCTCACAGGTTCCTGCGTTGTCACTGTCTCAGGTGAATCATCCAAAAATCCGCTCCAATTCCTCCGCTCTGTCCATTGCATAGCAACCTAACAAACCGGCACCATCACGCTTTCGTCTGTACTTGCAGATCCGCCTGCAGTTTTCCCCGGAGCGTTGTCGATAATGGTCCAGCCCACCCTTCAGGATTCCCCCCGCGTCAACGATAAGCTCACCCCTCGTGAATTTCGCGGCATGGTCGCGATTCTGCTGTCCATCGCCTTGGCGACTCTCGACACGGCCATCGCCAACACCGCTCTGCCCGCCATCGCCGCCGACCTCAACGCCTCCCCCGCCGCATCGGTATGGATCATCAACGCCTACCAGCTCGCTGCAGTCGCCACGCTGCTGCCCTTCGCAGCGTTGGGTGGCGTGTTGGGGCAACGCAAGGTGTACCTGGGCGGTTTGATTCTGTTCGTGGTGTCGTCGGCGCTGTGTACGTTTTCCTGGTCGTTGCCGACCCTGACCATCGCCCGCGTGCTGCAAGGCATCGGCGCCAGCGCGATCATGAGCGTCAACGCCGGGTTGATCAGTTCGATCTTCCCCCACGAACGCCTTGGCCGAGGACTGGGCATGAACGCCCTGGTGGTCGGCACGTCGTTTTCCATCGGCCCGACCATCGCTTCGCTGGTGTTGTCGGTGGCCCATTGGCCATGGCTGTTCGCGATCAATCTGCCCATCGGCCTGTTCGCCCTGGTGTTCGCCTGGAACTCGCTGCCGGCGACCAAGCCTGGCAGCCTGACCTTCGACCGCACGACCGCAATGCTCAACGTCATCACCTTTGGCGCGCTCATCTTCGCCCTGAGCCAGGCTGCGCAACTGGGCTCGATGAGCAGCGTGTTGATTGCGCTGGCGGTTTTCCTCGTCGGTGGCGCGGCGATGCTCAGGCGCGAAGCCGGGCATCCGGCGCCGATGTTCCCGCTGGACTTGCTCAAGCGCCCGATGTTCGCCCTGTCGGCCCTGACCGCGTTCTGTTCGTTCGCGACCCAGGGCTTGGCATTCGTGTCGCTGCCGTTCTTCTTTGAAACCACGCTGGGCCGCGACCCGGTGCAGACCGGCTTTCTGATGACGCCGTGGTCGGTGGTGGTGGCAATGATCGCGCCGTTTGCCGGGCGCATGTCCGACCGTTATCCGCCAGGGCTGCTGGGCGGGATAGGGCTTGCGATGTTGTGCATTGGCATGATTTCCCTGGCGACCATGCCAGCGGACGCCAGCGTGTTGTCCATCGGTGCGCGGATGATTTTGTGCGGTATCGGTTTCGGCTTCTTCCAGGCGCCCAACCAGAAAGCACTGATGACCAGTGCGCCAAAGGAACGTGCCAGCGGCGCCAGCGGCACCATCGCCACGGCACGCCTGATCGGCCAGGCCACGGGTGCTGCGCTGGTGGCGTTGAGCTTCGGGATTTCCAATACCCACGGCCCGGTGTTGGCATTGAGCATCGGCGCAGGGTTTGCGGCGGTGGGCAGCATTGCCAGCGGGTTGCGGTTGGTGACGAAAAATACTGCCAATTCTCGTGTCTGAACCAAGGTCCGACAGTCAACACAAAACCCAGCACCACATAACCCTGTAGGAGCTCACGAGCCACGCGAGGCAGCGATCGGCTGCGAAGCAGTCGTAAACCCTGAAACCTGAGGTGTGCCTGACTCACCGAAGTGTCCGTATTGGCCGCCGCTTCGCGCCAGATCGCTGCCTCGCACGGCTCGTGAGCTCCTACAGGTAGCTCGCAGCCATCCCACGGCAGAATCAGGCAAGCATCGCGTAGAACTGGGTGATCGATTTCTGGTCTTGTATTCCTACCATGGGGACTTCAAGCCACGGCATCACGCTTCATGAGGAAACGACATGAGCACGACAAAAACCCTGTTCATCACCGGCGTCAGCAGCGGCTTCGGCAAAGCACTGGCGGCCCAGGCGCTTGCGGCGGGACACAAAGTCATCGGCACCCTGCGCGACCAAAAGGCCATTGAAAGCTTCGAAGCCCAGGCCCCGGGTCGCGCCCATGGCGTGCTGCTGGACGTCACCGAATTTGCCGCCATCGACACCGTGGTCAACGACGTGGACACCGCCTTCGGCCCGGTGGACGTGCTGGTCAACAACGCCGGCTACGGCCATGAAGGGGTGTTCGAAGAGTCGACCCTGGACGAGCTGCGTCACCAGTTCGACGTCAACGTGTTCGGCGCCGTGGCGATCACCAAGGCGTTCGTGCCGCTGTTTCGTCAACGCCGCAGCGGGCACATCATCAACATCACCTCCATGGGCGGCTTCATCACCCTGCCGGGGATCTCGTTCTACCACGGCAGCAAGTTCGCCCTCGAAGGCATTTCCGAGTCGCTGGGCAAGGAGTTGAAACCCTTCAACGTCTTTGTCACCGCCGTGGCACCGGGGGGCTTTCGCACCGATTGGGCAGGCCGCTCGATGCAGCGCTCGCCTCGGCAGATCGCCGATTACGACGAGAGCTTCGACCCGATTCGCAAGGCCCGCGAGGAACGCAGCGGCAAGCAACCCGGTGATCCTGTGAAGGCCGCCAATGCGATCCTCACGCTGATCGCCAGCGAAGCCCCCCCTGCACACCTGCTGCTGGGCAGCGATGCACTGAAGCTGGTGCGCGACAAGCTGGACCAGTTGCAGGCCGAGATTGCGGCGTGGGAAGAGGTGACGCGCTCGACGGATGTCTGAGCCGCGCCATAAAAAAGGGCAGGCACGTTGACCGTGCCTGCCCTTTTTCACATGCCGACGTTTACCAACGAAACGCCACAGTCCCCATCACAGTACGCTCTTCACCCCAATAGCAACGCCCGGCGTTGTTGCAGCCGCTGACGTATTCCTTGTCGAACAGGTTCTTGGCGTTCACATCCACCGACCAGTGTTTGTCGATGTCGTACCCGACCAGCGCATCGACCAAGGTCACGTCGCCGGTGGTCAATCTGCCGTACAAGGTCGGCGCGGTATACGCGAAGGTGTTGTCGAAGTAACGCACGCCACCGCCCACACGCAGGCCACTCAATGGGCCGTCGAGGAAGCGGTAAGTCGCCCAGCCGGAGGCCTGGTTGCGCGGAATGCCGGTCAACTGGTGGTCCTCGAACAACGAACCCGGTGCATCCCTGGTGACCCGCGCATCGGTGTAGGTGTAGGACGCCGTCAGGCTGAGGTTTTGGGTGATGTCGCTGTTGGCCTCAAGCTCGATACCCTTGGATTCGCTCTCGCCCACCTGCTCACTGAAGCCATTGGAACCGGCGACCACGTCGTGGGTTTTGGTCAGCTGGAAGACTGCCGCGCTGAAGGTGGTGTTCCAGCCCTTGGGCTCGTACTTCACACCGGCTTCGTATTGGTGGCTCAAGATCGGGTCGAGCAGTTCGCCGTTGGGCTGCGAGGACTGCTGCACCGGGGTGAACGCGGTCGAGTAGCTGACGTAAGGCGAGATGCCGTTGTCGAACTGGTACATCAAGCCTGTCTGCCAGCTGAAGCGATGGTCCCAGCCGTCCAGATCGGCAAAGCCGCTGGTGGTGCCGGCACGGTTGCGGTACATGCTGTGGACGAAGTCCTGACGACCACCCAGCAGGAAGATCCAGTTGTTGTACTTGCTCTGCAGCTGGCTGTAGAGGCCGTACATCTGTTGATCCAGCTGGGAGTTCTGCACCGTGGCGAGCATCGTCGGTTTGCCCGTGGGGAATACCGGGTTGAACACGTTGAATGAGCCGCTGAAGCCCGCTGCCCAGTCCTGGTTGAACGAGGTGCGATCGTAGCTGGCACCCAGCAGAACGGTGTTTTCCAATGCGCCGGAAGTGAAGTGGCCTTCGAACTGGTTGTCGACCGAATAGGCGATGGATTTGTTGTCGCGGTCGTAATAAGTGGCGGTCAGATTGCTGCCAAAACCTGCGTTGTTCAGGTTGTTCGGCCAGGTTTCGTGACGGTCCAGACGCGATTCCATGTAGCGCGAGTTCTGACGGAACTGCCAGTTTTCATTGAGCTGATGGCTGAACTCGTAACCCAGGGTCCAGGTTTCGCGCTCGAAGTCGTCCCAGTCCGGGTTGCCGTTGAACTGGCTCTTGCCGATCTTGCCGTTGACGTTGTTGAGCAACGTGCCCGCCGCCGGGTAACCCAGCAGCAGCTTGGTGCGGCCGCGCTGGTAGGACGACAGCAGCGTCAAGGCAGTGTCTTCGTCGAAGTTGAAGGTCATCGACGGCGCGATGTAAAGTCGATCGTCCGGCACCGAATCGACCTGGGTGTCGGCGTTGCGGCCGAGCATGACCACGCGTCCCAGAATGCGCTTGTCGTCGGTCAGCGGGCCGGACACGTCCAGGCCGAGCTGGCGACGGTTATTGCTGCCGTAGCTGAATTTGGCCTCGCCCTGAGCGGTTTCGGTGGGGCGCTTGCTGACCAGGTTGACCAGCCCGCCCGGTGCGTTTTCGCCGTAAAGAATCGAGCTTGGGCCACGGAACACTTCGGTGCGCTCAAGGCCGTAAGGCTCGGTGGTGGTGTCGTAGCGGTTGCCCTGCAGGCGCAGGCCGTCTTTGAGCAGGCCGTAACCGTAGTCGGTGGCGTTGTAGCCGCGTATGGAAAACAGATCCCCCGCCAGGCCATCGCCAACCGCGAACGGTGGCGCGAAAATGCCCGGCACGTAGCCAAGAATGTCGGTGAGGGTCTGCGATCCCTGATCCTGAATGCGCTGACGTGTCACTACCGATACAGAACGCGGCGTTTCCGCTAATGGCGTGCTGGTCTTGGTGCCGGCGGTGCTGTTCTTGGCCTGGTAGCCGACTTCGGTTTCAGCCACCGGCGCCTCGCCCGACACTACCGAGTTCTGCAACTCGACGGTTGATCCCTTGACCGGTCGCGCCGGTGCATCTTCTGCCCACGCGACCCCATTGCTGCACAGGGCAGCGATGATCACGGCCAGGCTGCTTGCCCTGAATTCCATCTTGTTATCGCCAGACATCGTTCCTTCCCCACTCCGTTGATGGCCATGGCATCTCGACCCCCACACTTCCATGGCCCAGCCTTGAAAGCGGGCGAATTTATCAGCGAATGCTAATTATTACTATTAGCAGTCGCTCAAAATGTAGGTTTGTCCTTACAGACGCTTCACATAATTCCTACCTCACCCTGCTTGCCCGCCTACAACGGATGCTGAATCGGCCCGCAGGTCACTAAGCTGAACCTTCCGCGCCTCAGGGGCTCATTGTTCAGGTCGCGTGTGCGGCTGACTGCACAGGAGCTGCCATGGGCCGTTACTCAGCCACGACCACTTCAGTCACCTCTACTGCGATGCGTGTCGAACGGGAATTGAGCCTGCGCGCCGTGCTCACCGGTGTGCTGCTGGGCATCCTGCTGACCCCCTCCAACGTCTATGCAGGGTTGAAAATCGGCTGGTCGTTCAACATGTCGATCATTGCCCTGCTGGTGGGCTTCGGCGCGTGGCAGGCGTTGATCAGGCGCTTCAAGGGCCAGCCGTCATGGACGCTGCACGAAAGCAACATCAACCAGACCGTGGCCTCAGCGGCGGCATCGATCATATCGGGTGGGCTGGTCGCGCCTATCCCGGCCTTCACCTTGCTGACCGGCGAGCAACTGGACGCGGTGCCGATGATGGCCTGGGTATTTTCGGTCAGTTTTCTCGGCATCTGGATCGCCTGGTACCTGCGCCCCGCCCTGCTCAACGATGACGCCCTGAAGTTTCCCGAAGGCATGGCGACCCTGGAAACGCTGCAGCACATCTACAGGCACGGTCGCGAAGCGGTGGTGCGGATTCGCGTGCTGTTCAGCGCCGCCCTGCTGTCGGGGCTGGTCAAGTGGGTCGACGAATTCCTCTGGAGCATCCCGCGCTGGGCACCGACGGCACAGCTCGAACGCCTGACGTTCACCGCCGACCCGTCGCTGTTGCTGATCGGTTTCGGCGGCATCATCGGCATTCGCGTGGGGTTGAGCCTGCTGCTCGGCGCCGTGCTGGCCTGGGGTTGTCTGGCGCCGTGGCTGCTGTCTCGCGGGCTGGTTCATGCATCCGGCAACGGCCCGCAATTCGCCCCGCTGGTGGGTTGGCTGCTCTGGCCCGGCGTGAGCCTAATGGTGAGTTCGACCCTGGCTTCGCTGGCGTTCCAGCTGTTCAGGACGCCCAAGCGGACCAAAAGCAATCGCGCTTTCGATCGCTCGACGCTGGCCGTCGCACCTGCGGTCGGGTTGGTGTTGTCGATCCTTTTGGTGGTCAGCCTGCAATCGTTGCTGTTTGGCATCGAGCTGTGGATGGCGTTGTTGTCGATCCCGCTGGCGATCTGCCTGGCAGTGGTAGCGGCGCGGGTTGTGGGCGCCACCGGAATTGCGCCCATTGGCGCCATCGGCAAGCTGTCTCAGCTGACCTTCGGCCTGGTCGCGCCGGGTCAGACGGCGATCAACCTGATGAGCGCCAATACCGCAGGCGGCGCGGCGGGCCAGAGCACCGACCTGATGAATGACTTCAAGGTGGGCTTGGTCATCGGCGCCACCCCGAGAAAACAGGCCATCGCTCAATGCATCGGTATTTTCATCGGCAGCATCGTCGGCGTAGTGGTGTACATGGCGCTGATTCCCGATCCCAAGTCCATGCTGCTCACCGAAGAATGGCCAGCGCCTGCGGTCGCCACCTGGAAAGCCGTGGCGCAGACCCTGGCCCACGGCCTGGGCGCGCTGTCACCGGAGGTGCGTTGGGCCATTCTGGTCGCGGGGCTTGTCGGCGTGCTGCTTGGAGTGCTCGACAGCCTGCTGGGCAAACGCCTGATCCGCTACCTGCCCAGCGCCGCGGCACTGGGGCTGGCGTTTGTCCTGCCGGCGTCCACTTCGGTCATGATGTCGCTGGGTGCCGTGCTCACCTGGCTGGTGAGTGTGCGCTGGCCGAAGGTCACCGAACGTTTCGCCATTACCGTGGCTGCGGGGCTGATTGCCGGGGAAAGCATGACCGGCGTCGGCGCGTCGTTCTGGGCCATGCTGAAGAACCTATAACGCGCGAACTGGATGATACGCATTTGCCATAACGGCCTGTTCGCCCACCCTGTTGACGGGTAGAATGCCGGCAACCAGGACGACTCAATGCACAGACCAGATTTCCCAGCGCCCTCCGATGACGCCACCGATGCCGCCGCGCACTGGTGCATGCGTCTGCACGAGGACGATTGCACGGATCAAGAGCGGCAAGCGTTCGCCAAATGGCTGGCCGCAGACCCGCTGCACGCCGCCGAATACGAGGCCATGCTCGACATCTGGGAGGTCGCAGACCACCTGCCTCGCCCTGCTCTGCCTGAGGCGCCCGCCCCGGCCGCCAACCCGGTCACACCCATCCCCGTTTCCCGCCCTGCCCCTGTTGCCCGCACAGCTCCAGCGCCACGTCGCCCTTGGGCAGGCTACGGCATGGCCGCCGCGATCAGCCTGCTGGCGATTCCGCTGGCAGGCTACGCAGGCTGGAACATGGGCTGGCTGCCGAGCAGCTATCAGCGTTACGAAAGCACCGATCAGACCCGTCAGGTGACTCTGTCCGACGGCACCCAGGTGCAGCTCAACCTGGGCACTGAACTGACCTACGCCAACTACAAGGATCAACGTCGGGTCAGCCTGAAAAAAGGCGAGGCGTTTTTTGCAGTCAGCCACTCCACCGAACACCCGTTCGTGGTCAAGGCCGCCGAAGGCCAGGTGCGCGTCACCGGCACCCAGTTCAACGTGTGGATGTATCAGGATCAGGTGCGCGTGACGCTGCTGGAAGGCTCGGTGCTGGTCACCACCGACCGTGCCCGTGAAGGCTATCGCCTGGACCCTGGCATGCAGGCGTCCTACAAGAGCGGCGACTATGAGCCGCAGATCAGACAGACCTACAGCAACGATTCGAGCCTGGCCTGGCGCGGCGGCAAGCTGGTGATCGACAACCTCGCGCTGGTCGACGCCCTGCCGCTGATCAACCGGTACCTGGACACCCCGGTGCTGCTGGGCGATGCCGCCACCGGCAAGATTCGCCTGGGGGGCGTCTACAACACCTCGGCCGTCAAGGACCTGGTGGCGTCCCTGCCGAAAGTGCTGCCGGTGACCCTGAGCAAGAGCCGCGATGGCAACCCGGTGATCAATTCCGCGAGCCGATAAGCGCTCAACGGCTGAACAGGCACGTCATCCAGACCACGCCTGCCCTTCTCAGCTTTTACCGCTCGTTCTTCGCCAGGCCCGCGCCCTTGGGCGTGACTGGGTCCGTTTCGCGGATGACTTGGGATTGGTAGTGGGCATCGGCCTTGATCTGCGCGTCGGTAAACGGTAACGGCGCCCACTGCTTGCGCGAAAAGGCCTCGGTCTGGTCCCGTGAATGCGCGGAAGCAGGGTCACTGGACAGAGAAAACGCCAACAGCCCCTGAGCCTGCGGCCCCGATTCATCGAACGTCACCACTTGCAGGTAACTGCTGCCGCTGACCACCTCGCGCTTGCCCCCTTCACCCGCCACGCTTTGAATGGCGTTGTACACGCCCAACGACCCTGGACCACCGTGGATGGGGGTGGCTTTGCCGCCGCCATCGAAGACCTGAATATCTCCCCAGCGGCTGTTGCCATCGAGCCCGCGCTGGGCCACGTCGGTAGCCGAGGCCAGCATCGCCTTGCGCACGGCATCGGCCACGGTCGGCTGCTCGATGTTCAAGCCCCGTGGCGTGTGCTGCGGATCGGCAGGATCGAACGCTATGCGCCAGATGCCCTCTTCTTCCAGCAAGGCCTGCATCACGTTCTCGAAGTGCACGAGCCCCAGCCCGGCCTGCAGATTGGCGCTGCGATCCCAGTCCTTCAAGCTGCTGCACACCGTCTTTAAGGCCGCGGCGTCCGCCCCCAGGTCGCCCGCGCAGACCTGCAGCAAATCCGGGAGGGTGTCGCTGGCCAGATACACCTGATCGTCCATCACCATGTGCTGCAGATCCTGGGCATGAACCTTGGCGGTTTTCTGCAGGTCTTCCAGGCGCCCGAGGGCGAAACGGGCACGCTGGCCCAGGGGCAGACCGTCGCGACTGATGATGGGTGAGTAACCGGTCAGCGGCGCAGCCGGGTTGACCATCCACGCCGAATCGTTGGAGTTCTGCACGAAGTCCGTGCGATGCAGCTGCGGCAATTGGCTCGCCGGAAAAATGCCCTTCTGTGCGCTGTCGGCAGCCACGCTCCAGGCGCAGGCGCTGCGCGACCCGTCCAGCAGAACCAACTCAAGACCGGCGCGCGGATCGCTGCATCGCTTGAGTGTGTCGGCGTCCACATAAGGCACCACCGACTGGTTCATGTACAGGGTCTGGCCCTGATCGTCGGCCGCCAGCGTGTTGACCCAGGGAATGCCCTGAATCTTGTGCACGGAGTCTTCGAAGGACTTCAGCGAATCGGCGCGATTCATCGCGTACCACTGCTGCAACACGCGGGTATTGTCTTGATTGGCATCCTTGAGGCTGAACGCCACCTCGCGATTCCAGTCCAGCTTGCCCGGCCACTGCACCACCGGCCCGAACACCGAACTGTAGACCGTGTGCGTCTGCGCCTTGAGGCTGCCATCGGGCTGCCTGGCCTGCACGGTCACGTCGCGTTTGGTCATCGCCACGGACTTGCCGTCGAGCAGGTAGCGGGTTGGGTCCTTCGGGTCCAGGGCCAGACGGTAGAGCGTGAAATGGCGGGAAGTGTCGACGGTGTGGGTCCAGGCCAGATGACGGCTGAAGCCGATATTGATCACCGGCAAACCCGGCAACGCCGCGCCCATGACGTCGAGCTTGCCGGGAATGGTCAGGTGCATCTGATAAAAACGCATGCCGCCGACCCAGGGGAAATGCGGGTTGGCCAGCAACATGCCGCGACCGTTGAACGAACGGTCACGACCGATCGCCACGCCGTTGCTGCCGCGATCCAGGGCGAAACGCTGCATGCGCCCGGCGGCCAGTTGAAAGCTGTCACCCGCTTGAGCGCCTTGCGCCAGGGCCCGAGGCGGCGTCGCTGCGGCCAAGGCCTCGGCAAACTGCCCTGCCCCGCCTTCAGCCAGCAGGCGTCGGGTCAGCTTGATCAGGTCCTGCGGCGTAATGGGGCGTACCCAGGCCGCCTGACACTGCTCGGGCAGGCCAGTGGCCTTGCGCTCTTGCAGCAGGCGGTTGTAGCCAGCGACGTAGCCTTCGATGCGCTGCCGCACCTCGGGGGTCTGCGCCTTCCAGAACCCAGCGACAGCCTCGGGGGTGTTCAACCAGTTGAAGAACACATCGCTGGTGAGGTTCGACTGCTGCTCGATGGTCGTCTTGTCAGGTCCGAAATACCTCGAACGCTCGCCGTTGACCGTGACCACTTCATTGGCCAGCAGACACAGGTTGTCCTGGGCGTAGGCATAGCCGATGCCGTAGCCCAGGCCACGCTCATCACTGGCCAGAATATGCGGCACGCCAAAAGTGGTGCGGCGGATGTCAGCGCTGGCGTCACCGCCCTGAGCACGCGCCTGAGCCGCAAGGCTCAGACCGAGAAACAGAGCGCTCAAGCACAAACGCGGAAATGGACGGGCGATGATCACGAGAGCTCCTGATAAATGAATAAGACCGTTGGGATTCGCATCTGTGGGATACGAATCAGCTCGCCGTCGCCAACAACAGATCCAGCACACTGCGCGCCGGAGCAAGGTGCTTGTCGTGGGCGTACAGGGAAGCGGCAATCTCGTCGGCGCGGATCGGCAGGATCGACAGCAGTGTGTCGCTCAAACCATGGCTGGCCTGACAGAAACCCTGCATGTAGATGCCCGCTTTGCAGCGCTCGTCGGTGGCCAGACGATAGTCCCGCTCGACGGTGTAGTCGCCCAGGTACTCGGCCAGCGGCGCCAGCAACTGGCGATGCATCTGCCGCTCGTACCCGGTCGCCAGGATCACCACGTCGTAATGATGGCTGGCCAACTCGCCGGTGGCGGTGCTGCGCAAGGCCAGCTCGATGCTGTGCGCATGGCTTGTGGCGCACTCCACCGTGGTCAGGCTGCGGAACGCGTGACGGGGAATGCCGGAGACTTTCTGCCGGTAGAAAATCCCGTAGATGCGCTCGATCAGGTCCAGGTCCACCACCGAATAGTTGGTGCTTTGGTACTCGTTGATCAGACGCTCGCGCTCGGCGGCGTTTTGCTGGTAAATCAGGTCGGTGAATTCCGGGGAGAACACTTCGTTGACGAAAGGGCTGTCGTCTGCCGGTTTCAGCGCCGAGCCGCGCAGAATCCAGTCCACCTGCACGGCCGGAAAGCTGTCGTTGAGATCGATGAACGCCTCGGCCGCGCTCTGCCCGCTGCCGATGATCGCCACCCGCAACGACTGGCCCGGCTGCGCGGCCATGCGCTCCAGATAACGGGAATGGTGGAACACGCGGCTGTCGCCTTTCAGGTGTTTGAACGGCTCGGGAATGCGCGGCGTGCCCCCTGCGCTGACCACCACCGAACGGGTAGTGCGCACCTGTTGCGCGCCCTGCCCGTCGCGTGAAATCACCCGCAGCGCCTCGACCTGCTGTTTGTGCAGAACTGGCTCGATGCTCAGCACTTCTTCGCCGTAGCGCGCCTGCTCTTGAAAATGCCCGGCGACCCAACGCAGGTAATCGTTGAACTCCATGCGGCAGGGGTAGAAGGTGCCCAGATTGATGAAATCGACCAGGCGGCCGTGGGTCTTCAGGTAGTTGACGAAGGAGTACGGGCTGGTGGGGTTGCGCAGGGTCACGAGGTCCTTGAGGAAGGAGATCTGCAGTTCGCTCTGGGTCACCAGGGTGTTGCCATGCCAGCGGTAGTCGCTCTGTTTGTCGAGGAACAGCACATTCATCTCGCCCTGGCGCTCGGCGTGTTCGCGCAGGGCGATGGCCAATGCCAGGTTGGAGGGGCCGAAACCCACGCCGATCAGATCGTGAACGACAGCCGATGCGATTGCCTGTGTCATGTCCAGTGTCCTCTGGAAAGCCCCTCAACAGTGGGGACGGAAAATCCGGGTGACCCGAGCGATGCGGGTCGTCTGTTGAGTAGGAACGAGGATTGGGTGGGGAAATTTAGGTGGCCCGGTTTTGTCAGAACGCGTTTCTGGCTGCTGCACCGCGAAGGCTGCTGGCGCAGCCTGTTTCGCCTCTGGCGAGTTACTTGGAAAAGACCCCCAAGTAACCAAGGGTGTGAACTGACCCCCAAAAGTTGGACACCCTGTCCAACCAAAGGGATGCCCACCATGAAATACACTCCAGCCTTCAAGC
>NZ_JBWKWB010000008.1:0-249112 GCF_059421985.1 Pseudomonas sp. GW821-FHT02A11
CCTCCGAAAACGAATGTCGACTTTACAAGCTTAGCTGCCAGCAACACTTTACGCAGACAGAGCCAATGAATTCGCTCTTACAGAGATGGATCATCAGTCAGTCACCTTGGCGATCTTTGAATCCTCAATCCGCCAGATCAGCTTGGTGGTGTCATACCCCTGCTGCTGCGCTTTCATCAGCAGCTCGTTCTTCACCGATTCCGATACATGGGCCGTGCGCGACAGCAGCCACAGGTACTTGCGATTCGGGTTGCCGACCAGCGCGACCCTGTAGTCGTCGCTCACGTACAGCACCCAATAGTTGCCCTTGGCGACACCCGGCAGCAACCGCGAGAACCCGTTGTCGAACACCACCCACAGCTTGTCGGTCTTGCCCTGAACTTGGGGTGACGCCGTTCCTGTGGCCTCTTCCCACTTGCCTCCCAGGGTGCGGCAGCGGTTGGTCACGGCGATGTTGCCGTCGTCCATGAGTGTGTAGTGCGCTTCTGATTGCGCGCAGTTGCGCTGGAAGAACATCGGCATGCGCGCCAGCTCATACCAGGTGCCCTGATAGCGCTTCAGATCGACATGGTCGACCGTTCGTGGAGCCATGGATTCACCTTCCGGAGTCACCGCACAAGCGCTCAGCCATACCGCCGCCACCGCCACCGCTGCAATACGCATCACTCGACCCACTCGACCGACGTTCATTTCAGCCCCTGACCCGAATACAGCACGACCTTGTCGGCAGCATATTGAACGCTGATAAAGGTCTTCTGATCGCCCCAGGTGCAGCTCGACATCCCCAGCGCCCCAGAGCATTCGGTCGGGCTGCCGAGCAGTTGTTCGATCTCTGCCTTGGACATGCCTGCCGAAATTTTCGAGTAGTTTTCCTGATTGATCTTGCTGCACGCGGCCAGCAGCACGCAGAACGACAGCAACGCGAGTGAACGCAAAAACATGGATCAAGCTCCTGGATCGAGAGGGGGCGGCGTCAGCGGACATCCTGCCGACAGCTTAGAAGAGAAAAGGGTGGGTCTGGTTCCGTGATGGGGGAATACAAACGTCTGGTCGGATATACCCTGACCCCTGTGGGAGCGAATTCATTCTGGGCGGCATTCCGACGAGAGGCCCGTACATCCAATACATTTGTGTCGGCTGCAATAACGAATCGCGAATGAATTGGCTCCCACAGGGCGGAACTGTTCGCCTTCAAAACCGCGACCCAAGCCCCTTCAAAAACTCCACTTCCTCCTGCGTAGAAGCCCTGCCCAGCACCTCATTACGATGAGGGAATCGCCCAAATCTTTCGATCACCACGCGATGCTTCTTCGCGTACTCCAGCGTCTGGGTGAAGAATTCGCGATCGGTGGCGGGCAGCAGGGGGAGAAGGGCGGTGAAGCGGCGGATGGCTTCGTCTTGTGCGTCGATGTTTTCGGTGTGTTCGAGCACCAGATAAATGAAGGTGCGTTGCAGCGGCGTCAGCGCCAGATCGCGTTCCAGTTTCAGGCCATGGTTGACCAGCTCCTGAGCGCGTTTGTCGCCGGAATAGGATTGGGGGGTGTCGCGGAAAATCATGCGCGGCAGTTGATCGAGCAACAGCACCAGCGCCAGCCAGCCCTGCGGCGTTGCGGTCCATTCGGACAACTTGCCGTTCAGGGCCTGCTGTACCAGACCACCAAAGCGATGCTGCGCGTCGGTGTCCTGGGATTTCTTCTTGCCGAACCAGAGCGCGTTTTTTGCCTTGGCAGCCTCGGTCGGTGATTCGGCTGATCCGAACCACCAGTCCAGAAGCGGCTGCCAGGGCGCACTCATGATCGGTTATTCCTTGTGGTACGAGGTCGCGCGTTCCACTTCTTCCTTCGAGCCCAGGAATACCGCCACACGCTGGTGCAGGCCTTCAGGCTGAATGTCGAGGATGCGCTGGTGGCCGTCGGTGGACGCGCCGCCTGCCTGTTCGACCAGGAACGACATCGGGTTGGCTTCGTACATCAGGCGCAGCTTGCCCGGCTTGGAGGGCTCGCGGGCGTCACGTGGGTACATGAACAGGCCGCCGCGGGTCAGGATGCGGTGCACATCGGCGACCATCGCGGCCACCCAGCGCATGTTGTAGTTCTTCTTCAGCGGGCCTTCTTCACCGGCCAGCAGTTCTTCGACGTAGCGTTTGACCGGGGCTTCCCAGTGGCGCTGGTTGGACATGTTGATCGCGAATTCCTGGGTGGATTCCGGGATCTTGATGTCTTCGTGGCTGAGTACGAAGCTGCCCATTTCGCGGTCCAGGGTGAAGCCTTTGACGCCGTCGCCCAAGGTCAGGACCAGCATGGTCTGCGGGCCGTAAATGGCGTAACCGGCGGCAACCTGTTGAGTGCCGGGCTGCAGGAAGGCCTTCTCGTTCAGGGCTTCGTTCTGGCTCAGGTATTCGTTCGGGCAACGCAGTACCGAGAAGATGGTGCCGACCGGTGCGTTGATGTCGATGTTCGACGAGCCGTCCAGTGGGTCGAATACCAGCAGGTATGCGCCTTTCGGGTATTTGCCCGGGATCTGGTAGGCGTTGTCCATTTCTTCGGACGCCATGCCGGCCAGGTGACCGCCCCATTCGTTGGCTTCGAGCAGGATCTCGTTGGACATCACGTCCAGCTTCTTCTGCACTTCGCCCTGGACGTTCTCAGTGCCCATGCTGCCGAGTACGCCACCCAGGGCGCCCTTGGAAACGGCATGGCTGATTTCCTTGCACGCACGCGCCACCACTTCGATAAGGAAGCGCAGATCGGCAGGGGTGTTGTTGCTGCGGGTCTGCTCAATCAGATAGCGACTCAGGGTAACGCGGGACATGGAGAGCTCCGAAGAAGGGGAATAAAAACGCGCACAGTTTAGCGTGTGTGGCGACTGAATACTGCCTGTCAGACCGGTTTCGTAGTGATTGAGTTCACGGGCTACATGAATCTAGCCATTGGAAGGTGACAGGTTGGAGCGCACGCTCCTGTTTTTTTTCAGGTGCAGGATCGGTTCAGCCTCAACGCTTGGCATTGGATGCGCGTAGCGTGCCAATGGCCATCCAGCCGAGAAAAATCACCCCCAGAACCAGCACACCCCACAGACCGATGCGTTTCCAGTCGGGGCCAGCGGCAACCGGTGCGGCTGGCGCGGGGATCGCCACCGGCGCCACACTGAGTTTCGCACTGCCCAGTGACGCCAGCTTTTCAGGCGTCACGCCGGGCACCAGGGTATTGAGTGGCAGGTTGGCGCCTTTGATGGTCGCGTTGCCAATAGCGAGGTTGTAGGGTGCCGCGCCTCGCGCCAGAAACACCAGCTGCGTGGCGCGCACGGCGAAGCTGAGGTTCGGCGCGTCGTTGCCCAAGCCACCGCCACGATCATCGACCTCCAGCTTCAACTGCTGCACGACATTGCCTGGCAGCTCCATTTCATCCTGCACCATGTCCTGGCCGTTCTGGGTCAGGCGGTAGAGCAGGCCGCTGTCGATGACCTGCCACGGTGCATTGCTGTCATGGCGGCCATATAAGGTGGCGGGCGCGAGGCTGTTGGGCTGAGTGATCTCGACTTTCATGCGCTCCAGCGGCAAGGCCACCGGCAGCTGCCAGACATACACGCCAGGCTTCTCGACACTGCCGGCGATACTCGGCGACCAGCTCAACGGCAGCACGCCGGGCCGGGTGCTGACCAATTGTGCGGAGGTCAGGGTCGGCGCCGATTGCGGGTTAGTCCACAGCAGGCGCAAGTAACGCGCGCTGCGGCCGGGCAGGGTCACGATGCGCTGTTCGACCAGCTCATCGGCAAACGACAGCCGTGCGACCTGCCCCTCGCCCCAACGCCTCCAGTGCTGAAGGTCGTCGCTGGCCTCAACGGTGAAACGCTGAAACCCCTCGCGCTCCGTGCTCCAGTCGAGAATCAGTTGATCGAGCGGCGCATTGATTGCGCTGGTGTCGAGCAACCAGCCGCGCAGGATTTCTTCGCCGGCTTCGATTTCGCCTTGAGGCTGAACCTCCACCAGGGTGCCGGTGGTGGTGCGTTCGACGCGGATTTTTGGCTCGGCGTCCTTGGCGTCGTCGCTGTTGTAGAGCGGGAACCATTTCACGTCGACCGGCGTTTGGTCTTCTGCACGCTGCGGCTGGCCAACGGTCAGCGCGTAAGGCTGGGCCTGGCCGTCAGCGTTGAACACGCGAATGTCATTGAGGTTGCCCTGGCGCGCATTCAGTTGCGCGGCCAGCGGCAGTTCCAGGCGATACCAAGGGCCCTCGCCGCTGAGGGTCA
Organism: Pseudomonas sp. GW821-FHT02A11; assembly: GCF_059421985.1. NCBI lineage: Bacteria > Pseudomonadati > Pseudomonadota > Gammaproteobacteria > Pseudomonadales > Pseudomonadaceae > Pseudomonas > Pseudomonas sp. GW821-FHT02A11. The sequence continues at coordinate 4,249 of NZ_JBWKWB010000008.1, forward strand.
GCGGTGTGTGGCTGGCAAAGTCGTCGGGCATATCCTGCGCCTGACTGGACAGCGCTGCGCATAGCAGAGCGCCGAATACGGCGGCCTTGGCCAAGGACTGACGGTTCAACAAGGGGCTCCTGTTATTCATGACGAGGCCGAATCCGCAGGCGCAGCGTCGGAAGGAGGCTGGCTGGGCGCAGGTTTTTTCGGTGGCAATGGTGCGAAATATCCCACCACGAGCAAGAGAATGCCAACGCCGATAAACGACACGATCCGCTCCAGACCCCCGCGATTGCTCAGCTCGACGAAGAACAGTTTTCCGACCACCACTGCGATTAACGCTGCGCCGACGATCCACAGATCACGGCGTGCGCGCATATGACCACCGATCATCAAGGCCAGTGCCGTGAGCGTCCAGACGATGGACAGACCCGCCTGCACGCGCATCGATTCGAACAGCGCATCGGCGTCCCAGGCCACGCCCGCCCAGTGGTGCGCGGTGCGGGTGACCATCGCGGTAATCAACGCGAACAGCGAGGCTCCGGCGATCACCAGCGCTGCTTTGCGCGCGTATTCAGTGCTGACGCCCAACTGCGGCAGTCGCTGACGCGTCCAGCTGAAAACGCCTGCGAGGGCGATCAGCAGGCCCAGCTCCAGCGGGTTGATCAGTGGTATGTACGGCAGCGGATCGGCAGCGCCTTCGCTGAAGCTGTTCGCCAGCCAGAACCACGCCAGCATCAGCGCCGCCAGTGGCGCTGCCGCCCAGACCCGGTATTGGCGAGGGTAGGCGTTGATCGGCCAAGGCCCGTTGCGCGGTGCCGTCATCGCCAGCAGATAGAGGCTTGGCAGCAACGCCCAGCCCAGCCAGCGCCAGGCGTTATAGGACTCGGACAGCACCAGCAGGCCATAACGCAACTCCAGCGACAAGACGCCGATGATCAGCCAGCACCCAAGGACATGCGCCGCACTGCGCAGGCGCGGGAGCAACAGAGTGTCCAGACGCTTCAGCGAAATCAGGTGCACCGCCAACACGGCGAGCCAACCCAGCCAGCCCCAATCGGCGGCGGGGTGGTAATACGGGTTAAACAGCATCAGCCCCAATAATGCTCCGCTGGCCGGGGTCAGCAGGGTGCACAGTTGCGCCAGGCCTGCCCATTTCAGGCGCGTTGCAGCGACGGTCCACAGGCCGACACTGATCGCGCCGAGCAACAACAAGGTCGGGATTTCCCGGAAGCCCGGCACGTAATGGGTGCTGACGCAGAGTGCGACCGACCACCACAACGCGCCCCAGATCAACAGCGATGGCTGCAACACGCGCTCGCTGATCGCCAAACGCAACGTGCCGATGCGTTCGACGATGAGCGCGCTGATCAAGCCCGCGAGGGAGATGATCAATGGCGTCCAGAAGTCGCCATGATTGAACGTGGGGGCATACCAGCGGCCGACCATGCCCAGAAACGCGAAGCCTGCCCCCAGCTGCAACAACAGCCCGAAAAACCTTGCTAGCAGCCGGTTCTGCCGCATGCCCAGCCAGAACACCGCCGCGCCCTCGACAGCCCAGGCGACCGTCGTCCATTGCGCGCTCAGGCCCAGAGGAATGGCCAGCGTCGCGAACACCACACCCAGCGACAGACAGGTTTCCACCAGCAGCAATGTGCGGCTCGTGGCATCGGCAGAGGACGCGCGTGCGGCGAGCACTCGCGCCATACCCATATAAAGAAGGCCCAATACCAACGCACTGAATGCGGCGCCGAATTCGATGTGCTGGACGATGGCGTATTGCAGGCCGAAGCCGGCGATGGGTGTGCCGAACAGCAGGCTGCCATCGACGTAATGGCTTTGTTTGGCCGACCAGCGCAAGACCGCTTCGCGGCTGTCATTTTCAGGGCCGGTGGCGTACTCCTGAAGTTTGCGTCGGGCGAACAGCAGGCCGATGGCCAGGTACATCAGGAAGAACAGAATCAGAAACGGCTCGGTGCTCCAGAACAACTCCGACGTGTAGGACTTCAAGCCCCAGGCGCAGCCAATGCCGAACGTTCCTACAAAACCGATCAGGTTCAGCGGGCGCCAGGCCTTGAACCAGGCGATGGCGAAAATCCCGGCGTTGAGCAGCGCGAAATAACTGAACAGCGCGACATGACTGCCTTCCCCGGACGACGTCAGCAACGGTGCCGCGAAACCGCCGAGCGCAGCGACGCAGGCCAGCACCAGCGAGTTTTGCGTCAGCGCGAGCATGGCCGAGAACACTGTCACTGCCACCAACAGGCTGAAGGCCATGCCGGGGGCGAGCAGGGTGTGGACTTTCATCGCCGCGAAAACTGTGAGGTACAGCACTGCCACGCCCGTGCCTTGCAGCATCAGGGCGAAAGATTCATTACGCTGACGCAACCACCAGCCCAGCCCCAGCAATGCCAGCGCTGCCACCGCAACCCCCGCGTAACGCGCTTCGATGGGCACGACCATGCCTTCAGTGGCGTAGCGCAGCAAAAATGCCAGGCCGAGAAACAGCAGGACCACGCCCACGCGCAGGACCGTGTTGCCGCCCAAGAGCCAGTCCTTGGCGTGACCGAGCAGGTTGTCGAACAGATTGGGCTCGGCGTGATAGGCGGGTGCGGGGCGCGCAGGTTGCGGCGTCTCAGGTGGACGGCGCCATTCGGAGTCGGTGCTGGGTTGCGCTTCGGCGGGTTCGAGGTCCGGGAGGTCCCAGAGTAGTTCGGGGCCGGTGTCGGCGACAGGTTCGATCACCAGAGGGGCCGGGGCAGGGGCGTCCGGCAGTTGCGTGGCGGCCGAGTCCAATTGGCTCAGGCGCAGCTGAAGGGCTTGCAGGTCGAGCCGGGTCTTGGCCAGCTCGGCGTTCTGCTCGCTCGTCTGGCGAGCCAGCGATGACAGGCGAAAGCTCAAGCCCAGGGCAAGCCCGACCGCCCCGCCGACGGCGCCGCCCAGCAGCGACTCATCGAGCACTGCACCGAAGAACAGACCCACCAGCGAAAGAATCCATTGCACGCGACGACATCCCTTTTCGGCCGCACAGCGGCGATGGCGAGGAGTATATCGGGCGCGGAGAAAGAGGAAACAATTTGTGTCAGTTGGTTTCGCCGTGACCGATCCACCGCTTCGCCAGCGTCGTAACCTGCGCAAGCTCCTACAAGATCGCGTCGTTACTGGAAGAGATGACCATCCCCTGTAGGAGACGTCGGAGGTTACGACGGCAGCGATGCGGTGGGTCAGCCGCCAGAGCTGTCGCTGACCCACTGCCGGCCTACACAGCCGCGAAGATCATCAATCCAGCGCCTGCCAGATCTCGTTCGCGTATTCGCGGATGGTCCGGTCCGAGGAGAACCAGCCCATGCGCGCCGTGTTGAGCACCGCTGAGCGCCACCATTCCCGGGTGTCGTGCCAGCGCTGTTCGACTCGCGCTTGCGCTGCCCAGTACGATTCGAAATCAGCGCAGACGAAGAAGCGGTCGTAGTTGATCAATTGCTCGATCAGCCCAGCGTAGCGATACGGATCATCCGGCGAGAACACCCCGCCACGAATGGCCTGCAACACGTCGTTCAGGCGCGGTGACGAGGCGATGTCGCCATGGGCGTTGAACTCGCCGGCATGTTTGCGCGCTTCGACTTCCTGAGACGTCATGCCGAAGATGAACATGTGCTCCAGCCCGACCTGTTCGCTCATCTCCACGTTGGCGCCGTCCAGGGTGCCGATGGTCAGCGCGCCGTTGAGGCCGAACTTCATGTTACTGGTGCCTGACGCTTCGAGACCTGCCGTGGAAATCTGCTCTGAAAGATCCGCCGCCGGAATGATGCTTTCCGCCAGGCTCACGTTGTAGTTAGGCAGAAACACCACTTTCAGGCGCCCACGCAGGGTCGGGTCGTTGTTCACCGTGCGGGCAATGTCGTTTGCCAGTTTGATGATCAGCTTGGCCGAGTGATAACTCGCCGCCGCCTTGCCTGCAAAGATCTTCACGCGTGGCACCCAGTCGGTGCTCGGGTCGGCGCGCATGGCCTGATACAGCGCCACGGTGTGGAACAGGTTCAGCAATTGACGCTTGTACTCATGAATCCGTTTGACCTGCACATCGAACAGCGCTTCCGGGTTGAGCGTAATGCCCAGACGTTCCTGCACGATGTTGGCCAGTGCGGTTTTGCTCTGCAGCCGTTGTGCGGCGAATTCTTGTTGGAACGCTGGATTGTCCGCCAGCGGCTCCAGCCCGAGCAGCGCGGTTTCGTGGTTATCCAGCACCTGCTCGCCGAGCTTGTCCACCAACATTGAAGTGAGCTCAGGGTTGGACTGGAACAACCAGCGGCGGAAGGTGATGCCGTTGGTTTTGTTGTTGATCCGATCCGGATAAAGCTTGTGCAGCTGCGCGAACACGGTCTTGCGCATCAGCTGCGTGTGCAGCGCCGACACGCCGTTGATGCTGTGCGAGCCGATGAACGCCAGATTGCCCATGCGCACGCGGCGGCCGTTGTCTTCCTCAATCAGCGAGACGGCGCGCAGCAGGCCGAACAGGTCCGGGTCGTCCTTGTGCTCGAAGCGCACCTGATCGATGTGCTGCGCGTTGATCATGTAAATGATCTGCATGTGGCGCGGCAGCATGCGTTCCATCAGGCCGACCGACCAGGTTTCCAGCGCCTCAGGCAGCAGGGTGTGGTTGGTGTAGGCGAGGGTGCCGACGGTGATGCGCCAGGCTTCGTCCCATTCCACTTCGTAGAGGTCGATGAGGATGCGCATCAGCTCGGCCACCGCGATCGAGGGGTGCGTGTCGTTCATCTGGATCGCCGCGTGTTCCGGCAGGCAGTTGATGGTGTAGCCCATGTTCTTGTGACGACGCAGCAAGTCTTGCAGCGAGGCGGACACGAAGAAGTATTCCTGACGCAGGCGCAACTCCTGGCCGGCTTCGGTGCTGTCGTTGGGGTACAGCACGCGGGAAATACTTTCGGCGCGCACGACTTCCGCCACGGCACCGACGTGGTCACCCGCGTTGAAACGCTCAAGGTGAAGGTCTTCCACTGCGCGCGCGCGCCACAGACGCAGCGTGTTCACGGCCTTGCCGCGCCAGCCGACCACGGGGGTGTCGTAAGCAATGGCCCGCACGGTTTCCCCGGCGCTCCACACCTGACGGGTTTCGCCAGAAGCGTCCAGCACTGGAGCGCCGGTCGCATCGAGCACAGGTTGCACACTGCCGCCAAAGCCAATCTGGTAGATCACTTCCGGGCGTTCGAACTCCCATGGGTTGCCGAAGTCCAGCCAGTTCTCTGTCTGCTCCTGCTGCCAGCCGTCGACGATGGCCTGACGGAACAGGCCATGCTCATAACGAATGCCATAGCCGTGACCGGCGATGCCCAGGCTCGACATGCTTTCCATGAAGCAGGCTGCCAGACGGCCCAGACCACCGTTGCCCAGTGCCGCATCGGGCTCCAGGGTACGAATTCTTTCCAGATCGACGTTCAGGCCCTTGAGCGCCTCGCGGGCGGTATCCAGGATGCCCAGGTTGCTCAGGCTATCGAACATCAGGCGCCCGATCAGAAACTCGAGCGAAAGGTAATAGACGCGTTTCTTTTCCTGCTTGTAGATGTACCGCGTGTGCTTCATCCACTTCTCGGCCATCTTGTCGCGGGTCGCCAGGGCGATTGCCATGAACCAGTCATGGTCGAACGCATGGGCGGCGTCTTTACCGACGGCGAACTCGAGTTTGTTGAGCACAGCTTCACGAAAGGCTGCCACTTCAGCGTCACGAACGTTGGGTTCCGAAGACATCAGGTACGACCTCAAGTTGGTTGGACGATTGAATGGGGTGGGTTGACTGTAGGGGGTGTCGCCGTTTATTTCCTGCTCTAAGGTGAAATATCCGGTTGCACGACCCTCGGTTGGACTCGGTCATAGCGCTCTGGTTCGCCGGTTTTTGACGTTATGCAGAGTGTTGCAAAACTCTTGCATCGATCGTTCCAGATTTTCGGGACCGTGACAGAAACGCGTGCAGACGCACCAATATGATCATTTGTCATTTCGGGTTTATGATGCCCAACGGCAAATAAATAGAAGCCCCTGAATTGGACTTGTGGAGCACCTATGCAGACTTTGTACCCGCAGATCAAACCTTATGCCCGGCACGATCTGGCAGTGGAAGAGCCTCATGTGCTGTATGTCGATGAAAGCGGCTCGCCGGAAGGCTTGCCCGTGGTGTTCATCCACGGCGGACCGGGGGCGGGATGCGATGCGCAGAGCCGCCGCTACTTCGATCCGAACCTGTACCGCATCATCACCTTTGATCAGCGCGGCTGCGGCCGGTCGACGCCCCACGCCAGTCTCGAAAACAACACCACCTGGCATCTGGTCGAAGACCTCGAGCGCATCCGCAAGCACTTAGGGATAGACAAATGGGTGCTGTTTGGTGGGTCCTGGGGGTCAACGCTGTCGCTGGCCTACGCACAGGCACACCCGGATCGCGTGCATGCCCTGATTCTGCGCGGCGTCTTTCTGAGCCGTGCGCAGGAGATCAAATGGTTCTATCAGGAAGGCGCAAGTCGCCTGTTCCCGGATTACTGGCAGGATTACCTGGCGCCGATCCCGCAGGATGAACGCGGTGACCTGCTGACTGCCTTCCATAAGCGTCTGGTCGGCAGCGATCAGATCGCCCAGATGCACGCCGCCAAGGCCTGGTCCACCTGGGAAGGTCGCACCGCAACGCTGCGTCCGAATCCGCTGGTGGTTGACCGCTTCTCCGAGCCGCAACGGGCGCTGTCCATTGCTCGCATCGAATGCCACTACTTCACCAACAACGCTTTTCTTGAAGAGAACCAGCTGATCCGCGACATGCCCAAGATCGCCCATCTACCGGGGATCATCGTGCATGGTCGCTATGACGTGATCTGCCCGTTGGACAATGCGTGGGAGCTGCACCAGAACTGGCCAAACAGTGAATTGCAGGTGATTCGCGATGCGGGGCATGCGGCATCGGAACCGGGTATTACCGACGCACTGGTGCGCGCGGCGTCGCAAGTGGCGCGGCGTTTGCTCGATCTGCCGCCGGAAGAAGCGTAAACACAGCGCCCGGCGTGACGCGGTGTAAACCTGGGGAAGCGAATTCATTCGCGAAGGGCCGGGACAGACGACATATCTCTATCGCCTGACGTATTTTTCGCGAATGAATTCGCCCAAAGGGAATCCCATCCACTGTGCATCAGCGCTGTGTCCAGAAAATATTTGGAAGGTTATAGATGAAAGGTTTGCTCCAGCGCGTGCGCTCTGCCCGCGTGGACGTCGCCGGCCAGACGGTGGGCGTGATCGATCAGGGTTTGCTGGTGCTGGTAGGCATCGAGCCGCAAGACACTCCCGCCAGCGCCGACAAAATGCTGCACAAGCTGCTTAACTATCGGGTGTTCAGCGATGATGACGGCAAAATGAACCGCTCATTGGTCGACGTGGAAGGCGGTCTGCTGCTGGTTTCGCAGTTCACGTTGGCCGCCGACACTAAAAGCGGTATGCGCCCGAGCTTCTCCAAGGCAGCGCCACCACTGCTCGGTGCTGAATTGTTTGACTATTTGCTGGAAAAGGCTAAAACCTCGCACAGAACGGTGGCCGCGGGCCAATTTGGGGCGGATATGCAGGTGCATTTGGTCAATGATGGCCCCGTGACATTTTTGCTGGAGACGTAAAAGGCCCGGTTTGTCTGGCGTACCCGAATTTATTAGGCAAAAAGCCATAAATACTTTGTTTCCCCTGATGCGTTGTAACGCGGGCTACTAGATAATCGCGCGCTACAAAGACGAGCGATTGCCCGTCAAATCAGTAAAAACGCAGACTGGTCCGAAATCGTTTGGGGAATCATTGGCCCCTTTCGGAGTCGGAACAATGCTCGCCAACCCGGCATTTGATGGCTGGCCGTTGGTTTCTTCATCTGTTTTCGGCGAGGGTTGCTCGTGATTGTTAGTCCATGTAATGCACCAAAGACCCCTGGAAAGCGCCTGCGTAGCGCTTTGTTGGCCGGGTCGGCTTTGTTCTGTCTGTTCGGCGCCAGCCAACTCTGGGCGTTCGATCTGGACGACGTGGCAACAAAGGCCAAAGATCTGGCCGGACAGAAATTCGTAGCGCCAAAGAGCAATCTTCCGGCCGAATTCCGCGACATGAAGTTTGCGGACTATCAGAAGATCCGCTTCTTGCAGGACAAGGCCGAATGGGCTGCTGACAAGACGCCATTCAAGATCTCGTTCTATCACCAGGGCATGCACTTCGACACGCCGGTGAAGATCAATGAAGTGACCGCGACCACCGTTAACGAAATCAAGTACGACCCGAGCCGTTTCGATTTCGGCGGCGTGAAATTCGACCCTAAAGCGACCGAAAACCTCGGCTGGGCCGGTTTCCGCGTTACCTATCCGATCAACAAGGATGACAAGCAAGACGAAATCATGACCATGCTGGGCGCGAGCTACTTCCGCGTCATCGGCAAGGGTCAGGTTTATGGCTTGTCCGCTCGCGGCATGGCCATCGACACCGCAATGTCGTCGGGTGAAGAATTCCCACGTTTCACCGAATTCTGGATCGAGAAGCCGAGCCCGGATGAACAGCATCTGGTGATCTTCGCGCTGCTCGACTCCCCGCGCGCCACGGGCGCCTACAAGCTGACCCTGCGTCCGGGCACCAACACCCTGGTCGACGTGCAGTCGCGCATGTTCCTGCGTGAAAAGGTCGGCAAACTGGGCGTTGCGCCGCTGACCAGCATGTACCTGTTCGGCGCCAACCAGCCGTCGAAAGTCCTCAACTACCGTCGCGAGCTGCACGACTCCAGCGGTCTGTCGATTCAGGCCGCCAATGGCGAGTGGATCTGGCGTGCGCTGAACAACCCCAAACATTTGGCGGTCAGCAGCTTCTCTGTTGAAAACCCGCGCGGCTTCGGTCTGCTGCAACGGGGCCGCAACTTCAGCCATTACGAAGACCTGGACGACCGCTACGACAAGCGTCCAAGTGCCTGGATCGAACCCAAAGGCGACTGGGGCAAGGGTACTGTGGATCTGGTAGAGATCCCGACTGCCGACGAAACCAACGATAACATCGTTGCTTTCTGGAGGCCCGAAACCCAGCCTGAGCCGGGTCAGCCGATCGACTTCAACTACCGTCTGCACTGGACCATGGACGAAGACTCTATTCACTCGCCTGATCTGGGCTGGGTCAAGCAGACCCTGCGCTCGACCGGTGACGTGAAGCAGTCCAACCTGATCCGCCAGCCGGACGGCAGCGTGGCTTATCTGGTCGATTTCGTCGGCCCGACCCTGGCCAAACTGGGTGAAGACCCGGCCATTCGCAGCCAGGTCACCACCGATGACAACACCGATCTGGTGGAAAACAACCTGCGTTACAACCCGGTTACCAAAGGCTGGCGCCTGACCCTGCGTCTGAAGGTCAAGGACAGCAACAAGAACGTGGAACTGCGCGCTTATCTGCTGCGCGAGACCCCGGTCGAACCTGGCAAGGAACCTGCGCTGATCACTGCTGACAAATCAGACAAGAAGCCTGAGAAAAAAGCTGACGCCAAACCGGCTGTAGCCGCCGCGCCGAAAGATGAAAAAGCCGAAATCGTTAAAACCGATGCCTTGAAGGCCGGTGATGCGAAAGACGCCAAAGACGCGAAAGTGGCCAAGACAGACGCCAAGACCGATGCGAAGGCTGACGGCAAAGACCCAGCCAAAGCCGACGCCGCCAAGCCGGCTGACGCTGCCAAGGTCGCCGAAGCCAAGTCCGACGAGGCTTCCAAGCCTGAAGCCGCTCTGGGCGACGCTGCCAAGGCCAACAAAGGCAATAAAGAAACCACGCAGCCAGCGGTAGAGGCTGCACCCACCCAGCAGGGCCCGGCGATGAATCAACAGATTCTGACCGAGACCTGGAGCTACCAGTTGCCAGCCGATGAGTAATTCACAAGCCGTGCCCGAGATCTTGAATGAGCCTCTAGCCGAGTATCTGGCACATCTACCGATGAGCGACGAGCAGCGGGCGGAACTTGCCAGCTGCACCTCGTTCGCTGAGCTGCATGAACGCCTTTCGGCGCAGCCTGTCACCGACCCTGCCGAAGCCGCCCAGGCTTCGGTCGGGCGTCGCCTGACCCTGACCACCGCTGACGAACTGCACGAAGCCGAAATGCTGACTGTCGACGCCAGCGGTCGCGTGTGCCTGAAGGCCACGCCGCCGATTCGCCGAACCAAAGTCGTCCCTGAACCATGGCGGACCAACATCCTGCACCGTGGCTGGCGTCGTCTGACCGGCAAGACCAACCCGCCCAAGCCGTCCAAGGACGACTTGCCGCGCGACTTGCCCAAGTCCCGCTGGCGTACGGTCGGTTCGATCCGTCGCTACATCCTGCTGATTCTCATGCTGGGCCAGACCATCGTGGCTGGCTTCTACATGAAAGGCATCTTGCCGTACCAAGGCTGGTCGCTGGTCTCATTCGACGAGATCAGCCACCAGACCCTGTGGCAGACCGCCGTCCAAGTGATGCCGTACGCACTGCAGACCACCATTCTGCTGATGTTCGGGATTCTCTTCTGCTGGGTGTCGGCCGGTTTCTGGACCGCCCTGATGGGGTTTCTGGAGCTGCTCACCGGTCGCGACAAATACCGCATCTCCGGCGCCAGCGCCGGTAAGGAGCCGATCGAAACCGGTGCCCGCACCGCGCTGGTGATGCCGATCTGCAACGAAGATGTGCCTCGCGTGTTCGCCGGTCTGCGCGCCACCTTCGAATCCGTTGCCGCGACGGGCGATCTGGACCGCTTCGACTTCTTCGTGCTGAGCGACACCAACGAAACAGACATTGCCGTTGCCGAGCAACAGGCCTGGCTGGACGTGTGTCGCGAAACCGGTGGTTTCGGCCGCATCTTCTATCGTCGTCGCCGCCGTCGCGTAAAACGCAAAAGCGGCAACTTGGACGACTTCTGCCGTCGTTGGGGCGGTGACTACCGCTACATGGTCGTGCTCGACGCCGACTCGGTGATGAGCGGCGAGTGCCTGACCAGTCTGGTGCGCTTGATGGAAGCGACCCCGGACGCCGGTATCATCCAGACCGCGCCACGTGCCTCGGGCATGGACACGCTGTATGCGCGCATGCAGCAGTTCGCCACCCGCGTGTACGGCCCGCTGTTCACCGCCGGCCTGCACTTCTGGCAGCTGGGTGAATCCCACTACTGGGGTCACAACGCGATCATCCGCATGAAGCCGTTCATCGAGCACTGCGCCTTGGCGCCGTTGCCCGGTAAAGGCGCGTTCGCCGGTGCGATTCTGTCCCACGACTTCGTTGAAGCTGCGCTGATGCGCCGTGCCGGCTGGGGCGTGTGGATTGCCTACGACCTGCCGGGCAGCTACGAAGAACTGCCGCCGAACCTTTTGGACGAACTCAAGCGTGACCGTCGCTGGTGCCACGGTAACCTGATGAACTTCCGCCTGTTCCTGGTAAAAGGCATGCACCCGGTGCACCGCGCGGTGTTCCTGACCGGCGTGATGTCCTACCTGTCGGCGCCGTTGTGGTTCCTGTTCCTGGTGTTGTCGACGGCGCTGCTGGCGGTCAACACGCTGATGGAGCCGACCTACTTCCTGGAGCCGCGTCAGCTTTATCCGTTGTGGCCGCAGTGGCACCCGGAAAAGGCTGTCGCGCTGTTCTCGACCACCATCGTGCTGTTGTTCCTGCCGAAACTGCTCAGTGTCATCCTGATCTGGGCCAAGGGCGCGACGGGCTATGGCGGTCGAATCAAGGTCACGATGTCTATGCTCCTGGAGATGTTGTTCTCCATGCTGCTGGCGCCGGTGCGGATGATCTTCCACACCCGTTTCGTACTGGCCGCGTTCCTCGGCTGGGCCGCGACTTGGAACTCGCCACAACGTGACGACGACTCCACGCCATGGAGCGAAGCGGTCAAGCGTCATGGGCCGCAGACATTGCTCGGCTTCGGATGGGCGCTGCTGGTGGCCTGGCTTAACCCGAGTTTCCTGTGGTGGCTGGTGCCGATTGTCGGTTCGTTGATCCTGTCGATCCCGGTGTCGGTGATTTCAAGCCGTACCAACCTGGGTCTGAAAGCCAAGGATGAGAGCCTGTTCCTGATCCCGGAAGAGCACACGCCGCCGCAAGAACTGGTATCCACCGATCAGTACACCCACGAGAATCGTTGGCATGCCCTGAACGACGGCTTTGTGCGCGCCGTGGTCGATCCGCAGCAGAACGCCCTGGCGTGTGCGCTGGCGACTTCGCGTCACCGTCAGGCCGAGCCGATCGAGTGGATGCGTATCGAGCGCGTGCGTCACGCCATCAAAGGCGGCCCGGAACACCTGAACAACCACGAACGCCTGCAATTGCTGAGCGATCCGGTTGCGCTGGCCCGGCTGCACGAAGCGGTCTGGGCTGAAGGTAACGAAGCCTGGCTGCAAGCGTGGCGGGAGTCGGTCAAGGCCGATCCTCACGCGCCCCTGCTGCCCCTGCAGCCTGCGACCCACGTGAACGTGCCGTCGCTGGCCAATGCCTGATCCATAGCTACGCAGTCACTGAAACGCCGCTGAAGAGTGATCTTCAGCGGCGTTTTTGTTTGTTGAAGCACGATCACGGGTTGAATCTGTGGGAGCCAATTCATTCGCAAAGCGGGTTTCCGACCATGAATCTCTGCGAGTGTACGGCCTCTCGCGAATGAATTCGCTCCCACAGGTAGTTAGCGTTCGCGTTACTTCAGCCGAAACTTCCCGACCATCTCCTGCAACTGCACCCCCAATCGCGCCAGTTCCACGCTGGACGCCGCTGTTTCTTCACTCGCCGCCGCGGTTTGTTCCGACACGTCTCGCACCGCCAGCACGCTACGGTTGATCTGCTCGGCCACCACGCTCTGTTCCTCGCCTGCCGTGGCGATCTGCTGGTTCATGGTCTGGATCGTCGAGACGGTGCGAGTGATGTGTTCAAGGGCTGCCCCGGCCTTACGGCTCAGGTCGACGCTACGGTCGGTCAGGCTGCGGCTGGCGTCCAGGGTGCTGACCACCTGTTGCGTGCCGCTCTGCAGCGCAGCGATGAGTATCTCGATTTCCTCGGTGGACTCCTGAGTGCGTTGCGCCAGGCTGCGCACTTCATCGGCCACCACGGCGAATCCACGCCCGGCGGCGCCGGCGCGTGCGGCTTCAATGGCAGCGTTCAGGGCCAGCAGGTTGGTTTGCTGCGACACCGATTTGATGACATCCAATACTCCCCCGATCTTGTCGCTCTCAAGCTTCAGCTCGCCCATGGCCTGGGTGGAGTTGTTGACCTCCACTGCCAGTCGTTCGATCTGGCAGATGGCATCGGCGACCACCTTGTCACCTTCGCGCGCCTGTTGGTCCGCCTGTCGGGCGGCCTCGCTCGCCTCTTCGGCATTGCGGGCGACCTCCATGACGGTCGAGGTCATCTGGTTCATCGCGGTGGCGACCTGATCGGTTTCGGTTTTCTGACTGTTGACTCCGGCGCTGGTCTGCTCGGTCACCGCAGACAATTGCGTGGCGGCGCTGGCGAGCTGGGCGACGCCATCACCGATCCCGGAAATCAGGCTGCGCAGGCGCAGCGTCATGTCCTGCATGCTTTGCTGCAGGCTGCCCATTTCGTCCCGACGCTGAACATTGAGGTCGACACTTAGATCGCCCCCCGCGATGCGCTTCGCGGCATTGAGGGTCTGTTGCAACGGCACGATGATCTGCCGAGTGATCAGCCAGGCCGCCAGCAGCCCCAGCACGATCGCGAGCAGTGCGACGCCGGTCAGGGTATTGCGGGAGCGGTCGGCATCGCTGTCCCGCCGCTGGGTTTGAAGCGCGATGATGTCGGCCGTGGAGGCCAGCAAGTTATCGACCATTGCTTCCATCGATTCATGGGCGGCTTCGGCCTTGGTCTGCAGCGTTTTCAGCTGATTCAGGTGACTGCGGTAATCCTCCAGCGCCTTACGGGCGGTCATGAGAATCCCGGCGTTGGTATCGGATGGGCTGGCCGTGATTTGTTCGACTTCCTTGAGCGCTTCGTCGATGGCCTTCACGGCTGCCAGTTCGAACGACTCCAGGCCGCTGTAGAGATAGGCCTGGGCTTCATAGCGAGCCTGTTGGATGTGTCGGCGCAGCTGCAGGATGTTAGTGAACTCGTCGAGTTTGTCCTGATTGTCCTGCTCCTCGCTGACCGCTTTGAGCACGTCGGCTTCCACCTGATCGATCGCCGTGATGACCGTTTCCGACAGGCTTTTCATCTGCGCGCGAGAGGCGTCCCGGCTCTGCAGCAGTTGGCCCAGATCGGCGAAAGCGTCCTCCAGAGAGCGCACGCTTTCGCTTTGTTGATTGAGTTTGTCGAGCATGTCGGTGGGGTTGTCTTCGTCGCTGCGCAGCGTCTTGAGGTGCGCCTCTATTTCATTGATGCGATCGGAGACCCGTTTTGCGCTGTCGGGCGTGTTCTCTATACGGAAGGTGATGCGCTCGGCCCGAAGGTCCTTGGTCATGGCGTTGAGCTGGGCAATGGCGCTGAGCGACTCGGAGCGCTCGATCATGGCGTCCAGTCCGTGCCAGCCGGTGAGCGTGATCACGGCGGTGAGCAGCAACACCAGGCCGAACCCCAGCGACAGCTTGAGTTTGACGCTGGTATCGGCCAGCGCCCCGTTGATTCCTTGCGACATGGTGCATCTCCTGCGAGTGAGCGATAAACGCGCATCGGCAGGAGAGGCGCAGGCGTGACCTGAAGAGGGTGTAGGAGATTTCTGAGGCGAGGAGGGAGGTGAAGCAGATCACAGATATTCAGCGGTGCGCCGATCTCGACGGCGCCCCGTTACCCTGTGGGAGCGAATTCATTCGCGATGCGGTGGTACATCCGACGCATCTCCATCGGCCGTACAATTCGCGAATGAATTCGCTCCCACAGGTCTCAAAGGCAGCAATCAATCTGGTTCAAACCCTGAACCGGCCCACCAACCCCTGCAAATGTGTACCCAACCGCGCCAGCTCGACACTGGACGCAGCCGTTTGCTCACTCGCCGCCGAGGTCTGCTCGGACACATCGCGCACGTTCAGCACGCTGCGGTTGATCTCCTCGGCGGTGGCGCTCTGCTGCTCGGCAGCCGCAGCGATCTGTTGGTTCATGGACTGGATCGCCGACACGGTTTTGGTAATGCTTTCCAGCGCGCCGCCGGCCCGGCGGGTGAGTTCCACGCTGCTGGTCGTCAGCTCGCGGCTGTTGTCCATGATCGTCGCCACCTGTTGGGTGCCGCTCTGCAACCCGGCAATCAGGTCTTCGATCTCTTCGGTGGATTTTTGCGTGCGCTGGGCCAAGCTGCGCACCTCATCGGCCACCACCGCAAAGCCACGTCCGGCCTCGCCCGCACGCGCCGCTTCAATGGCTGCGTTGAGCGCCAGCAGGTTGGTTTGCTGGGCCACCGACTTGATCACGTCCAGGACGCTGCCGATCTTGTCGCTTTCACGCTTGAGCTCGCCCATGGCTTCGGTGGAGTGGCCCACCTCGCTGGCCAGGCGCTCGATCTGGGCAATCGCCTCGTTCACCACCTTGTCACCTTCGCGCGCCTGCTGGTCAGCTGCCACAGCGGCTTCCGAGGCTTCTTCAGCGTTGCGTGCGACTTCCTGCACGGTGGCCGTCATTTGATGCATGGCGGTCGCCACCTGATCGGTCTCAACCTTCTGGCTGTTGACCCCGGCGCTGGTCTGCTCGGTGACGGCGGACAGCTCTTCGGCGGCGCTGGCGATTTGCGTCACGCCGTCGCTGATGCCGCCGATCAGCTCACGCAGGCTGACGGTCATGCGCTGGATACTGCCCTGCAGCTGGCCCAGTTCGTCGCGGCGGCCCAAGGTGAGGTTGTGGGTCAGATCGCCGGAGGCAACACGATCCACAGCGATGAGGGTTTGTTTCAGCGGCAAGGTGATCTGACGGGTAATGACCCAGGCCGCGAGCACGCCGAAGAACATCGCCAGCACGGTCGCCAGGCCCAGCATCGACTGCGCCTGACGGCTGTCTGAATCGCGCTTGGCGTTCTGGGAGGCGGTCAGTTTGTCGCTCAGGTCGAGCAGGTCCTGACCCAGCGCAGCCATTTTGTCCAGCGCCTGGCGGCTGACCTGCTGCGCGTCGCGATACTGGCCGACGGCTACGCGATAACCCTTGAGGGCCAGGTTCGCCCTTTGCAATTGCGGGATGTATTGCGATGAGACATCGCCCGCGAGGGTGTTTACGCCGACGATGGCTTCGTCGATGGCGGCGTTGGCGTTCTTCTCGAAATCCGGGTTGCCGCTGAAGGTGTAGCCGCGCACCTGAAAGCGTGCCTGCTGGATCTGCATGCTCACGCCCACTGCGCTGTTGAATTGCAGGATGTTGTCGTGCTGGATCAGCGCTTCCTCGATCTTGTTCACCTCGTCTACGGCGGCATCGGCAGTGGCGCCCAGATTGACGCGACTGGCTTCGCGCACCTGAATCGCCTTGCTCATGTCATCGAAGGCGCGGCGGTAATCGGCGGCCGCCTGGGTCTGAGCGTTGAGCAGCTTGAGATCATCGGCGCCGCTGATGCGGGCGTAGGCGATCTTGAGGTCACTGTCGAGCTTGTCCAGCGCGGTCATGACCGCCTTCGCGGTGTCGGCGTTGGACTGGCTTTCATAGGCCATGCGCGCGGTGCGTAGCTCCATGGTCTGCTCGCTGATCTGCGAGATATTCGCCAGCTTGTCGCCGCGATCGATCAACGACGTCACACTCGACCAGCCAGTGGCCGTGATGATCAACGTCAGCAGCAGTACCAGGCCGAAACCGATCGTGAGTTTGCGACTGACACTGACATTTCCGAGGCGTTGGGCAATCGAGCGGTACATGATGATTCCTTGCGCATTTTCTATGGACGCAAGGCTATCGGCGCGATTGCACCAAGCTGAAGCATTGATCGGAGGGCATATCAGCCAAGTGTTGTTGCGGATGAGACCGGACAGCTTTTGATTCTGCCCGGAGGGCGTAGAGCGTGGCTTGCCCGCGATCTGGCGCGCAGCGACAGTAAACCTTCATACGCGGTGAGTCAGATATTCCGCGTCCGCAGGTTTTGCTGCCGCTGCGCGCCAGATCGTCTGATCGCAGCCCGGAGCAAGCTTGCTCCTACGCCTTCGGCAGAAGCGGGAAGGTGGTGGTTTGAGGGCTAGAACAACCGAGCGAGGAGCGCCGTTACGGCTGTTTCAACCCGCAAAATGCGTTCGCCAAGCTGCACCGGGTTCAACCCTGAAGCGCGCAGCAGGTCGACTTCGTAGGGAATCCAGCCGCCTTCCGGGCCGATGGCCAGGGTCACAGTTTCAGCGACCGCCCGTGGACAGGCTGGGAAGTCCCCCGGATGCCCCACCAATCCCAGCGTGCCGTCGACGATCGCTGGCAGCCGGTCTTCGACGAACGGCTTGAAGCGTTTCTCGATGATGATCTCCGGCAGCACGCTGTCCCGGGCCTGTTCGAGGCCAAGAATCAGCTGTTCACGAATGGCCGCAGGCTCCAGAAACGGCGTCTGCCAGAAGCTTTTTTCGACGCGGTAACTGTTGACCAGAATGACCTTCGGCACGCCCATGGTGGCGACGGTCTGAAACACCCGGCGCAGCATCTTCGGGCGGGGCAGGGCGAGTATCAGCGTCAGCGGCAGTTTGGCCGGCGGCTCGCGATCAAAGCTGACGGACAGTTCGGCCTCGCGAGGCGCCAGACGCAGCAGTTGCGCGCTGCCCAGCAACCCGCCCACGCGCCCGATGCGCAGGCTGTCACCGACTTGCGAGCGATGCACCTCTTGCATGTGCGTGAGGCGCCGGTCACGCAGGATCACGCGGTCAGCCGAGATGAAGTCGGCTTCTTCCAGGAGCAGCAGGTTCACGGCTGGGTCGCTGGTGGCTGGTCTTGCTCGTCTTCGGCTTTTTCGTCGTCTTCATGGTCACCGCGCTTGGTCACCATCGAACTGCATAGCACGCCGATTTCGAACAGCAGCCACATCGGCACTGCCAGCAGCGTCTGCGAGAAAATGTCCGGCGGCGTGAGAATCATGCCGACCACGAAGCAGCCGATGATCACGTACGGGCGGATCTTCTTCAGGTACTTCACGTCGACGATGCCGATCCACACCAGCAACACGACCGCGACCGGAATCTCAAAGGCCACGCCGAACGCCAGGAACAGCGTCATGACGAAGTCCAGGTAACTGGCGATGTCCGTCATCATCGACACGCCTTCCGGGGTGACGCTGGCGAAGAAATGGAAAATCAGCGGAAACACGAGGAAATAAGCGAACGCCATGCCGGCGTAGAACAGGATGATGCTGGAAATCAGCAGCGGCACCGCCACGCGTTTTTCGTGCTTGTACAGGCCCGGTGCGATGAAGCCCCAGATCTGGTAGAGGATCACCGGCATGGCCAGAAACAAAGCGACCATCATGGTCAGCTTGAACGGCGTGAGGAACGGCGAGGCCACGTCGGTGGCGATCATCGTCGCACCTTCGGGCAAGAACTTGCGCAGCGGCGCCGAGACGAAGGTGTAGATCTTCTGCGTGAAGTAGAACAGCGCGCCGAAGATCACGAAGATCGCCAGCACACAACGCAGCAGACGCGAGCGCAGTTCAGTGAGGTGCGAGACCAGCGGCATTTGCTGGTCGTTTTCCGGAATTTCGCTCATGGGGCTCGTGGGGGCTGTGTCGAATCGTTGGCAGAAGGCGTTCCGGACGCGGTGGTGGTCGACGTTGCCGTGGCGGGAGTGGCCACAGGCTCGGGCGTCTCAACCTTGACCGGCTCAGAGATCACGGCAGTGCTCACCGGCGCGGGCTCGGCAACAGGCACCGGGTTGTTTTCCGCGCTGGGCGTCGGCGCGGCATCCAGCGCCGAAGGCGCAGGCTCAGGCGCCGCTGCGCGGGCCTGGGGCTGCATGATCTTGCGCGCTTCTTCTTCCAGCGAAAGGATGTGTTCGTTGTGCAATTGACGACGAATCTCGTCGGCGCCGATCTCGCGCTCAACTTCCTGTTTGATCGCGTTGAAGCTGCGTTTCAGGCGTCCAACCCAGAGCCCGGCCGTACGCGCGGCGCCTGGCAGGCGCTCGGGGCCCAATACCAGCAGGGCGACGAGGCCGACCAGCAGCAGTTCAGAGAAGCTGATACCAAACATGCGTCACGACCTAGTCTTTGCGGATGGGCTCTTCGACTTTCTGCGCAGTGCCGTCGATGGTGTGCGGCTGATGCAACGGTTGGGTCGGTGGCGGCGTTGGCTGTGCGGTTTGCTGAGGCTGGACCGGTGGCTGCTCAGGGGCTTTTTCATCGTCGTTCATGGCTTTGCGGAAGCCCTTGATCGACTCGCCGACGTCAGTGCCCAGGTTCTTGAGTTTCTTGGTGCCGAAAATCAGTACGACGACCACAAGAATGACGATCCAGTGTTTCCAGTCAAAAATGCCCATGACGCGTTCCTCACAAGAAATTCAGGGCCCGCAGGCCCGGTGTTTATTCCGCCGAGCGAGCTGCTTTTTCGGCGTGGCCGGACAGCCCGAAACGGCGGTCCAGTTCATCGAGTACGGCCTGTGGATGCTGGCCAAGCGCTGCGAGCATGACCATGCTATGGAACCACAAGTCTGCGGTTTCGTAGATGACATCGCTGCAGTCACCACTGATGGCGGCGTCCTTGGCGGCGATGATGGTTTCGACCGACTCTTCGCCGACCTTCTCCAGAATCTTGTTCAGCCCCTTGTGATAGAGGCTGGCGACGTAGGAAGAGTCGGCCGCCGCGCCTTTGCGCTCTTCGAGCACCTGCGCCAGGCGTGACAAGGTATCAGTCATGTTCAGTGTCCTGCTTGATAAATGGATTCCGGGTCTTTGAGCACCGGGTCCACGGTTTTCCAGCCTGCGTCTTCATACACGCGATAGAAGCAGCTTTCACGGCCGGTGTGGCAGGCGATGCCACCGATCTGCTCGACCATCAGGATGATGACGTCGGCATCGCAGTCCAGACGCAGCTCGTGCAGTTTTTGCACGTGGCCCGATTCTTCGCCTTTGCGCCACAGTTTGCCACGTGAACGCGACCAGTAGATGGCGCGGTTCTCCTGAGCGGTCAGGCTCAGGGCTTCACGGTTCATCCAGGCCATCATCATGACGCGCCCGGTCTTGTGGTCTTGCGCAATGGCGGGGACCAAACCGTCACTGTCCCATTTAATCTCGTCCAGCCAGTCTCTCATCGTCGGCTCCGGCCGCTCTGTGGATGGGCTAGTGTGCCAGCGGCTCGGCCCGATGGCTATCGGCGAACGACCAGATAGAGCCCTGCCACCAGCACCAGCAACGCCGGCCAGGCGCTCATAGCCATCAACTCTGCACCCGATTGAGTGTGAGCGGTGGCCAGAACCACGCCACCTGCCAGCAAGCCAGCGCCGATCAGGCGCAGGGCCCAGTGATCGCCTTTGTGGCTGTACGGTGGCGGCGGGTCGCTGGTGTGCGGCTGCGACAGGCGTTCGAGCAGGTCGCGGGTCATGTTGGCCAGATGCGGGATCTGCTCGACTTGTGACTGCAAGTTTCCGATCAGGGTTTTCGGGCTGACGCGCTCACGCATCCAGCGCTCCAGGAAAGGCTGCGCGGTGCTCCACAGGTCCAGTTCCGGGTACAGCTGACGGCCCAGACCTTCGATGTTGAGCAGCGTCTTTTGCAGCAGCACCAGTTGCGGCTGGACTTCCATGTTGAAGCGGCGAGCCGTCTGGAACAGACGCATCAGCACTTGGCCGAAGGAGATGTCCTTGAGCGGCTTCTCGAAAATCGGCTCGCACACAGTGCGGATCGCGGCTTCGAACTCGTTGAGTTTGGTTTCCGCCGGCACCCAGCCCGAATCAATGTGCAATTGGGCCACGCGGCGGTAATCGCGCTTGAAGAAGGCAAACAGGTTACGCGCCAGGTAATCCTGGTCTTCCGGGGTCAAGCTGCCGACGATGCCGCAGTCGATGGCGATGTATTGCGGGTCCCAGGGCGAAACCGTGCTGACGAAAATGTTGCCGGGGTGCATGTCGGCGTGAAAGAAGCTGTCGCGAAACACCTGGGTGAAGAACAGCTCCACCCCACGTTCGGCGAGCTTTTTCATGTCGGTGCGCTGATCGGCCAGGGTCGCGAGATCCGTGACCTGAACGCCGTAAATGCGCTCCATCACCAGCACTTTCGGGCGGCACCAGTCCCAGTAGACCTGAGGCACGTACAGCATGGCCGAGCCTTCGAAATTGCGGCGCAGCTGGCTGGAGTTGGCCGCTTCGCGCAACAGGTCGAGTTCGTCGTAGATGGTCTTTTCGTAGTCGGCGACGACATCCACCGGGTGCAGCAGTCGGGCGTCTGCGGACAACCGCTCGGCGATCTTGGCGAGGATGAACAGCCACGCCAGGTCCGAGCCGATGACCGGCTTCAGGCCTGGCCGCACGACCTTGACCACCACCTCTTCGCCGGTTTTCAGGCGTGCGGCATGAACCTGCGCGACCGAGGCGGAGGCCAGCGGTGCGACATCGAAACGGCTGAAGACGTCGTTGATCTTGGCGCCCAGCTGCGACTCGATCAGGGCGATGGCCTTCTCGGATTCGAACGGCGGCACGCGGTCCTGCAGCATCATCAGCTCGTCGGCTATGTCTTCGGGCAGCAGATCGCGACGCGTTGAAAGCAGCTGGCCGAACTTGATGAAGATCGGCCCAAGATCCTGCAGCGCCAAGCGCAGACGCGCGCCTCGGCTCAGCTCGTTCTTGCGTCGCGGGATCCAGCGCCAGGGCAGGACAAAGCGCACGGCGAGCAACCACCAGGGCAAGGGCAGGGCGAACAGCAGGTCATCGAGGCGGTAGCGGATTACGACACGCTGGATGCGAAACAGGCGGCGGACGGCAAGCAGGCTCATGCGTTATCGCTGGATTTGAGGGATTGGGCCAGACGCTCGAAGCGGGCTTCGAGGCGTTCCAGGTCTTGTTTGGTCTGATCCAGCTCGGCGAAGCGGGCTTCAGCCTCGCGTTTGCCGACCAGGGTGCGGGATTCTTCGGCCAGGTACTCGGCCAGATTGTGGCTCAGGCTCGCCATGCTCTCGTGGGTCCAGCGTGCGCTGTTGCGCAGATGACCACCGATCAGTGGCGTGGCGACCGGGCCGAGCCAGCGTTGCAGCTCGTATTCCCAGTCCAGATCCAGATCCTCCAGCACGCCCACCAGCTCCAGCAGCACGGCGCTTTCACCCTCGAGTTCGACTTCCGGGCTGTGCAGCACCGCGTTCTTGTCGCGGCTCAGCGCCAGGCGCATGAGGCTCGCGGCCGGAGCGCGCAAGGTCACGTCGGCGCCGGACTCCCAGCGACTGGCGAGCATCAGGCCCTCGTCGCTGGGCAGAATGTACAGGTGGAATGCAGGGCTGGTGCATTCAATCGCGACGACTTTGCCGCTCAGCCGATCAAGGCGTGGCAAGGCCGTGCTGTCCATTTGCAGCACACGATTGATGCCGTGCTCGGCGCTGGCGAGCAAGCCGCTGATCAGCATCAGGGCTTGATACCACGGTGCAGCGCGACGATGCCGGACGTCATGTTGTGGTAAGTCACGCGGTCGAAACCGGCGTCTACCATCATCGACTTCAGGGTTTCCTGGTCCGGGTGCATGCGGATCGATTCGGCCAGGTAGCGGTAGCTTTCCGAGTCGTTGGTGATCAGCTTGCCCGCCAGCGGCATGAAGGCGAACGAGTAGGCGTCGTAGACCTTGGACATGACCTTGTTGGTCGGCTTGGAGAATTCCAGCACCAGCAAACGCCCGCCCGGCTTGAGCACGCGCAGCATCGAGCGGATGGCGTCATCCTTGTGAGTGACATTGCGCAGGCCGAAGGCGATGGTCACGCAGTCGAAGTAGTTGTCCGGGAACGGCAGCTTTTCAGCGTCGGCCTGGACGAACTTGATGTTGCCAGCCACACCGCGATCGAGCAGGCGGTCGCGACCGACCTTGAGCATCGAGGCGTTGATGTCAGCGAGCACCACTTCACCGGTCGGGCCGACCAGGTGGGAGAATTTTTTCGCCAGATCGCCCGTGCCGCCGGCGATGTCCAGCACACGGTTGCCGGTGCGCACACCGGACAGCTCGATGGTGAAGCGTTTCCAGAGGCGGTGCATGCCACCGGACAGCACGTCGTTCATCAGGTCGTACTTGGCCGCCACGGAGTGGAAAACCTCGGCGACTTTCTCGGCCTTCTGGCTTTCTGCGACGGTTTTGTAACCGAAGTGAGTGGTGGGTTCGGCATCGCTGCCTTTGCGCGGATCGTTCATATCGCTGTCACCGGAATAAAGTGCGGCCATTCTAATCGCCGGGGCTGGCTTTGTCTTGACAAGGCTCACCGCGAACAGTTTCTTCGCTGAACGCCGCTGGTATAGTGGCCCGACGATTTACCTCGATGAAGGAGCCGGCCCATGGCCCGAATTACCGTAGAACGCCCGCATGCGCTGGGTAAGGATAAGGCCCGCGAGAAAGCTGAGTTGCTGGCTGAAAAGCTGGGCGACAAATATGGCATCGAGCACAGCTGGGAGGG
The DNA here is from genome assembly GCF_059421985.1 of Pseudomonas sp. GW821-FHT02A11. Lineage (NCBI taxonomy): Bacteria > Pseudomonadati > Pseudomonadota > Gammaproteobacteria > Pseudomonadales > Pseudomonadaceae > Pseudomonas > Pseudomonas sp. GW821-FHT02A11. Next base: position 27,739 of record NZ_JBWKWB010000008.1, read on the forward strand.
CGACACGGTGTCGCTGGAAGGCAAGGGCGCCAAAGGCACCGTGCAGGTGGAAGACGCGCTGGTGCGAGTCAACATTGAATTGAATTTCTTCCTCTCGGCGATGAGCAGCACGATTCAGACCGAGATCGAGCGGCAGCTGGACAAGGCGCTGACGGCGTAATGCCCCCCTCATTCTTGTAGGAGCGCGCTTGCCCGCGATGCCCACGACGCGGTCGTGCGGACACACCGTGTGGCGTCCATCGCGGGCAAGCGCGCTCCTACAGTCATCTCCACGCAGCCACTCCAACCTAGGGTGAGTTTTCTAATTTTTCTCTCTACCTTGTGCCCATCCCCCAATCTGCGGGGTGGTTCCTCCTATCCCTTTCGAGCGTGAGGTGCACCATGGCCAGAGTTACCCTGAAGAAAAAAGTCGAAGCCGAAGAAACCAAAGCGTTCTCGGACGTGCGTCTGTATGCCCGCAAGATCTGGCTCGCAGGCCTGGGTGCCTATGTCAAGGCCGGGCAGGAAGGTGCTGATTACGTCAAAGAGCTGATCAAGACCGGCGAGCAGACCGAGAAGACAGCCAGAAAAGTCATCGACGAAAAAGTGGATGCGGCCAACAGCGAGATCGAGTCAGTCAAAGGCGAGGCCAAAGGCGAAGTCACCAAGATCAAAGGTCGCGTTGAGGTACAACTCGACAAAATCGAAAGCGCGTTCGACCGCCGCGTGGCCAGCGCCTTGAATCGTATCGGCATTCCGTCTAAACATGATGTTGAGACACTCTCTGCTAAGCTCGATGAGCTGACGGCATTGCTCGAACGTGTCGCGCGTAAACAATAAGGAGAGCGGGATGGCTGGCAAGAAAAAAACCGAAAAAGAAGGCAGCTCCTGGATTGGTGAAGTGGAGAAATACTCCCGCCAAATCTGGCTGGCTGGTTTAGGCGCTTACTCGAAGATCAGCAATGACGGCAGTAAGCTTTTCGAAACGTTGGTCAAAGACGGCGAGAAGGCCGAGAAGGAAACCAAGGCGACCGTTGGCAAAACCGTCGACACCGCCAAGGCTTCCACCAAGTCCCGCGTCGGTGACGTTAAAGACTTGGCACTGGGCAAATGGGGCGAGCTGGAAGGCGCCTTCGACAAGCGTCTGAACAGTGCGATTTCCCGCCTGGGCGTGCCGAGCCGCAACGAAGTCAAAGCCCTGCACAGCAAGGTTGACCTGCTGACCAGGCAGATCGAAAAGCTCACCGGCGCTTCGGTCACCCCGGTTTCGAAAACGGCAGCGGCCAAGCCTGCAGCAAAACCTGCGGCCAAAACCACCGCCAAGCCTCTGGCCAAAGCGGCAGCCAAACCGGTTGCGAAAGCCGCGAGCGCAGCAGCCAGCAAAACCGCAGCGGCGAAACCTGCAGTCGCCAAAGCCGCTGCCAAGACGGCCGCCAAACCGGTAGCCGCAGCGTCGAAAGCCGCCGCTTCCACTGCTGCCAAAGCGAAAACCGTTGCCGCCAAAACCGCGCCGAATGCCGCCGCCAAACCTGCAGCAGCGAAATCGGCCGCCAAGCCAGCAGCGGCCAAGCCCGCTGCCGCGAAGAAACCGGCAGCCGCCAAAAAGCCCGCAGCCCCCAAACCTGCCGCGGCCGCCAAGCCGGCTACAGCATCCACCCCGGCTCCGGCCACCAGCGCCGCACCAGCGGCTTCGGCATCCACCGCGCCATCCGCTGCACCGTCGACCACCACAACCACGTCGGCATCTTCCAGCCAGTCCTGACTTCCCGCTGGCGGGAACGAGGCCCGATCTGTGAGAGCAGGTCGGGTTTTTTATTGGGATGTGTCAGGTCCATCGCTTCGCCACTGTCGCACAGCTCCAGTAGCTTACTACAGGGGGCCGCGTTCGCCGCAGAGTTGCGGGTTGCGCCGATTCCTGTAGGAGACGTCGGAGGTTACGACGGCAGCGAACGGCGGATTCGGACAGGATTCAGTCTTCCAGATAATGCAACGCCAGCTTCTCTGCCGCATGCCGCGAGCCGGGCTTCAGGTGGGGCGCCACGAGCATCATGATCTGGTAGACCACCACTCGGGTTTCGCCTTCGCGATCGAGGATGCGCTGGTAATCCAGCGAGAACAGCAAGGTCATGGTGATCTGCTCCACCAGTTGCCCGAGCGCCTGCGTGTCGCTGGTGACCTGACCCTCGGTTTTAAGGCGCGCCAGCAACGAGGCGAGGGTGCGCTTGATGGCGTTGAGCAGGTTGCGAATGCCCCGGGCGAGCTTGGGCAGGCGGCTGGCGAGGTTCGACAGGTCCTGGAACAGAAAGCGGTAGTGGGACAGACGTTCGACGATCAGGTGCAGGAACAGCCAGTAATCCTCGGCGTCCAGACGCGCATCGGCGGGAGGGTCGAGCAGAGGCGCAAGCTGCGTCTGAAAGCGCTCGAACAGCTCCATCACCAACGGCTCCTTGCCGTGAAAGTGGTAGTAGAGATTGCCGGGGCTGATCTCCAATTCGTTGGCGATTTCCAGGGTCGAAACGTTGGGTTCGCCCTGCTGATTGAACAGCAGCAGGGCGCATTCGAGTATGCGGTCGCGGGTCTTCATCCAGTCTTCTTAGTTGAGTCTTTAAAACAGGTCGCGGTATCGGGGGAGCAGCTTATTTCCTGTGGGAGCGAATTCATTCGCGAAGCGGTGTGACAGGCGAAAGCGATGCCTGGTGTGCGGACGCCTCGCGAATGAACTCGCTCCCACAGGGGGAAATTTTGCTGATCATCTGACGCGCACATACGTCCCCGGCGCCGCCTCCATGGGCGGGTAATTCTGGTTGCCGAGGGCGGTCAGGGTCTCGCGCTGAGGGCCTGAGCGCGCCTGAATCCAGCTGAGCCAGCTCGGCCACCAACTACCATCGGTGCGCTGGGCGTCGTAGTACCAGGCGCGTGGGTCGCTGCTTAGCTTGCCATTCTCGACGAAGTTGGCCTTCGGGTTGCCCGGCGGGTTAAGGATGCTTTGCACGTGGCCGCTGTTGGACAGCAGGAAGCGTCGCTCGCCGCCCAGCAGCAGCGTCGAGCGATAGACCACGTCCCACGGCGTGATGTGATCGTTGATGCCAGCCACGCTGAAGCTGTCGACTGTCACCTTTTGCAGATCGACCGGCGTGCCGCACACCTCGAGCCCGCCCGGATGGGTGAGCGGGTTGTGTTTGAAGAAATCCAGCAGGTCCCCGTGCAGGGCTGCGGGCAGGCGGGTGCTGTCGTTGTTCCAGTAGAGGATGTCGAAAGGCGGTGGCGCCTTGCCCAGCAGGTAATTGTTGACCCAGTAGGTCCAGATAAGGTCGTTGGGACGCATCCACGCGAACACCTTGGCCATGTCGCGACCATCGAGCACCCCGCGCTGATAGGAGCGACGCTTGGCCGCTTCAAGGGTCTGTTCGTCAATGAACAGCGTCGCCGGGCTTTCGATCTGGCTGTCCAGCAGGCTCACCAGATAGGTCGCGCTGGCCACTCGGCGCATCTGCCGCTTGGCCTGCAGATGGCCTTGCAAGGCGGCGATGGTCAGGCCCCCGGCACAGGCGCCCATCAGGTTCACCTCGCGCGCCCCGGTGATGGCGCGGCACATGTTCATGGCTTCTTCGGCCGCCTCTACATAACTGGAAAGCCCCCACTCGCGATGCCGCACATCCGGGTTGCGCCAGCTGATGATGAAGGTCTGCAGGCCATTTTTCAGGGCGTACTGCACAAAGCTGTTGGTCGGGCTCAGGTCGAAGATGTAGTACTTGTTGATTTGCGGCGGGACGATCAGCAACGGCTTGGCGTACTGCTTTTCGCTCATGGGCGAATACTGGATCAGCTCCAGCAGCTCGTTGCGAAATACCACTGCGCCGGGCGTGACGGCCAGGGTGCGGCCGATTTCGAACGCGTCTTTGGTGGTCTGGCTCGGCAGGCCGTTGTTGTGCATGAAGTCGTCGAGCATGTGACTCAAGCCCTTCACCACGCTGGTGCCGCCCGAGTTGAACAGCTCTTTGACGGCCAGCGGATTGAGCAGAGTATTGGTCGGCGACAGCGCGTCGTTGAGCAGAGCAAAGATGAATTGCGCGCGGGAGCGGTCGTCCTCGGAAAGGTGACTGTTGTCGATCCATTCGCGGACCTGATGCTGACAGCTCAGATACGCCTGCAGGCCCCGGCGATACAGCGGGTTGTGCGCCCAGGTGGGGTCGTTGAAACGGCTGTCGTTGGGGTGCGGCTGATGGGGCGTGTCACCGAGCGCCACCCGACCCAGTTGACCGCCCAGGGCCAATGCATGGCGAGCCGTATAAACCGGGTGCTTGAGGCCTTGCAGCGCCACGTTGCGCAGTGTGGAGAACAGATCACGGCCACGAAGACCTGTGATCGCACTCTGCGCATTGATGTAGGTCGCGGGCGTGGGGTAGCTGTTCTTCGCCGGTTTTTCTCGCATGGATCAACACTCCTTCGTCTGGCCATAAAGCAAAAACACCGGCGCGCAACGCTCCTGTCAGCCATTGCGCGCCTCCCTGCGTCGGGGCAATCCCGCCCGATGACGCAGTCGGTCAAACACCTTCTTTTTCTACGAACGCCTGCCGGTCCCAGCGCAATCCTTGAGGGTCATCGCACGATGGGTGCGGGTTGAGGATGCATGACGGCGCGCTGCCGTTCCTGCGCAAGGAACTTCATGATGATGGGTGCGACAGCCTCGGCCCGGGTGATCAAAAACAAGTGACCATCGTCGATTATGTGTAGCTGGGCATTGGGTATACGCCAGGCCAGCAGTCGCATATTGATCAGCGGAATCAGCGGATCGTCATCACCGGCCAGCACCAGCGTTGGCTGACGGATCTTGTGCAGCCAGTGAATGCTGGTCCAGCCCATGCCCGCGAACAGCTGCCAGTAGTAGCCCAGTTTTCCGGACGAGCGGACCTTGGCTGCGTGGTTGGCGGCCAGATTCGGGTCGCGACGAAACGCACCGCCGTAGATCTCCGGAGCGATGCGAATCACGTGGGACGGCTGGATATAGCGCCGGGGGCTGGCCATCATCCACAGCACTTTCGGCTTGCCGGGGACCATCACCGCCCCCGCCGCCGTGGCCGCCAGCACGAGTTTTTTGCAACGTTCGGGGTAGTCGTGGGCGAACTGCTGCGCCAGCGCGCCACCCCAGGACACGCCGATCGCGTTGACCTGGCCGTAGTCCAGGTAATCGAGCATTCGAGCCGCGAGTTTGGCCAGGCCCGGAAAGCGATACGGCCGATTTGGCGTCGAGGAGCCGCCGACACCGGGGACGTCGAAGGCAATGACCTCAAGGTCCGGGTCCAGCGCATCGACGAAAGGAAAGACCAGTTCGAGGTTGGCGCCGATGCCATTGAAGATCAGCAACGGCGTGAGGTGCCCCTTGCCGGGACGCACGGCGGTGCGGATGTTGTGGCCATCCAGATCGATGGTGCGAAATACGAACGGTTGCGGCATGCGCGAAGCCCTGTTGGTTAAACGCCGAATACTGCTTCCCGGGCGGCGCAATCTCCTGTGAGGTTTGAGCCTCTGTGGGAGCGAATTCATTCGCGAAGATCGTAAATCCGATACATAAGTGTCGGAAGTACCGGCCTATCGCGAATGAATTCGCTCCCCAGGTTTTGGCAACCTTTACCCGCACTGGGCCCTTTTAAACGTTATCGGCAGAGGCGTGCGCGTGTTTACCTTTCATGCACATACGTCCCCGGCGAAGCCTCCCCGGCGGGGTACGCCTTGTTACCCAGTGTAGCGGGGGATTTTTTCAGTTTGCCGGAGCGCTCGGCCTGCCAAGCCTGCCAGTGCAGCCACCAGGAATCGGTGTGCTTGCTCGCGTCTTCCTGCCAGCGGGCAGCGTCATCGGGCAGTTCCGGGTTGGTCATGTAGCGCGCCTTCGGGTTGCCTGGCGGGTTCAGAATGCTCTGGATGTGTCCGCTGTTGGACAGCACGAACTCGGTCTTGCCACCGAACAGCCGTGCCGACTTGTAGCACGAGACCCACGGCGTGATGTGGTCGTTGGTCCCGGCAAGGCAGAAGATGTCACTTTTAACCTGCTTGAGATCGATCGGGGTGCCGCAGACTTCCAGCGCGTTCGGACGGATCAACGGATTGTTCTTGAACATCTCGATCAAGTCGCCGTGAAACGCGGCGGGCAGACGCGTGGTGTCGTTGTTCCAGAACAGGATGTCGAACACCGGTGGTTCGTTGCCCAAGAGGTAATTGTTGACCCAGTAGTTCCAGATCAGGTCGTTGGGCCGCATCCAGGCGAAAACCTTGGCCATGTCTTTGCCTTCCAGCACGCCGGCCTGATACGAGTGGCGCTTGGCCGACTCAAGCGTCTGCTCGTCGACGAACAGCGCGACCTGCGTATCGAGGGTGGTGTCGAGCACGCTCACCAAGAGGGTCAATGCATTGACCTTCTGCTCACCCAGCGCGGCGTAATGACCGAGTAGCGCCGTGCAAGTGATGCCGCCGGAGCAGGCGCCCAGCATGTTCACGTCTTTGCTGCCGGTGATCTTGCAGACCACATCCACAGCTTCCTTCACCGCATCGATGTACGTCGACAGGCCCCATTCGCGCTGCGCCTTGGTCGGGTTGCGCCAACTGATGATGAAGGTCTGCACGCCGTTGCGCAGGCAAAACCGTGCCAGGCTTTTATCCTGACTGAGGTCGAAAACGTAGAATTTGTTGATCTGCGGTGGCACCACCAGCAGTGGGCGCTCGTGCACCTGCTCGGTGATCGGCTTGTACTGGATCAGCTCCAGCAGGTCGTTGCGAAAGACCACGGCACCTTCGGTGGTGCCCAGGTTCTTGCCCACTTCGAAGGCGTCCATGTTGACCTGGCTCGGCATGCCGCCATTGTTCACCAGATCCTTGGCCAGATGCGAGAGGCCGTCGAGGATGCTCTTGCCGCCGGTTTCGAAGAAGCGTTTGACCGCCGCCGGGTTCGCCGCACCATTGGTGGGCGACATGGCTTCAGTCATGAGGTTGATCACGAAGTGCCCGCGGCTGGTGTCCTGGGGCGACAGGCTGCTGTCCTCGATCCAGTCGTGCAGCTCCTTGCGCCAGGCGAGGTAGGTCTGAAGGTAGCGACGGTAGAGGGGGTTCTGGCTCCAGGCTGGGTCGGCGAAGCGGCGGTCGTCGCTGTCGGGCACCAGAGTCGATCTGCCGAGCAGGACGTTTTTCAGTTCCAGCCCGAAATGGGCCACGTGCTTGGCGCTGTGGAAGGGTTGCCTGATGGCCTGGGTCAATACCATGCGTGCCGTGGTGAGCAAATCCTTGCGCCGCAAGCCTACGACAGGGTTCAACCCCAAGGTGTGTTCAGAGGCTTGACGCGGCAGATCATCATTACTCTTGTTACTCATCTACGACGCTCCATTGTCCTGAGACGAGCGCTGGTTCCCTGTGAAAAGAAGCGACACAGGCAAACGCCAGCACTGCTCTCGGGTGACCGATGATTAACACAACGGATGTGAACGCTTGCGCAAGGCGCCGGGTTTTAATGGCGCTGCATGCGACTGCCACGAACACACCGATAGGCTTCTGCAAAAACTCCGATGCAGATGGCTTGCCAGAATCATTGGTTACGCGAGATTTATAAAAATCGCAAGCGGGGCCAGTCATTGGCCGCTGCGCGGAGCATTGAAGCAGAAGGAATTAGAAAGCGCGTCCTAAAACGCCCGCCGGTGGCCCAGGCGCGAGCTAGAGCGGCGGCTTAGAGCATGAGTCGAATGACTTGCTCGGAAGGGTCGCGGGACTTGCCGGCGGCTTTGAGTTCAGCGAGGTAATCGTCCCACAGCGCGTCCTGACGTTGCGCCAGTTGCTCCAGGTACTCCCAGGTGAACAGTCCGCTGTCATGACCGTCGTCGAAGGTCAGTTTTAGTGCGTACTGACCGGCAGGTTCTACCTTGGTCAGGCCGACGCCGAGCTTGCCGAACTGCAGGATGGGCTTGCCATGACCCTGAACCTCGGCAGACGGCGAATGCACCCGCAGAAATTCGGCTGGCAGGTGATATTCCTCGCCAGGGCCATATTTGAGGGTGAGGATTTTGCTGGCTTTGTGGAGCTGGATGGCAGTGGGGATGCGTGTCATGGAGGCTATGCCTTGCGCGTCACATTGTAGGAGTGAGCTTGCTCGCGATGGGGTGGGGCAGGCAACGATGTGTTGACCTGATCCAATGCAATCGCGAGCAAGCTCACTCCTACAGGGGGGGGCGTGCGCTGATTAAAGAATATAACGCGACAGATCTTCGTCTTCGGCCAACTCGCCCAGATGGCTGTTGACGTACTCGGCGTCGATCTTGATCGTGGCCGTGTCCTGGGCGCTGCCCAGATCACCCGCGCTGAAAGAGACCTCTTCGAGCAGGCGCTCAAGCAGCGTGTGCAGACGACGGGCACCGATGTTCTCGGTCTTCTCGTTCACCTGCCAGGCGATCTCGGCCAGACGCTTGATGCCGTCGGGCAGGAACTCGATGTTCAGGCCTTCGGTCTTCAGCAGCTCGCGATATTGCTCGGTCAGCGACGCGTGTGGCTCGCTCAGGATGCGCTCGAAATCCTGCGGGCTCAGGGCCTTCAGTTCGACGCGAATCGGCAGGCGGCCCTGCAGCTCCGGCACCAGATCGCTCGGCTTGCTCAGGTGGAACGCGCCCGAGGCAATGAACAGGATGTGGTCAGTCTTGACCATGCCCAGCTTGGTGTTGACGGTGCAGCCCTCGATCAGCGGCAGCAGGTCGCGCTGCACGCCTTCGCGGGACACATCAGCGCCACCGACATTCCCGCGCTTGGCGACTTTGTCGATCTCGTCGATGAACACGATGCCGTGCTGCTCGACCGCTTCCAGCGCCTTGGCCTTGAGCTCCTCGTCATTGACCAGGCGGCTCGCTTCTTCGTCGCGGACCATTTTCAGCGCGTCCTTGACCTTGAGCTTGCGGCTCTTCTTCTTGCCCTTGCCCATGTTGGCGAACAGGCTTTGCAGCTGGTTGGTCATCTCTTCCATGCCCGGAGGCGCGGAGATATCGACGCCGCCCATCTCGGCGACTTCGATCTCGATTTCCTTGTCGTCCAGCTGACCTTCACGCAGGCGTTTGCGGAACAGCTGACGGGTGTTGGAATCGGTACTCCCGGCCGCGTCTTCGTTGAAGCCCACGCGCGCCGGTGGCAGCAGGGCATCAAGGATGCGGTCTTCGGCCGCGTCTTCGGCGCGATGACGAACCTTGGTCATTTCCTGTTCGCGCAGCAGTTTCATCGCCGCATCGGCCAGATCACGAATAATCGACTCGACGTCACGGCCGACGTAGCCGACTTCAGTGAACTTGGTCGCTTCGACTTTCAGGAATGGCGCGTTGGCCAGCTTGGCCAGGCGACGGGCGATTTCGGTCTTGCCGACGCCGGTCGGGCCGATCATCAGGATGTTCTTGGGGGTGACTTCAACGCGCAGCTCTTCAGGCAGCTGCATCCGGCGCCAACGGTTACGCAGCGCGATGGCGACGGCGCGCTTGGCATCGTCCTGGCCGATGATATGGCGATTGAGTTCGTGGACGATTTCACGGGGAGTCATGGACATGGTTTTCAACGGTCCTCTGTGACGAATGAACCTGGCAGCCGCGATGACTTGCGGCTCCTGTCAGGCTTATTCGGCGAGGTCCTGCTCCTCAATGGTGATGTTGTGGTTGGTGAACACGCAGATGTCGCCGGCGATGTGCAGTGCGGTTTCGGCGATTTCCCGAGCCGACAGTTCAGTTTTCAGCAGCAGGGCGCGAGCAGCGGCCTGGGCGAACGCACCGCCGGAGCCCATGGCGATCAGGCCGTCTTCGGGCTCTACGACGTCACCGTTGCCGGTGATGATCAGGGAAGCGTCCTTGTTGGCGACGGCGAGCATGGCCTCAAGACGGCTCAGGGAACGATCGGTACGCCAGTCTTTGGCCAGCTCGACAGCGGCGCGCACCAGGTGGCCCTGGTGTTTTTCCAGCTGGGCTTCGAAACGTTCGAACAGGGTGAAGGCGTCAGCGGTGGCACCTGCGAAACCGGCGATGACCTGGCCGTGATACAGGCGACGGACTTTCTTCGCGTTGCCTTTCATGACGGTGTTGCCCAAGGAAACCTGGCCGTCACCCGCCATGACGACTTTGCCTTGGCGGCGTACTGAAACGATGGTGGTCAAGGGGAGAATCTCCACGCTGTGGGGCGAAAATGCCCTGATGGAAACTCATATGGGGGTGGGGGCGGGTATTTCAACTGCCGAAGGGGTTGGGGGATGAATGGCAGCTGTTGGCAATCGCAGGATGCCGCATCTTCCTGTAGGAGCGCGCTTGCCCGCGATGGCGTCGTGTCAGACGGCATATTCGTTTATGACACACCGCATTCGCGGGCAAGCGCGCTCCTACATTGGTATACGCAGACTGTTATCGGCTCTGACGTTGTTGCAACAGAAGATTACTGAACCCGCCACCCGCGAGCTGCTTCTGCGCGGTCGTCAGTTGTTCACGATTGCTGAACGGCCCGACCAGCACGCGGTACCACGTTTCGTCCTTTACCGTACCGGATTCAACCGTCGCCGCCTGACCCAACAGAATGATCTGCGCACGTACCTTGTCAGCGTCGGCCTGTTTGCGGAACGAACCCGCCTGCAGGAAGAACGTCGTCACCGGCGCAGGTTTCGCCACCGGGGGCGCTGGCGGTGGTGTCAGGCCGCTGAGGGCTGCCTGGGCTCGTGCGGTGTCGATCTTCGCGGCCACCTCTGGGGTGACCGGCGTGGTCGGCGCAGCCACGGAGGGCGGGGTCTTCTCAGGCACCGCCTCGTTGGGCACGATCACTTCCGACTCAGGCAGCAGCGTGTAGAAGTCGTACTTGGGCTTGACCGGCGCTGTCGGGCTTGGCGGTGTCTTGTTCGCTTCGGCGATCTTGGCGGCCTTTGCCTCGGCCTTGGTGCGCTTGATGTCGTCGCCGCCGCCGGGCTCCAGCTTCATCAGAAAAACGATGAAGGCGCCGACCGACAGGCCGATCGCCAGCCACAGCCATCCCGGGATCGGCTTCTTTGCGGGCGCCTCGTACCGGCTGGCACCGCGCTTGGGAGCAGGTTTCTTTTTGACTGCCAAGTTACATACGCTCCAGAGTTTCCAGACCCAACAGTTGCAGGCCTTGCTTGAGGGTGCGGCCGGTCAGGTGCGCGAGGCGCAGACGGCTTTGCTGTTGCTCGGGGTTTTCTGCGTTCAGGATCGGGCAGTTCTCGTAGAAACTGGAGAACAGCCCGGCCAGGTCGTATAGATAGGCGCACAGCACGTGGGGCGTGCCTTTTTCGGCGACGTTGTTCACGGTTTCGCCGAATTGCGCCAGACGCGCGGCCAAGTCCTGCTCTTGAGGGGCTTGAAGGATGATCTGGCCTTTACGCTCGTCAAAGGCCTCGCCCAGCTTGCGGAACACGCCGGAAACGCGGGTGTAGGCGTACAGCAGATAAGGCGCGGTGTTGCCTTCGAAGCTCAGCATCTGATCGAAGTTGAAGCTGTAGTCGCTGGCGCGGTGCTTGGACAGGTCGGCGTATTTCACCGCACTGATGCCCACGGCCTTGGCGATGCTGCGCAGCTCATCTTCGGCGACGTCCGGATTCTTCTCTTTGACCAGCACGTAAGCGCGCTCTTGTGCTTCGTCGAGCAGGTCGACCAGCTTCACGGTGCCGCCATCGCGGGTCTTGAACGGGCGGCCATCGGCGCCGTTCATGGTGCCGAAGCCCATGTGCTCCATCTGCATGCCGTTGGTGACGAAACCGGCGCGACGGGCCACTTCGAACACTTGCTGGAAGTGCAGGGCCTGACGCTGATCGACGAAATACAGCGCGCGATCGGCTTTCAACACGTTGCTGCGATAGCGCACGGCGGCGAGGTCAGTGGTGGCATAGAGATAACCACCACCGGCCTTCTGCACGATCACCGGCAGCGGCTCGCCGTCGGCATTCTTGAATTCATCGAGGAACACGCACTGCGCGCCCTTGCTCTCCACCAGCAGGCCGGCCTTTTTCAGATCGCTGACCACGTTGGCCAGATCGTCGTTGTAGGCACTTTCGCCCATGACATCTTTGGGCGTCAGTTTGACGTTCAGGCGCTCGTACACTTCCTGACAGTGCGACAGGGAGATGTCCTTGAAGCGGGTCCACAGCGTCAGACACTCAGGATCGCCCGCTTGCAACTTGACCACCAGGCCCCGTGCGCGCTCGGCAAACTCCTCGGACTCGTCGAAGCGGCCTTTGGCAGCGCGGTAGAAGTTTTCCAGGTCCGAGAGCTCGTCGCTGGTGGCCGGGGTTTCCTGCAAATAGGCCAGCAGCATGCCGAACTGGGTGCCCCAGTCGCCCACATGGTTCTGACGAATGACGGTGTCGCCAAGGAATTCCAGCACGTTGGCCACGCCGTCACCGATGATGGTCGAGCGCAGGTGGCCGACATGCATCTCTTTGGCCAGGTTCGGCGCGGACAGGTCGACCACCACGCGCTGCGCTGGGCCGTTCTTGCGCACCGAGAGGGTGGCGTCGGCCAGGGCCTCGTCGAGGCGCGACGCCAGGGCTTGGGTGTTCTGGAAGAAGTTGAGGAAGCCGGGACCGGCGATGTCGACCTTGCTGATCTGCTCGTCGGCAGGCAGCGCGGCGACGATCTTCTCGGCCAGGTCGCGCGGCTTCATGCCCGCAGGCTTGGCCAGCATCATGGCGATGTTGCTGGCGAAGTCGCCGTTTTTCTTGTCCTTGGCGTTTTCCACCTGGATCGCCGGCGTCAGCCCTTGCGGCAATACGCCTTCGGTGACGAGTTGGCTCAGAGCTTGTTGGATCAGCTGGCGAATGGTGTCTTTCATGTGGCTCTCTTTCGACCGCAAGCGCGGCAGCGCTTCGATGCGCGGGTGGAAAAACTGGGCATTATCCGTTGCCGAAGCCGCCTTGCCAACCGCGTTGGATGTGCGGTTGTGAATCTTCATGCCTGATGTGTATCGCGCAATGACTGATTACACGCAAACCCAGTAGGAGCAGTCGGAGGTTACGACGGTCGCGAAAGCGGTGGGTCAGACAATACATCTGTAGCTGACCCACCGCCTTCGCCACTGTCGTAACCTCCAGAAGCTTCCTACAGGGGATTGGCATTGGCCGGACTAATACAAATCCACCGGATCCACATCCAGCGACCATCTGACCGCGCGCCCGCTGGGCAGGCTTTCCAGGACCAGCAGCCAGCTTGCCAGCAACCTGTGCAAAGACGCGCGGGCGTTGGCCTGCAGCAGCAACTGGGCGCGGTATCGGCCCGCCCGGCGTTCCATCGGAGCGGGAACGGGTCCTAACAGTTCAATTCCACCCAGCGACATTTCCTTCAACAAATGCTCGGCATTCGTACAGGCTTCGTCGAGAAAGCCCTCGGCCTGTCCTGGCTTGTGGGCTTCGGCGCGCAACAACGCCAAGTGCGAGAAAGGTGGCAGGCCCGCAGCGCGGCGCTCGCTCAAGGCCTGCTCGGCAAAGGCGAAGTAGCCTTGCTCGGTCAGCTGAATCAGCAGCGGGTGTTCGGCCAGGTGCGTCTGGATGATCACCTTGCCAGGTTCTTCAGCGCGGCCCGCACGCCCTGCCACCTGCACGATCAGTTGCGCCATGCGTTCGCTGGCGCGGAAGTCACCGGAGAACAACCCGCCGTCGGCATCGAGGATCGACACCAGCGTCACACGAGGGAAGTGGTGCCCTTTGGCGAGCATCTGTGTCCCGACCAGAATGCACGGGTGGCCTTTCTGGATGGTGGCGAACAGCTGATTCATCGCGTCCTTGCGCGAGGTGCTGTCGCGATCGACACGCAACACCGGGTAATCCGGAAACAAAATCGCCAGCCGCTCTTCGGCGCGCTCGGTCCCCGCACCCACGGGGCGCAGGTCCACTTTGCCGCAGCTCGGGCAATTGCGCGGCACGCGCTCGACGTGGCCGCAGTGGTGGCAGCGCAACTCGCCGTAGCGTTGGTGCACGGTCATGCGCGCGTCGCAGCGATTGCACTCCGACAGCCAGCCGCAATCGTGACAGAGCAGCGTCGGGGCAAATCCGCGTCGGTTGAGGAAGACCAGCACTTGCTGTCCAGCGGCGAGCGTCTGGCCGATGGCCTGCTGCATGGGGCCGGAAATGCCGCTATCCAGCGGGCGGCTTTTGACATCAAGACGCAGGAAGCGCGGTTGTTGGGCGCCGCCCGCTCGCTGATTCAGGCGTAGGAGGGCATACCGCCCGGTGTAGGCGTTGTGCAAGCTCTCTAGCGAAGGTGTGGCCGAGCCCAGCACGATCGGGATGTCTTCCTGTCGAGCGCGTACCAGTGCCAGGTCCCGTGCGTGGTAACGCAGACCTTCCTGCTGTTTATAGGAGCCATCGTGTTCCTCGTCGATGATGATCAGCCCCGGATTTTTCATCGGGGTGAACAACGCTGAACGGGTGCCGATGATGATGTCTGCCTCGCCATCTCGCGCGGCCAGCCACGCGTCCAGTCGATCTCGATCATTGACGGCCGAGTGCAGCAGGGCGATGCGCGCATTGAAGCGCTGCTCGAAACGGGCCAGGGTCTGCGGGCCGAGGTTGATTTCCGGAATCAGCACCAGCGCCTGTTTGCCAGCCTCCAGCGTTTCGCGGATCAGTTGCAGATAGACCTCGGTCTTGCCGCTGCCGGTCACCCCCGCGAGCAGCGAAGCGTGGAAACTGCCAAACCCTGAGCGAACGGCCTCGCAGGCGGCGCGCTGTTCGGCATTGAGCGGCAATTCCGGCTGAGCCAGCCAGTGCTCATGACGCTCCATCGGCGCGTGGCCGCGCACCTCGACGGTTACCAGTTCCTTGGCCAGCAACAGGTTGAGGCTGTCGCGGTTCAGGTTCAGCTTGCTCAAAAGCTGGTGGGCGACGCCGTGAGGATGCTGTGCGAGGGTCTGAAGGGCTTCTTTCTGTTTCGGTGCGCGAGCGATGCGCGGGTCGTCGACGCTGGCGCCAGGGGCGATCTGCCAGAAACGTTCCTGGCGGGCCTCGGCGGGCTCTCCTTGGCGCAACAGCACAGGCAGCGCCCAGCTCAGCGTGTCGCCGAGGCTGTGCTGATAATACTGCGCGGTCCACAGGCACAACTTGAACAGCGCAGGCGGCAGCGGCGCCTCGAGGTCGAGCAGGGCAATGGCAGGCTTGAGCTTGTCGGCGGGCACGTCGCTGTGGTCGGCGACCTCCACCAGCACGCCGATCATCTCCCGGCGGCCGAATGGTACTCGCAGGCGCATGCCGGGCTGCAAGGCTTCGCGGGCGACACCGGCGGGAATGCGGTAATCGAACAGACGGCGCAGCGGCGAGGGCAGGGCGAGGCGCAGGATGGCGTCGGGCACGCGGGGGATTTCCTGTTACGGAGTATGACCAGGGCGCGATCTTAGCAGACGACCGGCGTAAACGTTCCCTTGCGTGATTTGCCATGTCTGTTAATATGCGCGGCCTAATTCCGTGCGGTATTCAACAATAGTGTTGGGTGGCGGCACGATAGCCCGAGGAAATACCCATGAAAGCAAATATCCATCCAGTTTACGAAGACGTCGTTGCAACCTGCAGCTGCGGCAACGTCATCCACACCCGTTCCAACCTGGCCAAGCCGCTGAGCCTGGACGTGTGCAACGAGTGCCACCCGTTCTACACCGGTAAGCAAAAGACTCTGGACGTTGGCGGCCGTGTCGACAAGTTCAAGTCGCGTTTCGGTGCGTTCGGCGCAACCAAAGCGAAGTAAGAGTGGTTTTTCTGGAGCGCTCCCCGAGCTTTTCCAGGCTGCTCAAGAAGGCGTCCCTCGTGGGCGCCTTTTTTGTGTCTGCGATTTGGCTCTCCACAGCCAATGCTCTGTGCCCAGCGCCGGCTTCTCTGCCCATAGCGCAGGTTCAACGGGTGGTGGACGGCGACACCTTGCGCCTGAGCGATGGGCGCAGCGTGCGGATGATCGGCCTCAACGCGCCGGAAACTGGCAAAAAGGGGCAGTCCGCTCAACCCTTCGCCGAAGCCGCCAAGCGTCGTTTGCAAGCGCTGGTCGATGAAAGCGACGGCCAAGTCAGCCTGCGGATCGGTGAGCAGACTGCCGACCATTACGGGCGTACGCTGGCCAACGTCTATGGTCGCGATGGTGCCAATCTAGAGGCGCAACTGCTGGCAGAAGGCTTGGGCTATCTGGTTGCGGTTTCGCCCAATGTGGCGCTGGTCGACTGTCAGCAGGCCGCCGAGAACACGGCCCGTCAGGCAGGGTTGGGCGTTTGGCGCAATTCTCCAGTGCAATCCCCTGATCAAATCAACGCTGGCGGCTTTGCCGTGGTATCGAGCCGCGTCAGTGATGTGCAGCGTAACGGCGGTGGGGTGTGGATTGAATTCGATGACGCGCTGGTGCTGCGCATTGCGCCTCAGCTAGTAAAGCAATTTGACAGCGCTGCGTTGCAGCGTCTGAAAAGTCGGCAGGTCGAAGCTCGGGGTTGGGTCGTTGATCGTTCTCGCCGCGGTGGTTTGAAGCCCGGTCAGGCGCGATGGATGATGCCGATCACCCACCCTGCGATGTTGAATACAAAATAAATAACCGATTGTGAACAATATTATGCGTCGATTGTTTGCAGTGCAGGCCTTGTATATTGCGGCTCTACGCTGAAAGTCGTAGATGCGGCCCCTTGACACAGGTGACTCGGCAGTCTTGTTAGGACTTTCTGACTTGCGTATGCTCGTTCGTCCGTCTGTCCAACAGCAAAAAAGCGGAATGCCCCCATGTCAGATTTGAAAACTGCCGCTCTCGAATATCACGCCAATCCTCGCCCTGGGAAACTGAGCGTCGAACTCACCAAAGCCACCGCGACCGCTCGCGATCTGTCGCTGGCTTACAGCCCTGGCGTCGCAGAGCCGGTGCGTGAAATCGGCCGTGATCCAGAGTTGGCTTATAAGTACACCGGCAAGGGCAACCTGGTCGCGGTCATCTCCGATGGCACCGCGATCCTGGGCCTTGGCAACCTTGGTCCTCTGGCTTCCAAGCCTGTGATGGAAGGTAAAGGTGTCCTGTTCAAGCGTTTCGCCGGTATCGACGTATTCGACATCGAAGTCGACTCGGAAAGCCCTCAGGCCTTCATCGACACCGTCAAGCGCATTTCCATTACCTTCGGCGGCATCAACCTGGAAGACATCAAGGCACCTGAGTGCTTCGAGATCGAAAAGGCGCTGATCGAACAGTGCGACATCCCGGTATTCCACGATGACCAGCACGGCACCGCGATCGTCACCGCCGCCGGCATGATCAACGCACTGGAAATTGCTGGCAAAACCCTGGAGCAGGCGAAGATCGTCTGCCTGGGCGCCGGTGCCGCGGCCATCTCTTGCATGAAGTTGCTGGTGAGCATGGGCGCGAAGATCGAAAACATCTTCATGATCGACCGTAACGGCGTCGTGCACTCCGAGCGCTCCGATCTGAACCAGTACAAGGCGCAGTTCGCTCACGCGACCGACAAGCGCACCCTGGCTGACGCCCTGAATGGTGCTGACGTGTTCGTGGGTCTTTCCGGCCCGAACCTGCTGAGCGCTGAAGGCCTGAAGTCCATGGCGGCCAACCCGATCGTGTTCGCGTGCTCGAACCCTGATCCGGAAATCTCCCCTGAGCTGGCTCACGCCACTCGCAGCGACGTAATCATGGCCACCGGCCGTTCGGACTACCCGAACCAGGTCAACAACGTGCTGGGCTTCCCGTTCATCTTCCGTGGTGCTCTGGACGTTCGCGCCAAACGCATCAACGAAGAGATGAAGATCGCTGCTGCCAACGCCCTGCGTGAACTGGCCAAGCTGCCGGTTCCCAAGGAAGTGTCTGACGCCTACGGTGGCATCCAGCTGGAATTCGGTCGTGAGTACATCATTCCGAAACCACTGGACGTTCGCCTCTTGACCGTCGTTTCCGATGCCGTGGCCAAGGCTGCGATCGAAAGTGGTGTGGCAACCCTGCCGTATCCGAAGCATTACCCGCTGACCAACGTGGATCAGGTCTTTAACGGCTAAAAGCAGTCGCTGCCCCACAAAAAACCGGCCCTCAGAGGCCGGTTTTTTTTGTGGGGCAGCTTTGAGCTATAAGCATCAAGCTGCAAGTCAAAGCGTCCGCGGAGTTGCTTCTACTTGTGGCTTGCAGCTTGAAACTTGCGGCTGCTGTTAAAACAGATCGATCGGCGCCGATTCGTCCGCTGGCAGCGGGCTGCCGGGGGCCGGACTGCCGTTGAGCTCGTTCACGCTTGGCGGCGTGTCTTCGCTCTTGAACAGCTCAAAGAATGCACCTGCCGTGCTCGGCGTGGCAGAGCGGCCGCTGATCGGGTCGATGCGCAGGCTCAGGATGCCATCAGGCTCAGCCTGCACGTGTGGCGGCTTGTCCTTGAGCGCGGCGCTCATGTAATTCATCCAGATCGGCAGCGCGACCGTGCCGCCGAATTCATGACGACCCAGGCTCTCTGGCTGGTCGAAGCCGGTCCAGACCGTGGTCACGTAGTCGCCGTTGTAGCCGGAGAACCAGGCGTCTTTCGAGTCGTTGGTGGTACCGGTCTTGCCTGCGATGTCCGGGCGGTTCATCGACAAAGCGCGTCGGCCCGTGCCGCGCTTGATCACGTCCTGCAACATGCTGTTGAGGATATAAGTGGTGCGACCGTCAACGATGCGCGGAGCGACAGCCGGAGCTGGCGGTGCGCCGTTGGCATCGAGCGCGTTCGGTACGGTATTGGCGGTCAGTGCTGGGGTTTCGGGTGCTGCGTACGTTGTCGCGTTGCTGACCAATGCTTCGTTGACGGCTTTCGGGTTTGTGTCGTTGGCCGGAACGGTCGGCGGGTTGGCGACGAACAGCGTCTTGCCTTCACGGTCTTCAACCTTGTCGATCAGGTACGGGCTGACCTTGTAGCCGCCGTTGGCGAAGGTGCTCCAACCGCTGACGATTTCCATCGGTGTCAACGTTGCGGTACCCAGCGCCAGCGAGAGGTTAGGCGGCAGGTCCTGCTTGTTGAAGCCAAAGCGGGTGATGTAGTTGATCGCCGTGTTGACCCCCAGGCTTTGCAGCAGGCGGATCGACACCAGGTTACGCGACTTGTACAAGGCTTCGCGCAGGCGGATCGGGCCGAGGAAGGTGCCAGTGTCGTTCTTCGGACGCCAGACCTTGTCGACTGCCTCGTCGACGAACACGATCGGTGCGTCGTTTACCAGGCTTGCAGCGGTGTAGCCGTTGTCCAGCGCGGCGGAATAAAGGAACGGCTTGAAGCTCGAGCCCGGCTGGCGCTTGGCCTGCATGGCACGGTTGTAGTTGCTCTGTTCGAATGCAAAACCGCCCACCAGCGCACGGATCGCGCCGTTATGCGGGTCCAGCGAGACCAGCGCGCTCTGCGCCTGCGGGATCTGGCTGAATTTGAGCGAGTTGTCAGGCTGGCGCTGTACGCGTACCAGATCACCCACATGGGCAACGTCCGCCGGCTGCTTGGGATTCGGCCCTACACTGTTGATGTTCAGGAATGCCTTGGCCCACTTCATGCTGTCCCACGAAACGGTCTCTTCCTGCTCGCCATTGCGGGTCAGGACGTGAATACCGTTCTTGTCGATCTGGCTGACGATCGCCGGCTCCAGACCGCTGATCGGGCGCTGTTTGCTCAGTTCCTGCACCCAGGCATCGCGTGTCAGGCCCGGAAAACGGCTCTCCGGTCCGCGATAGCCATGGCGCTGGTCGTATTCGATCAGGCCATCCTGAACGGCCTTGTTGGCGTCTTCCTGCAGGTTGCTTGGAACAGTAGTGGTGACGCGGAAGCCTTCTGTGTAGGCTTCGCTGCCGTAGCGGCCGACCATTTCGGCGCGGGCCATTTCAGCGATGTACGGCGCGTTCACTTCAGGGCTCTGAACGTGATAGCTGGCGTTGATCGGCTCGGCCAGGGCCGTCTGATAGGTGTTCTGGTCGATCTTGCCCAGTTTGTACATGCGGCCCAGGATCCAGTCGCGGCGCTCTTTTGCGCGCACCGGGTTGGCCAGTGGGTTGAATCGTGACGGTGCCTTGGGCAGGCCGGCGATCATCGCCATTTGCGCGACGCTGACGTCGCGAATGGATTTGCCGTAATAAACCTGTGCTGCGGCCTCGATACCATAAGCCCTGTTGCCCAGGTAGATCTTGTTGACGTAGAGCTCGAGAATCTCGTCTTTGGTAAGTTGGCGCTCGATTTGCAAGGCCAGAAGAATCTCGGTGGTTTTTCGCGAAAAGCTGCGCTCGCTGGTCAGGAAGTAGTTTTTCGCGACCTGCATGGTGATGGTCGAGCCACCGGACTGAATGTGGCCGCTCTTGACCAACTGGCTGGCGGCGCGCATCAGGCTGCTGGGATCGACGCCATAGTGGTTGGCGAAGTTGTCGTCTTCGGCC
Organism: Pseudomonas sp. GW821-FHT02A11; assembly: GCF_059421985.1. NCBI lineage: Bacteria > Pseudomonadati > Pseudomonadota > Gammaproteobacteria > Pseudomonadales > Pseudomonadaceae > Pseudomonas > Pseudomonas sp. GW821-FHT02A11. Next base: position 48,090 of record NZ_JBWKWB010000008.1, read on the forward strand.
GACAGCAGCGCACTGATGAAATTGGGTGGAATATCGGCGAAGCGGATCGGAGATCGGCGCATTTCACCGAACTCGGCAATCAGCTTGCCATCACTGCTGAACACGCGCAGCGGAATCTGCAGTTGAATGTTGCGCAACGCGTCGACCGAAGGCAGATTCGGCGAGAGATAGAGGAAAGCGCCGCTCAGGCCGAGCAGCAGGCCGCAGACAACAGCGACCAGGGACCACCAGAAAAACTTCAGCAGGCGTATCAAGGCTTTTGGATTTCCAGAAAAAAGAATGGGTTAAGCGCAGGCATTTACAAATGAACACGCCTTGAAGCTTTGCTACACGAAAAAAACGCTGGGCATTATAAGCATTTTTCGTCGTCGAGCGTTATTTGCGCTACTGTCAAGGCTGTCGGCGGTGGTGTTGGACAAAAAAATATCCGTAAGTGACGGAAACGCATAGGGAATCGGTTGTGTTCGAACTCTTCAGTAAGAAGGCCAATATCCTTCTAGGGATCGATATAAGCTCCACCTCGGTGAAACTCCTTGAATTGAGTCGTTCCGGTGCCCGCTACAAGGTCGAGTCGTATGCGGTCGAGCCACTGCCTGCGAACGCGGTGGTGGAGAAGAACATTGCTGAGCTTGAGGGCGTTGGCAATGCATTGGCGCGCGTGCTGGTAAAAGCCAAGACCAACGTCAAAATCGCGGCGGTTGCCGTGGCCGGGTCGGCGGTCATTACCAAGACCATAGAGATGGATGCCGGGCTTTCCGACGACGAGATGGAAAACCAGCTCAAGATCGAAGCCGACCAGTACATCCCCTATCCTTTGGAAGAAGTCGCCATCGATTTCGAAGTGCAAGGCTACTCGGTGCGCAACCCTGAGCGTGTCGAAGTGCTGCTGGCTGCCTGTCGCAAGGAAAACGTCGAAGTGCGCGAGGCCGCTCTGGCCCTGGCCAATCTGACCGCCCGCGTGGTCGACGTCGAGGCCTACGCGCTTGAGCGCTCTTTCGGTCTGCTGTCTGCTCAATTGGGCCAGGACCACGAACAGCTGACTGTCGCCGTGATCGACATCGGCGCCACCATGACCACCCTCAGCGTGTTGCACAACGGTCGCATCATCTATACCCGCGAGCAGTTGTTTGGCGGGCGTCAGCTCACCGAGGAAATCCAGCGCCGCTACGGCCTGTCGGTGAACGAAGCGGGTCTGGCCAAAAAACAGGGCGGCTTGCCCGACGACTATACCCTCGAAGTGCTGCAGCCATTCAAGGACGCTGTAGTTCAGCAGGTTTCCCGCTCCTTGCAGTTCTTCTTTGCCGCCGGCCAGTACAACCGGGTCGACTACATCATGCTGGCGGGCGGGACGGCGTCCATTGCCGGGCTCGATCGCCTGATTCAGGAGCGTCTCGGGACGCCCACCATGGTCGCTAACCCCTTTGCCGACATGGCGCTGAGTGCCAAGGTCAACGCCGGTGCGTTGGCCAGTGATGCCCCTGCATTGATGATCGCCTGCGGTCTGGCGTTGAGGAGCTTCGACTGATGGCACGGATCAACTTACTCCCTTGGCGTGAACAGCTTCGCGAAGAGCGCAAGAAGCGTTTTCTGCTGTCTCTCGTCGGCGTGCTGGTGGTCGGGGTCGGCGCGATTTTTCTGACTGATCAATACTTGAGCAGCGCAATCAGTCATCAGAACGCCCGCAACCAGTTCATCAAGACCGAAATCGTCCAGCTCGATGCGCGTATCAAGGAAATCAGCGAGCTCAAGGCTCGCCGCAAGCAGCTGCTTGAACGCATGAAGATCATTCAGGACCTGCAAGGCAACCGGCCGATCATTGGCCGGATTTTCGATCAACTGGCGCGCACGCTGCCCGATGGTGTGTATTTCAGCGAAGTGAAGATGACGGACAACCTGATCAGCATCTCCGGGTCTGCGGAGTCGAACAATCGTGTGTCGGATTTGCTGCGCAATCTGGAAGCGTCCGACTGGCTGGAGGCGCCGAGCCTGACTGAGGTGAAGGCCAACAGCGCGGCGGGTTCTGCCGATCAGTCCAACTCCTTCCAGCTGACAGTGCGTCAGACGCAGCCTGCGGCGGATCCTGTCGTGAAAGGAGCCAAGCCATGAATGTGAATGAATGGTTCGACAGCCTGCGCAAGATCGATATCAACGACCTGGACATCAACAACCTCGGTGCCTGGCCTGCGGCCGTCAAGACCATCGTCGGCGCCTTGCTGCTGGTGCTGGTACTGGCCGCTGGTTACTTTTTTTACATTCAGGACATACAGACGCAGCTGGATCAGGCGCGCAATGACGAAAGCACCCTGAAGGAGCAGTTTTCCACCAAGGCCTTTCAGGCCGCCAACCTTCCGGCCTACAAGGCGCAGATGGTTGAGATGGAAAACACCTTCGGCGCGCTGCTGCGCCAGCTGCCCGGTGATACCGAAGTGCCGGGTCTGCTGGAAGACATCACCCGTACCGGGCTTGGCAGTGGTCTTGAGTTTGAAGAGATCAAGCTGCTGCCGGAAACGGCCCAGCAGTTCTATATCGAGCTGCCGATTCAGATCACCGTCACCGGTGGCTATCACGACCTGGCGACTTTCGTCAGCGGCGTGGCCAGCCTGCCGCGCATCGTCACGTTGCATGATTTTGAAATCAAACCGGTGGATGTCAAATCCCCTGGAAAACTGCGCATGAGCATTCTCGCCAAGACCTATCGCTACAACGACAAGGGCCTGCAAGGCGCTGACAACAAAGGACAGGCGAAATGAGGGCCGTGCATTGGTTGTGCGTCGGCTTCGCGCTGATGGTGCTGGCCGGTTGTGACGGCTCCGGCGAATACGACGACCTGAAGCAATTCATGGCGCAGGTACGTGCGCGCCCGGTCGGTGCCATCGAGCCAATGCCCAAGTTCAGGCCGTACGAAGCCTTCACTTACGCGGCCGCCAGTTTGCGCAGCCCATTCCAGCCGCCGATCAAGGTCGATCTGGTCAACCGTCAGAAGGGTTCGCGTCTGGTTCAGCCCGATCCGACCCGGGTCAAGCAGTTCCTGGAAGGCTTTAACATCGACGGTTTCGAAATGGTCGGTACGTTGAGCAACGAAACCGGTACCTTCGCACTGTTGCGAGGGGCGGGTGGGGTGCACCGTGTCAAGGTCGGCGACTACCTGGGTCGCAACGACGGCCGAATCGTCTCCATCACCGACTCGGCGGTGCAGGTGATCGAAATCGTGCCGGATGGAGAGGGAGCCTGGCTTGAGCGGCCGCGCAGCATTTCCCTGAAAGAACGCTCATGAAGACGAACAGCAAGCGAAACACCTTCGAATCTGCACAGTGGTGGAATGTGAACATGACCAGGATTCTCTCGATTATCGGCGTATCGCTATGGATGGCGATGCTTTCACCGATTCTCCAGGCGGCCAACCTCAAGACGCTCGATGTCGCCGCATTGCCGGGGGATCGGGTCGAGTTGAAGCTGTCCTTTGACGGTCCCGTGGCGGCCCCGCGCGGCTACACCACCGAGCAGCCGGCGCGCATTGCACTGGATTTGCCGGGCGTCACCAGTCAGTTGGGCGTAAAGAGCCGGGATCTGGGCTCGGGTAACGCCCACAGTGTCGTGGTGGTCGAGGCCAAGGATCGCACGCGTGTGATCATCAACCTCACCACGCTTGCGCCTTACAGCTCGCGGGTCGAGGGCAATAACCTGTTCGTGGTCGTGGGGCAGGGCGCCGCCGCAGCGCAGGGTTCGCAACCGAGCACCGCACAAGGCGCGCCGCGAGTGAGCGTGCCGCCTGCCACGGCCAGCGCTGCACAGCCCAAGCCTGCTCCTCGCTCGTATGCGCCGGGGCCACGGTCGGTGCGCAATGTCGATTTTCAGCGCGGCGAACTGGGCGAAGGCAACGTCGTTATCGAACTGAGCGACCCAAGCATTGCCCCTGACATTCAGGAGCAGGGCGGCAAGATTCGTGTCGATTTCGCCAACACCCAACTGCCTGATCCGCTGCGTGTGCGCCTGGACGTGAAGGATTTCGCAACCCCCGTGCAGTTCGTCAATTCCAGCGTCAGCGGCAACAAGACCAGCATTTCCATCGAACCGTCAGGTGCGTTCGACTATTCGGCCTACCAGGCCGAAAACAAGCTGACCATCAGCGTGCGTCCGCTGACCAATGAAGACGTAGCGCGCCGCAATGCCGACAAGCTGGTCTACACCGGCGAGAAGCTGTCGCTGAACTTCCAGGACATCGATGTGCGCTCGGTGTTGCAGCTGATCGCCGACTTCACCAACCTCAACCTCGTGGCCAGTGATACGGTTCAGGGCGGCATCACTTTGCGCCTGCAGAATGTGCCGTGGGACCAGGCGCTGGATCTGGTGCTCAAGACCAAAGGTCTGGACAAACGCAAGGTCGGCAACGTGCTGCTGGTTGCTCCGGCTGACGAAATTGCTGCCCGTGAGCGTCAGGAGCTGGAATCGCTGAAGCAGATTTCCGAGCTGGCGCCGCTGCGTCGTGAGCTGCTGCAGGTGAACTACGCCAAGGCTGCCGACATCGCCAAGCTGTTCCAGTCGGTGACCAGTGCCGAGTCCAAGGAGCAGGAGCGTGGCTCCATCACGGTGGATGAGCGCACCAACAACATCATTGCCTACCAGACCCAGGATCGCCTGGACGAGCTGCGACGTATCGTCTCCCAGCTGGATATTCCGGTGCGTCAGGTCATGATCGAGGCGCGCATCGTCGAAGCCAACGTCGACTACGACAAATCCCTGGGTGTGCGTTGGGGTGGCTCGAGCACCAAAGGCAACTTCACCACCGGCGGCAGCGGCACGGTCACCGGCGCGGGCAACACCAATGGCCCGTACGTGGACATGGGTGTCAGCGATCCGACCTCCTCGATCGGTCTGGGCTTTCTGACCAACAACACCATCCTGGACCTCGAACTGACCGCCATGGAGAAAACCGGTAACGGTGAAGTCGTCTCCCAGCCCAAGGTCGTCACCTCCGACAAGGAAACCGCAAAAATCCTGAAAGGTACGGAAGTGCCGTATCAGGAAGCGAGCTCCAGCGGTGCGACCTCGGTATCGTTCAAGGAAGCGTCTTTGTCGCTGGAGGTGACCCCGCAGATCACCCCGGATAACCGCATCATCATGGAAGTGAAGGTCACCAAGGACGAACCTGACTACGTCAATACCGTGCTGGGTGTGCCGCCGATCAAGAAAAACGAGGTCAACGCCAAGGTGCTGGTGTCCGACGGCGAGACCATCGTCATCGGTGGCGTTTTCTCCAACACGCAGAATAAAGTCGTCGACAAGGTGCCATATTTGGGCGATGTGCCGTATGTTGGCCGCCTTTTCCGGCGGGATGTGGTCACGGAATCGAAATCCGAGCTGCTGGTGTTCCTCACTCCGCGTATCATGAACAACCAGGCGATTGCTGTGAGTCGTTGATTCTGTGCGAAATTTAATACTTGTGGGGCCGATGGGGGCTGGCAAAAGCACCATCGGCCGCCTGCTGGCCAAAGAGCTTCGACTGCCGTTCAAGGATTCCGACAAGGAAATCGAACTGCGAACGGGCGCCAATATCCCGTGGATTTTCGACAAGGAAGGTGAAGCGGGTTTTCGTGATCGTGAACAAGCCATGATTGCCGAGCTGTGCGCCTTTGATGGCGTGGTACTCGCAACCGGTGGTGGCGCGGTCATGCGCGAAGAAAACCGTCGTGCGCTGCATGCGGGCGGGCGGGTGGTCTATCTGCATGCATCGGTCGAGCAGCAGGTCGGACGCACGTCTCGCGACCGCAACCGGCCGCTGTTGCGCACCGCCGACCCTGCGCGGGTGCTGCGCGATCTCTTGGCCATTCGCGATCCGCTGTACCGCGAAATCGCCGATGTCATCATCGAAACCGATGAGCGGCCACCTCGAATGGTCGTTCTTGACATCCTTGCCCTGTTGGCCGAGCTTCCTCCCCGTTAAAGCACACGCGGAAATGCGCTATCCTCGGCGACCATAAAAAGCAGGGTCGCCAAATGGCCTTGCGCCGTGGTCCGTATCGGCGCTTTTACGCCGAACAGGCATCCAATTGTTAGAACACTGTGGGGACTCATGCAGACACTCAAGGTCGAGCTCGGCGAGCGCAGCTACCCGATCCATATTGGCGAAGGCCTGTTGGACCGGCCTGAACTGCTCAAGCCTTATATCGCTGGCAAGCAGGTTGCGATCGTTTCCAACAGCACCGTCGCGCCGCTGTACATCGAGCGTCTGACCAAGACCCTGGCCGGTTACAACGTCCTGCCGATCGTGCTGCCCGATGGCGAAGCGTTCAAGAACTGGGAAACCCTGCAACTCATTTTCGATGCCCTGCTGACTGCTCGTCACGACCGTCGTACCACCGTGATTGCCTTGGGTGGCGGCGTGATCGGCGACATGGCCGGTTTTGCGGCCGCCTGTTATCAGCGTGGGGTCGACTTTATCCAGATCCCGACCACACTGCTCTCGCAGGTAGATTCCTCGGTCGGCGGCAAGACCGGCATCAACCATCCGCTGGGCAAAAACATGGTAGGCGCGTTCTACCAGCCTCAGGCCGTGTTGATCGACACTACCTCGCTAAACACCCTGCCTGAACGCGAGCTGTCGGCTGGCCTTGCCGAGGTGATCAAATACGGTCTGATTTGTGACGAACCATTCCTGACATGGCTCGAAGACAATGTGGACAAGCTTCGTGGACTGGATCAGGCCACCCTGACGACCGCCATCGAGCGCTCCTGCGCGGCCAAGGCTGCTGTGGTGGGCGCCGATGAGCGCGAATCGGGTGTGCGCGCAACGCTCAATCTGGGCCACACCTTCGGCCACGCCATCGAGACCCACATGGGGTATGGCGTCTGGTTGCATGGCGAAGCGGTCGCTGCAGGTACGGTCATGGCGCTGGAGATGTCGGCGCGCCTGGGCTGGATCAGCGAACATGAACGAAATCGTGGGATCCGTCTGTTTCAGCGGGCCGGTTTGCCGGTGGTACCGCCTGAGGACATGACGCCTGAGCATTTCCTCGAACACATGGCGGTGGACAAAAAGGTGATCGACGGTCGTCTGCGTCTGGTGTTGCTGCGGCGCATGGGCGAAGCCGTGGTGACTGACGAATACCCAAAAGAAGTATTACAGGCCACATTGGTTGCGGACTACCGCGCCTTGGTGGATCAGCTTAGAGGTTAATGATAAATCCATGACTAGTTTGCACGCCGATGAGGCCTTTCTCGGTCACTATCAATTGAGTCATGACCCCTTTGCCACGCGGGTCCCGGGCTTCAAGTTCTTCCCTGCCCAGCGCAAGCCAGTACTGGGGCAATTGCACCATCTGGCCCGCTACAGCCAGTTGCTGTTGCTGGTCACCGGGCCTCACGGCAGCGGCAAGACCCTGCTGCGCCAGGCGTTGGTCGCAAGCACCAACAAGCAGTCGGTGCAGAGCGTTGTGGTGTCGGCCCGTGGCGCTGGTGATGCGTCTGGCGTTCTGCGTCAGGTAGCGCAAGCGCTGAATGTGGCTCAGCCGGAAATGCAGTCCATCCTGTCGCAGGTCGTGCAGTTGGGCCTGACCGGACAGGAAGTCTACGTGTTGGTGGACGATGCCGAACAACTGGGCGAATCCGCACTCGAAGCGTTGTTGGGATTGGCGGCAGGCACGCCTGAAGGGCGTCCGCACGTTTTCCTGTTCGGCGAGGCTTCGATCATCGACCGCCTGGATCAGCTGTGTGCCGAGAGCGGTTCGGATGAAGAACGCTTTCACGTCATCGAGCTGGCACCGTACACCGAAGAAGAAACCCGTGAGTATCTGGCGCAGCGCCTGGAAGGCGCCGGTCGAGGCATTGAGGTATTCAGTGCCGAGCAGATCACCGATATTCACGAACAGTCCAATGGATGGCCGGGCGCGATCAACCAGGTCGCGCGCGACTCGATGATCGAAGCCATGATCGCCAGCCGCTCTGCGGTCAAGCGTCCAAGTATGGGGTTCAAAATGCCTAAGAAACACGTGTTGGCTTTGGGTGGGGTAGTGGCTGCAGCCGTGCTGGCGGCAGTGTTGATTCCGGGGCGCGGAACGGCGCCGACGGCACCGGCCAACTCTCAGGCGCAACTGCCGCTGGGTCAGGGCCAGGCGCCTGCTCAGCAGTCGAACAACGGTGGCCCGGCCATCGAATTCGCCGGTAACTCGCAGCCGATGCCGCTACCGTTGGTCGGCAACTCGCAGCCAGTGATGCGCGGTCCTCTGGCCGAAGCTGCAGGTTCGGGTGAAGGCGATGGTGAGGATGGCGGCCCGGCTGCCAATCAGCCGCTGCAGCCGCCGACTGTCACCACCACAGCGCCGCCTGCCGGTGCTGCGGCGGGTCCGGCTCCGCAAATGGCGCAGACCCAAGTGCCGACGCCGCGTCCGGCGCCTGCTCAAGCTGCGCCTAAACCGGCTCCTGCGCCAGCCGCCAAACCTGCGCCAGCGCCGACTCAGGTCGCCACGGCCAAACCCGCGCCGGCTCCTGCGGCCAAGCCTGCTCCCGCAGCGCCTGCCACGGCTGGCGGCGGATGGTATGCAGGTCAAGCGCCGACGCACTTCGTGGTGCAGATCCTGGGCACCAGCTCCGAAGCCACCGCTCAGAGCTACGTGAAAGAGCAGGGCGCCGAGTACCGTTACTTCAAGAAAACCCTGCAAGGCAAACCGCTGTACGTGGTCACCTACGGCAGTTTTGCCGACCGCAACGCAGCACTCGCCGCTATCAAGAACTTGCCAGCGAAGGTTCAGGCTGGTAAACCTTGGCCTCGCACTGTCGGCAGTATCCAACAGGAACTCGCCGCAGCCCGCTGAAGACGCAGCGACCTTATCCGGGTCGCTCGCTTGGCTACCCAATTTCAACGCACGAGCGTGCTGCCAATGAGCAGCGCGCCTTGCGGTGTCTGCGTCTCAGGCACTCATTGAACTTTGGGCTCTCTTTGGTCAGACTCGCAAAAAAGCTCTTGGCTAGCACGAGAATCGCTTTAAAACCTTTCATGAATGCGACATAAATTTGCGGCGTTTCGTCGCTAAATTTGTGAGGCTTTGTGTCGGTGTGTACAATGACCTCCCTTTTGCTCCCGCAAAGCTGGCGTACGTTCAGCGTGGACGGTAAATGGTTGAATTGAAAAGAAATTTGCCTCGTTAAGAGGCAGCCTGGTGAGAATGTGTCTATGAAAGCAGGTCTGTACCATCCAGAAGAATTCAAGGATAACTGTGGTTTCGGCCTGATCGCCCATATGCAAGGCGAGCCCAGTCATCACCTGTTGCAGACGGCTATTGAAGCCCTGACCTGCATGACCCACCGTGGTGGGATCAACGCCGACGGCAAGACCGGTGACGGTTGCGGGCTGTTGATGCAAAAACCCGACACGTTCCTGCGCGCTGTCGCGAAAGAGCATTTCAGCGTCGAGCTGCCGCGCCAGTACTGCGTGGGCATGGTGTTCCTCAACCAGGACGACGCCAAAGCCCAAGCGGCCCGCGAAAACATGAATCGCGAAATCCTCGCCGAAGGCCTGACCCTGATCGGCTGGCGCCAGGTGCCGATCGACACCAGCGTTCTGGGCCGTCTGGCGCTGGAGCGTCTGCCGAAGATCGAGCAGGTGTTCATCGGCGGTGAAGGCCTGAGCGATCAGGAATTCGCCATCAAGCTGTTCTGTGCCCGTCGCCGTTCGTCGGTGGCCAACGCGGCCGACAGCGACCACTACATCTGCAGCTTCTCGCACAAGACCATCATCTATAAAGGCCTGATGATGCCGCGTGACCTCACGGCATTTTATCCAGACCTCAGCGACGAGCGCCTGCAGACCGCGATCTGCGTATTCCACCAGCGCTTCTCCACCAACACCCTGCCGAAATGGCCGTTGGCTCAGCCTTTCCGCTTCCTCGCCCACAACGGCGAGATCAACACCATTACCGGTAACCGCAACTGGGCTCAAGCTCGTCGTACCAAGTTCACCAATGATCTGATGGATCTGGACGAGTTGGGCCCGCTGGTCAACCGCGTAGGCTCCGACTCCTCGAGCATGGACAACATGCTGGAGTTGATGGTCACCGGCGGCATCGACCTCTTCCGTGGCGTGCGCATGCTCGTTCCGCCTGCATGGCAGAACGTCGAGACCATGGACCCGGATCTGCGCGCCTTCTACGAATTCAACTCCATGCACATGGAGCCGTGGGACGGCCCGGCCGGTATCGTGATGACCGAAGGTCGCCACGCGGTCTGCCTGCTCGACCGTAACGGTCTGCGTCCGGCGCGCTGGGTCACCACCAAGAACGGCTACATCACCCTGGCGTCGGAAATCGGCGTGTGGAACTACACCCCTGAAGACGTCATCGCCAAGGGCCGCGTAGGCCCGGGCCAGATCTTCGCCGTGGACACCGAAACCGGTCAGATCCTCGATACCGACGCCATCGACAGCCGTCTGAAGTCGCGCCATCCGTACAAGCAGTGGCTGCGCAAGAATGCGCTGCGCATTCAGGCGACGCTGGAAGATCACGATCACGGTTCGGCGTTCTACAACCCGGATCAGCTCAAGCAGTACATGAAGATGTTCCAGGTCACGTTCGAAGAGCGCGATCAGGTGCTGCGTCCGCTGGGCGAGCAAGGTCAGGAAGCCGTGGGCTCCATGGGTGACGACACGCCGATGGCCGTGCTGTCGCGGCGTGTGCGCACGCCTTACGACTACTTCCGTCAGCAGTTCGCGCAGGTCACCAACCCGCCGATCGACCCGCTGCGTGAAGCCATCGTCATGTCGCTGGAAGTCTGCCTCGGTGCTGAGCGCAACATCTTCCAGGAATCCCCTGAGCACGCTTCGCGCGTGATCCTCAGCTCCCCTGTCATCTCGCCTGCCAAGTGGCGCGCGCTGATGAACCTGGAGCGTGAAGGTTTCGATCGCGCCATCATCGACCTGAACTACGACGAAGCCACCGGCCTTGAAGCCGCGCTGCGCAACGTTGTCGATCAGGCCGAAGAAGCCGTGCGTGCCGGTCGCACCCAGATCGTGCTGAGCGACCGCCACATCGCGCCGGGCAAACTGCCGATTCACGCGTCGCTGGCCACCGGCGCCGTGCACCACCGCCTGACCGAGAAAGGCCTGCGCTGCGACAGCAACATTCTGGTCGAAACCGCGACTGCCCGTGACCCGCATCACTTCGCTGTACTGATCGGCTTTGGTGCGTCGGCGGTCTATCCGTTCCTGGCTTACGAAGTGCTGGGCGACCTGATCCGCACCGGCGAAGTGCTGGGCGATCTGTATGAAGTCTTCAAGAATTATCGCAAAGGCATCACCAAGGGCCTGCTCAAGATCCTGTCGAAAATGGGCATCTCCACCATCGGTTCGTACCGCGGTGCGCAGCTGTTCGAGGCCATCGGCCTGTCCGAAGAAGTCTGCGATCTGAGCTTCCGTGGCGTGCCGAGCCGCATCAAGGGTGCGCGTTTCGTCGACATCGAAGCCGAGCAGAAAGCCCTGGCCGGCGAAGCCTGGAGCCCGCGCAAGCCGATCCAGCAAGGCGGCCTGCTGAAGTTCGTCTATGGCGGCGAATACCACGCCTACAACCCTGACGTGGTCGCGACCCTGCAAGCCGCTGTGCAACAGGGCGACTACAGCAAGTTCAAGGAATACACCGCGCTGGTGGACAACCGTCCGGTGTCGATGATCCGCGACCTGTTCAAGGTCAAGGAACTCGACACGCCGTTGTCGATTGACGACATCGAGCCGCTGGAAGCGATCCTCAAGCGTTTCGACTCGGCGGGTATCTCGCTGGGCGCGCTGTCGCCGGAAGCTCACGAAGCGCTGGCCGAGGCCATGAACCGCCTGGGCGCACGTTCCAACTCCGGCGAAGGCGGTGAAGACCCGGCGCGCTACGGCACCATCCGCAGCTCCAAGATCAAGCAGATCGCCACCGGTCGTTTCGGTGTGACGCCTGAGTACCTGGTCAACGCTGACGTGTTGCAGATCAAAGTCGCGCAAGGCGCCAAGCCGGGCGAGGGTGGTCAATTGCCAGGCGGCAAGGTCAACGGTCTGATCGCCAAGCTGCGTTACGCGGTGCCGGGCGTGACCCTGATTTCGCCTCCGCCGCACCACGATATCTACTCGATCGAAGACCTGTCTCAGCTGATTTTCGACCTCAAGCAGGTCAACCCGGCTGCACTGGTTTCGGTCAAGCTGGTGGCAGAAGCGGGCGTCGGCACCATCGCCGCCGGCGTGGCCAAGGCGTACGCCGACCTGATCACCATTTCCGGCTACGACGGCGGCACCGGTGCATCGCCGCTGTCGTCGATCAAATACGCGGGCGCTCCGTGGGAAATCGGCCTGGCCGAAACCCACCAGACCCTGCGCGGCAACGATCTTCGCGGCAAGGTCCGGGTACAGACCGACGGTGGTCTGAAAACCGGTCTGGACGTGATCAAGGCCGCGATTCTCGGCGCCGAGAGCTTCGGCTTCGGTACGGCGCCCATGATCGCGCTGGGCTGCAAATACCTGCGTATCTGCCACCTGAACAACTGCGCCACCGGCGTTGCGACTCAGAACGACAAGCTGCGCAAGGATCACTACATCGGCACCGTCGACATGGTGATCAACTTCTTCACCTATGTGGCTGAAGAAACCCGCGAGTGGCTGGCCAAGCTGGGCGTTCGCTCGCTGGAAGAGCTGATCGGCCGTACCGATCTGCTGGACATCCTGCCGGGCGAGACCGCCAAACAGCAGCATCTTGACCTGACGCCATTGCTGGGCAGCGATCACATCCCGGCCGACAAGCCTCAGTTCAGTCTGGTCGACCGCAACCCGCCGTTCGACAAGGGCTTGCTGGCCGAGAAAATGGTCGAGCTGGCCAAGTCGGCCATCGAGTCCAAGAGCGGTGGCGAGTACGAACTCGACATCTGCAACTGCGACCGTTCCATCGGCGCGCGTATTTCCGGCGAAATCGCCAAGCTTCACGGCAACCAGGGCATGAAAGAGGCCCCGGTGACTTTCCGCTTCAAGGGCACGGCGGGTCAGAGCTTTGGCGTGTGGAACGCCGGCGGCCTGAACATGTACCTGGAAGGCGACGCCAACGACTACGTCGGCAAAGGCATGACAGCCGGCAAGCTGGTGATCGTGCCGCCCAAAGGCAGCCCGTTCAAAACCCAGGACAGCGCCATTGTCGGTAACACCTGCCTGTACGGCGCCACCGGCGGCAAGCTTTTTGCTGCAGGGACCGCCGGCGAGCGTTTCGCTGTGCGTAACTCGGGTGCCCACACCGTTGTGGAAGGCACCGGCGATCACTGCTGCGAATACATGACCGGCGGTTTTGTCTGCGTCTTGGGCAAGACAGGTTACAACTTCGGTTCCGGCATGACCGGCGGTTTCGCCTACGTGCTCGACCAGGACAACACCTTCGTCGACCGGGTCAACCACGAACTGGTTGAAATCCAGCGCATCAGCGGCGAAGCGATGGAAGCCTATCGCAGCCACCTGGAGCGCGTTCTCGCCGAATACGTTGCAGAAACCGATAGCGAGTGGGGCCGTAATCTCTGGGAAAACCTGGATGACTACCTGCGCCGCTTCTGGCTGGTGAAGCCTAAGGCCGCCAACCTCAAGTCTTTGCTGTCGAGTACACGCGCCAACCCGCAATAAAAGCAGCTGCAAGCGGCGAGCTACAAGCCGCAAGTTAAATGCAGTGCGCGAGTGCCTGCGAAATATGATTCTTGCAGCTTGAAGCTTAGGGCTTGAAGCTGCCTCGAAGAGGCTCAAAATGGCTGAACGTCTGAGTAACGACTTCCAGTTCATCGATGTCGGGCGCAAAGATCCGAAGAAGAAACTGTTGCGTCAACGCAAGAAAGAGTTCGTGGAAATCTACGAACCCTTCAAACCCCAGCAGTCGGCCGATCAGGCCCACCGCTGCCTGGGTTGCGGTAATCCGTACTGCGAATGGAAATGCCCTGTGCATAACTTCATTCCCAACTGGCTCAAGCTGGTGTCGGAGGGCAACATCCTCGCCGCCGCCGAGCTGTCGCACCAGACCAATACGCTGCCGGAAGTCTGCGGCCGCGTGTGCCCGCAGGACCGTCTGTGTGAAGGTGCGTGCACCCTAAACGACGGCTTTGGCGCGGTCACCATCGGTTCGGTGGAGAAGTACATCACCGACACCGCTTTCGCCATGGGCTGGCGTCCAGACATGTCCCGCGTAGTGCCGACCGGCAAGCGCGTGGCAATCATTGGTGCAGGCCCTGCAGGCCTGGGTTGCGCCGACGTGCTGGTGCGTGGCGGCGTGACGCCGGTGGTGTTCGACAAGAACCCTGAAATCGGTGGTCTGCTGACCTTCGGTATCCCGGAGTTCAAGCTCGAAAAGAGCGTGCTGAGCCATCGTCGTGAGGTCTTCACCGGCATGGGTATCGAGTTCCGCCTCAATACCGAAGTCGGCAAGGACATCACCGTCGAGCAACTGCTGCAGGAATACGATGCCGTGTTCATGGGCATGGGCACCTACACCTACATGAAGGGCGGCTTCCCGGGCGAAGACCTGCCGGGCGTGCACGACGCGCTGGATTTCCTGATCGCCAACGTCAACCGCAACCTGGGCTTTGAAAAGTCGCCGGAAGATTTCGTCGACATGAAAGGCAAGAAGGTTGTGGTGCTGGGCGGTGGTGACACCGCGATGGACTGCAACCGCACTTCGATCCGTCAGGGTGCCAAGGCCGTGACGTGCGCCTATCGTCGTGACGAAGAAAACATGCCGGGTTCGCGCAAGGAAGTGAAAAACGCCAAGGAAGAGGGCGTGAAGTTCCTCTACAACCGTCAGCCCATCGCCATCGTCGGTGAGGACAAGGTTGAAGGCGTGAAGGTCGTCGAGACCCGTCTGGGCGAGCCTGATGCCCGTGGCCGTCGCAGCCCCGAGCCGATCCCGGGCTCCGAAGAGATCATCCCGGCAGACGCCGTGGTCATCGCTTTCGGTTTCCGTCCAAGCCCGGCGTCCTGGTTCGAGCAGCACAATATTGAAACCGACAGCCAGGGCCGCGTCGTTGCGCCAGAACAAGGCCAGTTCAAGCACCAGACCAGCAACCCGAAGATCTTCGCCGGCGGCGACATGGTCCGCGGTTCCGACCTGGTGGTGACCGCGATCTTCGAAGGCCGCAATGCGGCTGAAGGGATTCTGGACTATCTGGGCGTGTAAACACGCCAATTTGTAGGAGCGCGCTTGCCCGCGAACGCGTTGGTTCATGCACCCATTGAGTGTCTGAACGTGTGCAATCGCGGGCAAGCGCGCTCCTACAGGCTGCAGCGCTCTCATGCGACAAATCGCCCCCATAGACAAAAGGCACGGTACTTACCGTGCCTTTTGCGTTGGTGTCTGAGAAAATGCCCGCACTTTTTTTCCGGATCCTGCCATGACTGCCCTGAAGAACGACCGTTTCCTTCGCGCCCTGCTCAAGCAACCCGTAGACGTCACGCCGGTCTGGATGATGCGTCAGGCCGGTCGCTACCTCCCGGAGTACCGCGCCAGCCGTGCCAAGGCCGGAGATTTCATGAGCCTGTGCAAGAACCCGGCGTTCGCCTGCGAGGTCACCCTGCAGCCGCTCGAGCGTTACCCGCTGGACGCCGCGATCCTGTTCTCCGACATCCTCACCGTGCCTGACGCCATGGACCTGGGTCTGTATTTCGAGACCGGCGAAGGCCCGCGCTTCAAGAAAACCGTCAGCACTCTGGCCGACATCGAAGCACTGCCCATCCCCGACGCGCAGAAAGACCTCGGCTACGTCATGGATGCGGTCAGCACCATTCGTCGCGAGCTCAACGGCCGTGTACCGCTGATCGGTTTCTCCGGTAGCCCCTGGACCCTCGCGACCTATATGGTTGAGGGCGGCTCGTCCAAGGACTTCCGCAAGTCCAAGGCCATGCTCTACGACAACCCACAAGCCATGCACCTGTTGCTAGACAAGCTGGCGCAGTCGGTGACGGCTTACCTGAATGGCCAGATCCTCGCTGGCGCGCAAGCCGTGCAGATCTTCGACAGCTGGGGTGGCAGCCTCTCGGCAGCGGCGTATCAGGAATTCTCCCTGGCTTACATGCGCAAGATTGTCAGCGGTCTGATTCGCGAACACGATGGCCGCAAAGTTCCGGTCATCCTCTTCACCAAAGGCGGCGGCCTGTGGCTGGAAAGCATCGCCGACGCCGGGGCCGACGCGCTGGGCCTGGACTGGACGTGCGACATCGGCGAAGCGCGCCGCCGTGTCGGCAGCAAAGTCGCCCTGCAAGGCAACATGGACCCCACCGTGCTCTACGCGAATCCCCAGGCAATCCGCCAGGAAGTCGCCAACATCCTCAAAAGCTACGGCAGCGGCACCGGCCACGTCTTCAACCTCGGCCACGGCATCACCCCGGAAGTCGACCCGGCCAATGCTGGCGCGTTCATCAACGCGGTGCACGAGCTGTCGGCGCAGTATCACCCGTAAGCTGATACGCAGATACGAACACGCCCGGTCAATGCCGGGCGTTTTTGTGTGCGCATGGAAGGTTTGCTGTTAATCCGGTTTGCTTCTGCCATCAAACCTGCACATTCACCGCTAACGGCTTTACCCGCGCCAGTTTCAGCGCAGCGCCCAGCGCCATCAGCAGCAGGATGCCGATGAACAGCCCGATGCCGTTCCAGCCGCCGTAGTGCCAGAACATGCCGCCGCCGGTGCCGGCGATGCTGGAGCCGACGTAGTAGCTGAAGAGGTACAGCGAAGAGGCTTGGCCCTTGGCTTTGATGGCGCGGCGGCCGATCCAGCTGCTGGCCACGGAGTGGGCGCCGAAAAAACCGAAGGTGAACAGCAATACGCCGATGATCACGATGGGCAGTGGGGTGAACAGCGTCAGCACCAGCCCCACGAGCATCAAGCCGATAACTGCCCACAGCACATTGCGACGGCCCAGTTTGTCGGCCAGCGCGCCGATCTTCGCCGAGCTGTAGATACCCGACAGGTACACCACCGAGAACAGCCCCACCACTGCCTGACTCAAGTGGTAAGGCTCGGCCAGCAGCCGATAGCCGATGTAGTTGAACAAGGTGACGAACGATCCCATCAGCAGGAACCCTTCGAGGAACAGCCATGGCAGGCCTGCGTCGCGGAACTGCAGCACGAACCCGTCCAGCAGGTTACGGGCGTTGAGCGGATTGGGGCGGAAGTTGCGCGAAGGCGGCAGAAACTTCCAGAACAGGCCGGCAGCACCGAGAGCGATCAAGCCCATGATCAACAGCGAGGTGTGCCAACTGACGAAATCGCTCAGTACCCCTGTGATCAACCGCCCGCTCATGCCGCCAATGGCGTTGCCCCCGATGTACAGCCCCATGGCCAGGCCAATGTGCTGGGGATGAATCTCTTCACTGAGGTAAGTCATGCCCACTGCTGCCAGGCCGCTCAACGAAAGCCCGAGCAGCGCCCGAGCCACCAGCACCCCTTCCCAGGTCGGCATGACGGCGCTGACAAGGGTAAAGAAAGCAGCCGAGAACAGTGCGAAGACCATCACCGATTTGCGCCCCAGACGATCGGAAATCGGCCCGGTGATCAGCAGGCCGATCGCCATCATGGCGGTGGAAACGGAAAGGATCAGGCTGCTCTGCGCCGCGTTGATCGAAAACTCGCGGGAGAGCACCGGCATCATCGGCTGCACGCAGTAGAGCAGGGCAAAAGTGGCAAAGCCGCCGGAGAACAGCGCGAGCACAGTGCGGACAAAAGCGGGGGTGTCTTTTTCGATATAGGTATCACCCAGCGGGATGGCAGCGTTGATCACGTCAGGCGCGGGGGATGCAGCACTATTCACGATGGACCTCAGGGGAAGCGGAGCGACAATGGAAAAGAATATAGCCTGCTAACGATTCCTTCCAATATATTGTTCGACCTAATTGATAGGTTTAACGACTTAATGGTGAAGTCATGGAATTACGTCATTTGCGCTACTTCATTGCAGTCGCCGAAGAGCTGCATTTTGGACGCGCCGCCGAGTCCTTAGGCATCTCGCAACCGCCGTTGAGTCAGCAGATTCAGGCGCTGGAACAGGAGCTAGGCGCGCGGTTGTTTGAGCGCACCAACCGACGAGTGGAGCTGAGCGAGGCGGGCCGCTTGTTTCTCGACGAGGCACGGCTGGTGCTGGCGCAGGTCGAAAAGGCCTCGGACGTCGCCCGCCGCGCGCAGTTGGGCGAACTGGGCGAACTGAAGATTGGCTTCACTGCCTCGGCGCCGTTCACCTCCAGTATTCCCCAGGCGATCTTCGCCTTTCGCCAGCGTTATCCGGCCGTGCATCTGGCCTTGCAGGAGATGAGCAGCAAGGAGGTTGCCGAACGCTTGGAGGAAGAATCGATGCAAGTCGGCATCATGCGGCCTCTGCCGTTGCCGGATTCTCTGGTGGCGGTTGAGCTGCTTCGCGAACCGCTGGTGGCGATTCTGCGCTCCGATCACCCTCTGGCCGAGGGTAGCGAGCGCGGTATCTACCTCAAGGAGCTGGCGACAGAGCCGTTTGTGTTCTTTCCTCGCAGTTATGGCAGCGGCTTGTACGCGCAGCTGTTGAGCCTGGCGCGGGAGGCGGGATTCAGCCCGTTGTTCACTCAGGAAGCGGGGGAGGCGATGACGATTATCGGTCTGGTAGCGGCGGGGTTGGGGGTGACAGTGCTACCGGCGTCCTATCAACGCATGCGCATCGACGGCGTGGTCTATCGCACCTTGCTGGATACCGAGGCCACTTCAGCCGTGTGGCTGGTGCAGCGCAAGGATCAGAAATCGCCCATGGCCAAGGCGTTTGTGGAGCTGGTGACGCGCAGGGCGGGCTAAATCATCGGGGGCGTCAGGCACATAACACTGTGGGAGCGAATTCATTCGCGAAAGATGCAACTGGCGATACACATCTAGCGCCTGGAAGATTTTTCGCGAATGAATTCGCTCCCACAGAGAAACGGCGCTTGTCAGTCTACGTGAGCGAGGTCACCCCGCAACGATACGCTGGACATGACCAAACCGGCTCGGCACTGGAATTTTTCAGTGTCTTTGTACAGCGAGCGCTGGTCGACACTGGCAATGTTGACGACCGCATTGGCATCGGCCTTCTTGGCAGCGTTTTGCAAAGTGGCCAAGGCTGACTGCAGCGCCCAGAAGCAGGCTTCCTGATCCGACTTGTTGGTGCCGTTGGTTTTGCGGCTGCTGCTGACGGTTTGTAGTGTACGAACTTGGTCAGGCAGTGCTTCACCCGCCAGATAGAACTCTACGCTGCCATCCAGCAGGCCTGCTTCGGTGGCGCGTTTGACGCCTTCACGGAAGCTCAGGTAGGTCGGCGAGTCCGCACCCTGTTTGACGATGCCCTTTTCATTCAAGCGCTCGATCGTTGGGTCGAACGACAATTCCTTGAGGATGTTGTCGCGAAGCCGGTTGACCCAGCGGTTGTAGTTGCCGTGGATGTCTCCGTCCTTGTAGTTCAGGCCCCAGCTGTCGCGATAGGCAATTTCGAACGACGTCGGGCTGAACGGAATATCGACTTCCGCATGGTGCTTGCCGCGTACGGTAATGGCGGCTTTGATCATGCCCGGTTTGACCGATTGCACGACCCATTGGCGATCATTCAACGCCGTGACGATGGCGCGGCTCATCTGGCTATCGGTAAACCCGAGTTCAGGGGAAAAGCTTTCCTTGGCTGTGTACACCGGCTTGCTGCTACAGGCGCTCAGGAACAGCGCGATGGCTAGCACTGCAACGATGCGGTAAATCTGAGTCATTCCGTTCACTCCATCATGTATTTCAAGGATCAAGACCAGCGACGAAAAATCAACGACGTGTTGACCCCGCCAAAAGCGAAATTGTTGTTCATCACGAACTCGTGGCTCATGTGCCGCGGTTCGCCTCGCAGGTAGTCCAGTTCGCCGCAGCGGCTGTCCACGTCGTCCAGGTTGAGGGTGTGGATGTAGCGGTCGCGGTTCATCATCTCGATGGTGAACCAGGATTCCAGCGCCCCACAGGCGCCCAGGGTGTGGCCCAGGAAGCTCTTCTGCGAGCTGATCGGCATGCGCGAGCCGAACAGGCTCTGGGTCGCCAGCGTCTCGGCGATGTCGCCCTGTTCGGTGGCGGTGCCGTGACCGTTGACGTAGCCGACGGCGTCAGGGGGCAGGTGGGCGTCTTCCAGCGCCAGTTCCATCGCGCGGCGCATGGTGACCTGCTCGGGGCGCGTGGTGTGGACGCCGTCGGCGTTGCTGCCGAAACCAACGATCTCCGCGTGAATCTTCGCTCCGCGCGCCAGTGCGTGTTCCAGCTCTTCGAGCACCAACATGCCGCCGCCTTCGCCGATCACCAGGCCATCCCGACCGGTGTCATAGGGGCGCGGACTGGTGTGCGGCGCGTCGTTTTTCAGGCTGGTGGCGTACAGCGCGTCGAACACCATGGCCTCGGTCGGGCACAGCTCTTCGGCGCCGCCAGCGAGCATCAGCGGCAGGCGTCCGAACTTGATCGCTTCATAGGCATAACCCACGCCCTGGCTGCCGCTGGTGCAGGCACTGGACGTCGGAATCAAGCGGCCGGTGAGGTTGAAAAAGATGCTGATATTCGCGGCCGTCGTGTGCGGCATCATTCGCACGTACGAGTTGGCGTTGAGGCCGTCGGCCACCGAGTTGAGCAGCATGTTGCCGAACGCCTTGATCTCGTCGGTACTGCCAGTGGACGAGCCGCAGGCCACGCCCATGCGCCCGTCGCGGATGATCGGGTCGTCGAGCAAGCCGGCGTCGCGCAACGCCGCCTCCGATGCACCGACCGCCAGGCGCGATACCCGGCCCATGCTGCGCAACTGCTTGCGGGTCCAGTGCGAAGGCACGACGAAGTCGTCGATGGGACCGGCCAGACGGGTGTTCAGCTCGGTGAACCGGTCCCACTCGTCCATGCGCCGAATACCGCTGCGATTGGCGCTGAAATTGGCCTCGATGCTTGCCCAGTCGCTGCCCAGCGAGGTAATGCCGGCCATGCCGGTGACGACGACGCGCTTCATCAGCACAAGCCTCCGTTGACCGCCAGCACTTGGCGGGTGATGTACGAGGCTTCCGCCGACATCAGGAAATTCACGGCGCCGGCGACTTCTTCCGGGGTACCCATGCGTTGCGCGGGGATCATCTTCAGCAGTTCATCCACGGGTACGTTTTCATCGAGCATGGCCGTGTCGATCAGCCCCGGCGCGACGCAGTTGACGGTGATCTTGCGCTTGCCCAACTCGATGGCCAGCGCCTTGGCGGCACCGATCACACCGGCCTTGGAGGCGCTGTAATTGACCTGCCCGCGATTGCCGATCAGGCCGGACACCGAGGTGATGCAGACAATCCGTCCGGCGGCGCGACGACGAATCATCGGCATCATGACCGGGTGCAGCACGTTGTAGAAACCGTCCAGATTGGTGCGCATGACCACGTCCCAATCCTCGTCGGTCAACGCTGGAAACGCGCCGTCGCGGGTCAGGCCGGCGTTGCACACCACGCCGTAATAGGCGCCGTGATTTTCCACGTCGGCCTCGAGGATTTCCTTGCACGCGGCGCGATCGGCCACGTCGAATTGCAGCACGCGCGCCTGTCGGCCCAGGGCCTGGATTTCACCCTGCACGGCTTCGGCCTCGGCCCGACCGCTGCGGCAATGCAGCACGATGTCGTAACCGGATTGAGCCAGGCGCAGGGCGATGGCGCGACCGATGCCACGGCTGGAGCCGGTGACCAGAATTGAGTCAGTCATTGTCGGCTCCTTCGGCCAGATAACCCGCCGATTGCGGCGGGCGATACACATTGAGTCGAGCACTGGCATCGATGCCGGGGCCGCTCAGGTGACACTCGAACACGCCCATGCCGCTGTCGTCCTGCAATGAACGCTGCGCGTGGACGATCAGCTCACTGCCTGCCGGGAAGTGATCGACGTTGCATTCGAACTTGCGCGTGCCGAGCAGAAAACCCAGCTCGACCGGCTCATCTTTAACTCGCGCCTGGCAACCGGCGTAGGCCGCGACGCTCTGAGCCATCAGCTCGATGCCGACCCACGCAGGCAGGCTGCCATCGGTGCGGTTGAACAGGCCGCCGGGGCGTACGTGAATGCGCGTGCGGATGTCTTCTTCGCCGAACTCGATCACTTCATCGATGAGGATCATGTCACCCGCGTGGGGCAGCAGATCGGCAGGTGGCCACGGGGAGGGGGTCATAGCACTCATGGGCCGTCTCCGATGATCAGGCTGACGTTGTTGCCACCAAAGGCGAAAGAGTTGCTCATCAGGCGACGCGACGAGGTGTCTGGCAGCACATCGCCCGGTTTGACCCAGGCCAGCGCGGGCAGGTTTGTATCGGCCTGGTCGTCCCACACATGAGGCGGCAACTGCCGATCGCTGTTCTCGGGCGCCAGCGCCAGCCAGCAGAACGCCGTTTCCAGCGCACCGGCAGCGCCGAGGGTGTGGCCGCTCATGGGCTTGGTCGAAGAGCAGGGCACGCCTTCGGGGAAGACGGCCTGCACGGCCAGAGACTCCATCGCGTCGTTGTGCTGGGTCGCGGTGCCGTGCAGGTTCAGGTAACCGATATCGCTGGCCTTCAGGCGCGCGTTATCCAGCGCCTTTTGCATGGCCTGCTGCGCACCTTTGCCGCTAGGTTCGGGGGCGGAAATATGGTGTGCGTCGGAGCTTGCGCCTGCGCCGAGCAGCGCGATCCGGTGATCACCGCTGGCCTCGCGGGTCATCAGGAACAGCACCGCCGCTTCGCCGATGTTGATGCCGTTGCGGTTGGCGGAGAACGGGTTGCAGCGTTCGCTGGACACTGCCTCAAGGGATGAAAAGCCGTTGAGGGTCAGCTTGCACAGGCTGTCCACACCGCCACACAGCACGGCGTCGCACAGGTTCATGTCGAGCAGGCGACGGGCGCTGAGCAAGGCCCGGGCGCTGGAGGTGCAGGCGGTCGAGATCACGTAGGTCGGGCCGCTGAGGTCCAGCCAGGCAGCGAGAAAATTCGCCGGCGCGCTGAGTTCCTGCTGGCGATAGTCGTAGTCGGCGGGGAAGGCCTCGTCGCGCAGATAGGCGGCGATGCCCCGGCTGGCTTCGTCGATACCCGACGTGCTGGTGCCCAGAATGACGCCGATGCGATCGCGTCCGTATTGGCTGATCGCCTGCTGGATCTGCGGTTCGATCTGCAACGCGGCCGCCAGCAACAGTTGATTGTTGCGGCTGGACTGCTGAGCCACCCGGGCCGGGATTTCCGGCAACGGCGTTTTCACTGCCGCCACGGGCAGGACGCGCTCCGGCACCCAGCCACTTTCAGGGCGCATGCACGAGGTGTCGCCAGCGAACAACGTGCGCGCGACACTGGCGCGGTCGTCACCCAGCGAGCAAATTAGCCCCAGTGCATTGAGGTAGGCGGTCATTTCGAGGCCTTGCCTTCCAGCGAACTGACGATGTAGGTCAGCTCGCCCCCTTCCAGCGTGAGGCGGAAAATGCCTTCAGAGGCGTAATCGACGCGCCAGCGATCTTCCAGCGTACGCCCGTGCGGCAGCAGCACCACGCCCGGATAGTCGAAGCGCGCTTCTTCATTGGAGGTCAGCGCAAACAGCACGGCGGCGAACAGCTCACGGGCCTCGGGGTTTGGCGGCAGCAGGCCGTCGGCTTTCCAGGTCTCGTCATGCAGCAGCTGACGCGCGACCGGAATGCCCAGCGGGTCCATCAGCGACCAGCGCAGACCGTGCTGTTCTTTCTGCACCACCAGCAGCCAGTCCTGGCGCTGTCCGGCCTGCTCACGCTGTACGTGCAGCTGCTTGGGGAACTTGATGTGCGGGATCTGCGGGGGCAGCGGCGCATGACTGGTACAGGCGCTCAACAGCAGGACGCAAAACAGCACAAGGGCGCGAATCATGGTGTGTCACCTTCGAGTGTTGCCAGCGGCGGTTTGCGGACGACGGCGTTGACCAGCGTCTCTTCGCGTTCGCCAAAGGGCTTGGGTTTGATCAGTTTCAAGCGTTCCAGCAGGCCGAAATCCTTGGCCCGGCTCCACCACAGGTAGGGGTAGGAAACGTTGTGCGCGGTGAATTGAAAACCCTCTTCGCGCAGCATGTCCAGATATTGCGCCGCGCTCTTTTGCACGTGCATGGGATGGCGGAAGAGCCAGCGAATCACCCAGGTATCGATATAGGCCTCGGTGGACTCGGCAAACAGCAGGTAACCCCCAGGCTTGAGCACGCGATAGAACTCGGCGAGGGCTTTTTCCTGCTCGACCAGGTGATGAAAGGTCTGATGGCAGAAGACCATGTCGACACTGTTGTCGGCCAGCTTCAGCGACGCGCAGTCGCTGCCGATCAGCTCGGCGTTGATGCGACGGCGTGCAGCTTCTTCCGCGCTGAGCCGCAGGCTGGTCGGATCGGCATCGACCCCCAGAATCTTCGACGGGTTAAACATCGTGTGCAGGTACTGGAACGACTTACCCTGCCCGCAACCGGCATCGAGGATCACGGGATGCTCAGGCGGGTGCTCGTCGAACAGGCTGCGTAAATCGTTGATTGCCACGCGCAGGACATGATGCTGCCAGGTGTGGCTGCGCAGGAAGGCAAAGCCCAGACGGGTTTCTTCGACGTAGGTGTTGGAATAGAACGGCTCGCTCATGGGCCGGTGCTCGCGCAGATTTCGGCCAGCATGCGCAGGCGGCGCTTGGGCTCGGCGACGAACGGGTTGCGCTCATCCCACGCGTAACCGGCGAGGATCGAGCAGATCATGCGGCGAATGTCGTCGGTGCTGTGGGGGTAAAAGATCACGTCCTGAAAGCTGCCTTCGTACCAGCCCTCGACATAGGCGCGGAAGGTGTCGACGCCCTTCTTGAGCGGCACTGCGAACTCGCTTTCCCAGTCCACGCTCTCGCCTTGCAACTGACGATGCAGCACACCGGCGGCCATGCTCGCCGAGCGCATGGCGATCGTGACGCCGGAGGAAAACACCGGATCGAGGAATTCTGCCGCGTTACCCAGCAGCGCGAAGCCTTTGCCGTGCAGGGCTTTGACGTTGGCCGCGTAGCCACCAATGGTGCGCGCCGGCGTGTCCCAGACGGCGTACTGCAGCACGCGGCTCAGGCTCGGGGTTTCGTCGATGAACGCGCGCAAGCAGGCGTCCAGATCGGCGGGTTTGTCCTTGAAGCGTTCGGCCGATGCGACCACGCCCACCGAGCAGCGACCGTTGCTGAACGGAATGGACCAGAACCACACATCGCGCATTGTCGGGTGCACAGTGACCAGAATCTTTTCGCGGTCGAAACCCGCGTCGTCGATGCGGTCCTCGACGTGGGTGAACACAGCCTGACGCAGCGGGAAGTTCGAAGGCGCCTCCAGGTCAAGCAAGCGCGGCAGTACCCGGCCATAGCCGCTGGCGTCGAGCACGAACGCAGCCTGCACGCGGTACTGGCTGCCATCGGCGCGCTGCACCTCGAGCACCGGCTGATCGGCGCTGAAGTCAGCGGCGGTGATGGTTTCCTGATAGCGGATCTCGACGCCCTGGCGCTCGGCTTCGTCAGCCAGCAGTTTATCGAAATCGGCGCGCTGCACCTGAAAGGTCGTCGGTTTGCCGTTGCTGAAGGTCTGGCCGAAATCGAACGCGCTGTACTGCTCGCCACAGGCGAATGCTGCGCCGTTCTTGAGCTGGAAGCCGGCGGCCTTGACCGCATCGAGCATGCCCGCCCCTTCAACGAAATCCAGGCATTGCGAAAGCAGGCTTTCGCCAATGGAGAAGCGCGGAAACTGCTGGCGCTCGATGATCAGCACGTCATGGCCCTGGCGCTTGAGCAGGGCTGCGGCGATGGCTCCGGCAGGGCCGGCACCGATCACCACGATCTGGCGGGATTCCATTTCAGCTATTGGCACACGATTTCCTTTTCAGTTGTTTAGCGGCTTCGACGGCTTCGGCGTCTTGCAAAGAGAGGGGGCGATTCATGCCCGCGAGGGCTGGCAGCAGCGTGGCGATCAGGCTCATGCTCATCAGCGCGAAGTACAGCGCAGGGCTGATGAGCGACTGTTGCAGCAGCAGGTTGAGAAAAACGATTTCGCTCAGGCCGCGGATGTTCAGCAGCACGGCTTCTTTCCAGCGCACGGCCCCTGCGAACGACGGAGCCGCCCAGCGCACGCCGATCCAGTTGCCGAGCAGTTTGCTGGCAATCGGTAGGAGGATCAGCATCAGCAGGTTCAGCCAGCCCAGATCGCCCATGGCGCTGTGCACGTTGATCTGCACGATGCCGAACGTGAGGATCAGTGGGATCGCCAAGTAATGCTGCAAGGCCTTGAACCACGCGGCCTTGAGCGGCGGTGCGAAGGGCTGTTTGAGCGCGCCCATGCACAGCAGGTAACCGATGCCGAGGATCAGCGCGTTGAGCTTGTAATGCTCGGCGACCATCAGCAGGCCAAAGAACACCAGCCCGTAGAGGCGCGCCTGACGCAGCTTCAGCAGGCGCAGCAACAACGGCGTGCAAGCGCCGAGCAGCGGCAGGGCGAGGCTGCTCAGGTGCAGGCTGCCCTGGGCCAGGCCGAACAGGCTCCAGCAGGCCAGGTCGATGAGGATCGCGGTTTGCACCAAACGACGGGTCGCTTCGGGCGGATAACCGATGTGATGCAAATACAGGTACAGCACCGGAATGGCCGTGATCGCGAACACCAGCCCCAATGCCAACGAGCTGAGCCAGCCTTGCGCAGGCAGCAGCCATACCGCGCAGGCCACGCCACAGATGAACGGGATGCAGAAACTCGGCAGCGCGACTTTCAGGCTTTGCCGATCCAGGCGCACATCGATCACGTCGCTGAGGATGTGCCCCAGCACTATCGCGAAACTCAGGCCGTAGAGGGTTTTCAGCCAGACCGGCGCCACCAGTTGCGCGCCCGACAGCTGCCAGTGCGGCTCGACCCAGAACAGCATCAACAGCGGCAGGCCGAAGGTCGCCAGCAGTAACTGGCTGACGATGGGGATCAGGTTCAAGTTTCGGCCCAGGCGGGTCGCCAAGGCGAACAGCGCCAATACCAAGGCCCAGAACACGGCCGTCATCACGCCGCTGCCTCCTGCTGTGAGGCGCTCAGCGGTGCTTCATGACTGCCCGCCCAAGGCGCGAGTAGGAAGCTGAAGGCCAGACCGAGGCTCACCGACAAGCCGAAATTGCTCACCGCAGGCGTACTGGAAACCGCCAGCAACCCGAACGACAGCCAGGTGGTGGCCGCCGCCAGCAAGGTGCCGAGCAGGCTGACCGCCGCGCCGCCGATCTGCTCGCGCATGAGGATCGCGTAATCGACGCTGATGGCCGTGACCAGCAGCAGGCCGAACAAGCTGAACAGCGTCAGCGGCTGACCGAGCCAGCCCAGGCTTGCCAGGCTGCACAGCGCGGCCAGCAACGGCAGGGCCACGACGCGCAGGGCGCCGCGCAGGCCGAAAGGCAAAATCAACAGCACCACGATCAGCACGCAGGACAGCAGTTTCAATTCCGCAGCGCTGACCTGCGTGGCGGCGAAGACCTTGTTCAGGTCGCCGAGACGATCCACCAGCTGCACGCCGGGCAGGTCCTGCGCCTGAACACGCAGCAGCGCGGCATCGTTGAGACCTTGCAGGCTGACGATCCCGGCCGCGCTTTGACTGTCACCCCCCATCCACAGCAGGCGCCAGGGCTCGCCCAAAGGGCCTGCCAGCACGCTGTCGATGTCTTGAACGGGCAGGGCACGAAGGTTCGTCAGCTCTTTATTGAGTGCATCGACCGGCACACCGAGGTCGAGCAAAGGCTGCCAGTGTGTGGGCAGCGCTTCGAGGGCCTGGCGCGTGGCGTCCTGCTCGGCAGGCGTCGACACGAGCTGATTCAGCGACAAGTAACCTTGCAGCTTGTCGAGCATCACCAGGTGATCGAGGCGCTGACTGAGTACGGCCTGACGCTTCAGCAATTGCTGCTGATCAGCGCCGCGCACCAGGAAAAACTGACTGGTGGGCTGATAACCGGTAATGCGTGCAACGGCACGGGCTTCGTCGGTGAGGCTCGGCGGCGCGGCAATCCACTGGCGGATGTCGTTTTTAGTGGTCAGTTGCCAGAGACCGGCTGCACAGAAAATCAGCAGCAGGCCCAGCAGGATCGGAGTGCCCACTCGGGCCAGCAGACGAGCGCGCAGGTTGACCAGCCTTTGAGCGAACTTCAGCGGCCATTGCGCGGGGCGCAATTCAACACCCTTGAGCAGCGCAGGCAGCAGACACACTGCGCACAGGTAGGCGCCGATCAGGCCGGCGGCGGAGAATACGGCGATCTGGGTCAGGGCCGGGAAGGGCGTCCACGCCAGCGCCAGATAGCCGATGCAGCTGGTTGCCAGGCTCAGGCTCAGGCCCGACAGGGTCAGGCGCAAGGCTGGCCAGCTGCGCCAGGGTTTCAGGCTCCAACCCTTGGAGAGGTAGTGCAGCGGGTAGTCGACGGCCACACCGATCAGGCTCGACCCCAACACTAAGGTCATCACGTGCATCTTGCCGAACAGCGCAATGCAGGCCGTGGCGCCGAACAGCATGCCGACCACCACCGGCGCGAATGCCAGCAGCACCCGCCAGCGTTTGAACGCCAGCAGCAGCAACAGCAGGATGCCCAACGTGGCACCGCCGCCGACCCAGGTGATTTCCCGCGTGGCCTGTTGCTGGCCGTGTGCGGCGTAGAGCAGGCCGCTGGCGGCGAGCAACTGTGCATCGGTTTTCGACGCCTGGATGCGCGCCTGATCGAGCAGCGCCGAGACCTTGAGCGGCAGGCTCATGTCGAAGGCGTCGGCCTGGGTTCTGGCGCGCAGCAGCACCCAGCTCTTGCCATCGGCATTGGCGATCAGCGCGCCACTGCCGATGTCCAGCTGCACCGCGCCGTGTGTCGGCTGGCTGTTCTGGATGCGTCCGGTCAGGCCCAGCCAGTCTTCCTGGCTCGGCACCAGACTGAAGCCGCCAAAGGGGTCGAACAGGTTCTGCACGCGCTTCTGAATGAAGGCGTCCGGGTGCTCGATCAGCTCAGCGCGGTCGCTGTTCGAGAGCATCGCCAGACGGCCTTTGAGCAGCTGTTCGCGCAGCGCTGGAAGGTCGGCCTGCAGATTCCACTGGACCTTCTCGAACAGCCCGCTGCCTTGCCACTCCTCGCTGATGCGCTGAGCCAGTTCGATAGCCTGCTGCTTGTCGGCATGCCCCACCAGCACCAGCATCTCGCGGTTCAGCGGCTCCTGAATGCGTTGTTCGGCGCGCAGCTCCAGTGCGTCGGGGCTGCTGCCGGGCACCAGTTCCATCAGGTTCGCCGACAGCGGCGCGCCCCCACGCCATTGCCAGCCTGCCAGGGCGAGGACCGCCAGCAGGATGATCAGGAACAGGCGTGGCAGCAGGCGCTGCAACCGTTGGTCAGCGGGCAAAGTCAGCGCGCTCCGAATCGCTCAGCGGTTGCGCGCTGGTGCTGTCGATCATCTTCAAGAGCGTGCTGTCGCCTTGGGTTTCCTGCAGTTCGATGCGCTGCACCAGCGCACCGCCGTCGATGTTGATCTGCTTGAAGATCTGTTGAAGCAGCAGCGAGCGCGGCACCAGCGTCAGTTGCCAGGCCTGTGCGTCGCCGCTCAATTGCAGCTCGAAGTCTCGTTGCAGGCCGCTGCTGTCGCCTTTCAATACGGCGAGAAACAGCCGGTTCTGCTCGGCGCCAGCGGTTTTGCCGGGGATCATTTGCCAGCTGCCATCAGCGTCGCGACGGGCGATGCCGGCGGAGTCGATGCGGTAGTCCTGCTTGAGCGGCGTGTTTAACAGCCATAGCAGGCCAAACTCCTTGGCCAGCACGAAATTGCCCTTGCTGGTCAGCGGTTGCGGCAGCGAACGCAGGTGCTTTTCCTGAATGAAACCGCCGTGGATGACGCTGGGTTTGGCCAGCTGTTCGCTCAGTTGTTGCAGGTCGAAGGCGTGGGCGCTGGAGCTCAAAAACAACATCGCCAACACGATGGCTGTAGGAGCGCGCTTGCCCGCGATGCTTAGTGTCAGCCACCGCATCAGTGCCTGGCATGCCCTCATCGCGGGCAAGCGCGCTCCTACAAGTGCAGTAACTACTTTTGCGGGGATTAGCATGCAAGTGCCCTCTCGACCGCGTCTACGAACATCTTGGGCGAGGCCAGTTGCATTTCCCGGTCTTCGATCCTGACGGCCACTTGCACGGTGCTGGCGCGGGTCAGGCGCTCGCCTGTGGCGATGTCGGTGATCAGGTAGTCGATCTTCAGGCGGTTTTCCCATTCCACGAGACTGGCACGTACGTTGATTCGCTGGCCAAACACCGCCCCGCGCACGTAGCGCAGTTGCAGGTCGATCACCGGCCACGCGTAGCCCGATTCGAGCATGTGCGTGTAGTTGTGGCCGAGCTTGTCGAGCAGCGCGCAACGGGCCACTTCCAGGTACTTCACGTAGTGCCCGTGCCAGACGACGTGCATGGTGTCGACGTCGAAAAACGGCACCAGCACTTCGGTGTCTTCGTGTATGACGCCTTTGCTACGCATGCAGCCTCCAGTGTTGTTCGGCGATGCGTCGCAGGCACAGGCGCAGTTCGCCTTCCAGCGCGCGGTCCTCGATGACCGGCGGGAAGTCTTCGCGCAGTTGTTGGTGCATCGCGGCCAGCACCGGCGGCAGTGGGCGTGCCTCGGCATCGCGACTGCGCAGCCAGACGCCCTGATTGGCGGCGATGAGCGTGGCGGCGGCGACCTGCTCGGTCAGCTCCAGCACACGAATCGCATCCCGTGCGGCGATGGTACCCATGCTTACCTTGTCCTGGTTGTGGCACTCGGTGGAGCGCGAGAACACGCTGGCAGGCAGGGTGTTTTTCAGGGCTTCTGCCGTCCAGGCGCTGGTGCCGATCTGCACGGCCTTGAAGCCGTGGTTGATCATCGCGCGATCGGCAGGCGAGCCCGACAGGTTGCTCGGCAGGCCGTGGTTGTAGCGTTCATCCACCAGCAGCGCCAATTGCCGATCCAGCAGGTCGGCGACGTTGGCGACGAGGTTTTTCAGGCTGTCCATGGCGAAGGCGATGTGGCCGCCATAGAAGTGCCCGCCGTGCAGCACGCGCTCGGCTTCGGCGTCGATGATCGGGTTGTCGTTGGCGCTGTTCAGCTCGACTTCGATGAAACTGCGCAGCCAGTTCAGGCTGTCTGCCAGCACGCCCAGGACGTGGGGCGCGCACCGCAGGGAGTAGCGATCCTGCAGGCGATGCAGCGGCGCGGTCGGCGCATCGATGGCCAGATCGTGGCGCAGCCAGGCTGCGACCTGCATCTGACCTGGATGAGGCTTGGCGGCGAACAGGCGCTCGTCGAAATGCTCAGGGTTACCCTGCAACGCCACCACGTTCAGCGCGGTGATGCGGGTCGCGAGCTTGAGCAGGTAGTCGGCGCGAGCGTAGGCCAGGCAGGCAAGGCCGGTCATCACCGCAGTGCCGTTCATCAAAGCCAGTGCCTCTTTCGGGCGCAACACCAAGGGGTCCCAGCCCAACTGGCGATGCACATCGGCCGACTGACGACGCTCGCCCTTGAACATCACTTCGCGCTCGCCCGACAACGTTGCCGCGACGTAGGACAGCGGCGTCAGGTCGCCACTGGCGCCCACCGAGCCTTCTTCCGGGATCAGCGGCAGGATGTCGTGTTCGAGAAACGCCTGCAGACGCTCCAGCAACTCAACCCGCACGCCCGAAACGCCATGGCACAGGGATCGCAGGCGCGCCGCCAGCACGGCGCGAGTGGCCTGAGCGTCTAGCAATTTGCCCAGCCCGCAGCCGTGGAAGGTGTACAGATGACGGGGCAGCGCCTCGACGTGCTGCAGCGGCACGGCCACTACGCAGGAGTCGCCGTAACCGGTGGTCACGCCATAGATGACGCCTTCCTTGTCCAGCAGCGAGTCGAGGAACTGCGCGCCCTTGGCGATGCGCTGGCGGTAGTCCGTGTCGCCCTGCAGGGCCGTCGGCCGCTGGCGATTGGACAGGGCCAGGACTTCCTCAATGCTCAGGGGACGCTCGCCGAAGATGATCGGCTCAGGTGCTTGGTTCGTCATCGGATTTCCAGAACGGGTAGAAGTTGAACCACTGCTGCGGCGCTTGCAGGCAGTAGTGCGCCAGACGGTCGGCGTAACGTTGGGTCCATTGCGCGATCACCTGTTGGCGATCGCTGCGCCGCCATTCGATGGCATCGGCAAACGGCTCAAGCACCACGCGATAACCGCTGGCGCCCTTGAGGCAGAAAATCAGATTGATCGGGCATTTCAACAGCCCCGCCAGCAACCACGGGCCTTGAGGAAACGCTGCCGAGTGGCCGAGAAAGTCGACCCTGGCATTGCGCCCGCCATGCAGTGGAACGCGGTCGCCGGCAATCGCCAGCCACTCGCCCTGATCCAGACGCTGGCTCAATTGCAGCATGATCGCCGGGTCCAGTTCGCTGACCTGGATCAGCCGCAGGTTGGTCGCCCCAGCCTCGCCCAACAGGCGGTTGAAACGCTCGGCATGCTTGGTGTGTACCAGCACGTTCATGGTGACCTTTTCGCCCAGCTCGGCCAGCGCCCGGCAGACTTCGAGGTTGCCCAGGTGCGCGCCGACCAGCATTTGCCCGCGCTCGCCGCGCAGTTGATCACGCAGGTGGGCGTCGTCGACGATTTCTATCTGGTCCAGCCCCAGCTTGCCGTTCCACACGTCGAGCTTGTCGAGCAGCGCATCGGCGAAGGCCATGAATTGCCGGAACACACGCCAGGTGGTCGGGCGCAGTTCAGGGCGCTGGCTCCAGTCGGCGAGGCGTTGCTGGTATTGCCAGGCGCTGCGGCGGGCGCTGCGACCGAACAGAAAAAAGTACAGCACGATGCCGTGCAGGATCGGGCTCAACACGCGACGCCCGAGGACCTTCACGCCCCAGGCCGTGAGCTTCATCAGCAGGAAGCTGCCGCGCTCATCATGCTCGGCCCAGTGCTGTTTTTGCTCGGCGTCGCTCACGGCAGCCACCGCCGCCAGAGGATCAGCGGGAAGCGCGCGAGCATGCCGAAGAACAGCTTGGTGTGCATCTTCGAGATCAGTGCGTTGTCGTGAAACAGGCGGAAATGCGACAGGCCATCCTGAGGGTAATGTACTTTGGTCGGCAGCCAGCGCATCGGCTGGTTGCGCCACGACAGACGCACGAGAATCTCGGGATCGAAGTCCATGCGTTTGCCCAGGTTTACGGTGTCGATCAGGTGCAGCACGGGCTTGAGGGGGTACACGCGGAATCCGCACATCGAGTCGGGGATCTGCAGCGACAGGCTGTTGATCCACACCCACACGTGGGTAAGGTAGCGCGCATACAGGCGGCCTTTCGGCACGCTCGCGTCGTATTGCGGGTAGCCACAGATCAGCGAATGCGGGTGTTCGCGAGAGTTTTCGAGGAACGCTTGAATGTCGTTCAGATCGTGCTGACCATCGGCGTCAACCTGCAATGCATGGCTGAAGCCTATTTTTGCGGCTTCACGCAGGCCCGCCATGACGGCGCCGCCCTTGCCCTGATTGACCGGCAGCTGGACCAGAAACACCTTGTCCTGCTCGGCCAGCGACCTCAGCACCGCCGCACAGGCCGTGCTGCTGGCGTCGTCCACCAGCACGCACGGCAGACCGGCGTCCAGCAGCTCTTGCACGACAGCAGGCACGGCTCGTTCGTGGTTGTAGACCGGGATGACGGCGCAGGGGTTATGCATGGGGACGTCCTTTTCGAGCGCTGCGATACGTCACTGCCGACCACAAATCCTGTGGGAGCGAATTCATTCGCGAGAGGCCGGTACAGTCGACCCACATCTGCCGGATGTACCGCCGCATCGCGAATGAATTCGCTCCCACAGGGTTATCGCCAGACACATAATCGGTGTCGGGCATAGGGTTTGTGCTCTGCTCACGCATCGGCTTCACTCCACAAAATCCGTCCACTGGAGCAGGCCGCGTCGCCGTTGCGATAGGCGAAATGCAATTTGCTGCGTGCCTGATCGAAGCGCAGGGTCAGGGTGATGCGGTCGCCGGGGCGCACCAGTTGCTGGAATTTCAGCACTTCCATTCCGGCAAAACGCGGCGGCAAGTCCATCAGGCGCTGGCCTAAGGCGATAGCCCAGTCGACCTGCACCACGCCGGGCAGAATCGGCGTGCCGGGGAAATGCCCGGTGAAGTGCGCCAGATCCAGCGGCACCACCAGTTCCAGCAGCAGTTCTTCGCCGTTCTGTTGCTGACCGATGATTTCCGGCTCCTGAATCCGTGGCGCCACCAACAAGGCTTCGACTTGCGCCTGTGGCAGCTTGCCCTGGGTGTTCATCGGCAACTGGCTCAGCAAACGCCAGCGACGAGGCAGGGCCAGCGCTTCGCAGTGAGGCACCAGGTGCTGGCGCAAGGCGTTGGTCAGCGCGCGACGACCCTGATTGCGCAGGGCATGCACGCCACTTGCGCTGAGCACGATCAACGCGCCCAGCGACGCCCGGTTCTCCCGCACCACGCCCAGACGCGCCTCGCTGACCCACTCATGGGCCGCCAGCGCCTGTTCCAGCAGGGGCAGGGAGATGCGTTTTTCTTCCAGCTTGACGATGCGGTCCAGGCGACCCAGCAGTTCGAAGCGGCCATCGTCGGTGAAGCGTGCAGCGTCGGCAGTCTGCTCGACATGGCCGACCGGCAGGTACGCCGATTCGATGCGCAGCGCGCCGTCTTCGTTCTGACTCAGCTTCACGTCGTCGAACGCGCGCCACAGCGGGTCGCCCTGACGCCAGGCGATGCCACCGGTTTCCGAGCTGCCAAGAATTTCGGTGGGCCACTGATCGAGGCGTTCATGCAGGCTTTGCGCGGCTTCTGCTGGCAACGCGCCGCCCGAGGAAAACACTCGGCGTACAGCGCTCAGGCTCTGCCAGTCGAGGTTGTCGCCCATGCGCTTGAGCAGGGCAGGGCTGGCGACCCAGGCGAACGTCTCGTGCTCGCGGCTGGCGCGCTGCAGGTCCTCGGGGAAGGGCAGCTGCTTGCGCACGAAACTGCGCCCGGCACACAGCGGCCACAGCACCCGGAACAACAGGCCATAAATATGCTGCGCAGCGACGCTGCCGATGATGCACGCACTGCCCAGATCAGCACCCCAAAGGCGTTCCAGCGCGCTGACTTCGTTGGCAAGCTGACGCAGTTTTTTCTCGATCAGCTTGGGCTCGCCGCTGGAGCCGGAGGTGCACAGGCTCAGGGCGCAGGTGTCCAGATCCAGAGGTGCAGGGCAAAGCGGCGCCGTATTCAGCGTATTCAGTTGAACGTCGCCTCTGGCGTCGGTCAGCCATAGATCGACTTGAGGCGCCCAGCGCTCGCGGGTTTGCGCTTGCAGATCGGACGGCAGCAACACATCGACCCCGGCACGCCAGGCGGCGAACAGGGCGACAGCGAGTTCAGCAGCGTCTTCCAGATGAATCGCCACGCTCTTTACGCCGCGCTGTTGCAGAGCCGCTGCGACAGACAGCACTTGCTCATGCCATTGCCCGTGATTCAGCGCTGGCGCTTGGGTGATCGGGCGGCTTGAGTCCGGGCTGAGCAACAAGTGTTCAAGGTTGATCCAGCTCATGCACGCCCTCGCACGCGCTGACGCACGATCCATTCGCCAGCGAACAGGATGCCCATCAGGCCGTAGGCGATGAGGCCGGTGTACAGCATCCACCAGCTCAGCGGCGCCCAGAGGGTCAGCACGGCGGCGACGATGCCGTTGAACAGGAAGAACAGGCACCAGATCTGCGTGACCTGACGGGTGTAGCGGATCGCGACCTCCGGAAGTTCGGGGTCGGTCAGGCGCGCCAGGCGTTCAACCATCGGCATGCCGCGCATCAAGCTCAGGCCAAACAGGATCAGCATGAAACCGCTGATCAGCACCGGGTACCAGCGCAGCAGTTGCGGGCTGTCGAACACCCCCAGCAACAGGCAAAAGGCCATGGCGACCAGCGCCATGCCCAGGCTGCCAGGGCGGCGTTCGCCCGTGAGCGCGCGGGCGGCCCACAGCGCGCCGAGCAGGAGCGCGAATTGCCAGGGCGAAAAATGCTCCATGCCGAAATACACAGCGAACGGATACAGCACCCCCGCCAGCACCAGAATCAGGCCGATCAGGCGACTCATGCGGCGGCGTTGACCAGACGGTAGACCGCTTCGACGACATCGCCGACGGTGCGTACGGACTTGAATTCTTCAGCGGCGATTTTCTTGCCGGTCTTGCGCTTGATGTGGTCGATCAGGTCGACCGCGTCGATGCTGTCGATTTCCAGGTCCTGATACAGGTTGGCTTCGAGTGTGACGCGCTCGGGTTCGAGTTCGAACAGCTCGACCAATGCAGTGCGCAGGGTTTCGAAGATCTCTTCACGGGATTGCATGTTCTGTCCTCAGGCCACCAGGCGGGCGTTGACGAAGGCCGCGAGGCTGTCGACGCTGGTGAAGTGGGTGCGTGTGTCTTTGGCGTCAGCGTCGATCTTGATGCCGTAGCGTTTCTGAATGGCCAGGCCCAGTTCCAGGGCGTCGACCGAGTCCAGGCCCAAGCCTTCGCCGAACAGCGTCTGATCGTTGCCGATGTCGTGGGTGCTGATGTCTTCGAGGCCCAGGGCGTCGATGATCAGTTGTTTAATTTCCAGGTGCAGATCGCTCATCTGTGGCGAGCTCCTTGATGAAGTGGTGATGCAGATGGTCATTGAGCTTGCGCGACGCCACAGGGGCCGGGCCAAGCGCGGCGAACGCCGCAGGGTCGATATCGTGGCCGACCCGCAGGTGAAAGTGCGGGCGGCGCTGGGGAATGCGGTACCAGGGCTCGGCCTTGGTCAGGGTGGTCGGCGAGACGTGGATCGTCACCGGCGTGATCACGTTCGCACCGCGTAGCGCAATGGCCGCAGCGCCCCGGTGAAAGGCAGGTGCCTTGCCCGGTTGGGTGCGCGTGCCTTCGGGAAAAATGATCAGGGTCTGGCCGGACTGCAGCAGATGAGCGGCGTTTTCCAGCATGTCGGCGCTGCCGTCATTACTCACATAGCCGGTCGCGCGAACCGGCCCCCGGGTGAAGGGGTTTCGCCACAGGCTCTGCTTGACCACGCAGTTGCCGTCACGCACCAGGCCAATCAAAAACACCACGTCGATCAGCGAGGGGTGGTTGGCAATAATCATCTGCCCCGGGCGGCCAAGACGTTCGGCGCCCTCGACTTCATAAGTGAGCACACCAGCCCGGGCCATGAGGCGAATGAACGCCCAGAATAAACAGCTGATGGTGCGCCGGGCGCGACACTGATGGCTGCAGGCATCCCCCGGCAGCAGGGCCAGTAGTGGAAAGATGAACAAGCGCAGGCACAACCCGCCCAGCCCGAACAGGGCGAAGCTCAGGGCAGTGGTCAGCAGGCGCCAATGATAGGCGTCGCGACTTTTGCTCAGCGGTTGTGTTGCCAGTTCCATAGCCGATTCTTCCAGGGATGTTGCAGCGCGCTCTGTTGTGTCGACAGAGCACGCAAAAGGTTAAGCGCGTGTGGCCAGTCGCTACCGAAATCCGCGACCTCCTTAGACTCGCCCGTGCTCAACGCCAGCTGCCATTCGTCGCCTGGGGTCAGCAAAAGCCCCAGTGCGTAGGGAAAAGGCACATCGTCGATCCAGGGGGCGTAGGCGCGCGGCGGGTTTTCTTCGGCCACCACCAGCAGCACAGCGGATGCGCCATCGGCGAGCAGCGCTGCGGCTTCAAGCACGCCATGCTCAAGGCCGTCGCCTGCGGCTGCCAACGCCGTCATTTCGCTGGTTTCGCCGCGCAGAATCGACCATAGGCCGATCACTGCGTTATGCACCGACAGACTGAACTGCGTCGGCGACAACGGCTGATCGGCGGCCAGATCGCTGAGAATGTCGAAGGTGCGAGGCGTTTCGCCGTGACGTGAGACGAACACCAGCGGCAGTCGATCATGTCCTTGCGCCAGCGGCCAGCCTACGCTGAAAGCCATACGCGCCAGGCGGCTGAGGCGTCGGCGCTGCATGGCAGGCAGAAACGAGACATCCGGGGCGTCATCCTGATCGTCCGGGACGGTCGGATTACGGCTCCATTGTTGCCAGTCTTCAGTCGTTGCCAAGCCAGGGGCCCACGCGCGCCACTGTGCGATGTTGAACATGATCACGAGTTATCTTCCCGCCCATATGCGGGCTTACTTCCTGGCTTCGAGTATCCGAAGTGACACCAACCATGGCGCGGCGCTATCACCGAGTGGCGGGCATTATCCCGATGAGTACGATTTGTAGCAATTTGTAAGTCCGCTATTTCACTTGGTTGCGTGGGATTTATCCGTTTCTGTTGTCTCTTTAATTCGTAAGCGCTCGCCCTTGTCATGCGCTTTGCCTAGACTCGGGACCATTCATCAGGTCGTTCGACGACCCTTCCACGGCAAGACAGCAACAGGGAGTTATCAAATGCGGCGTGTGGTGTTCAATCAGAAAGGCGGCGTTGGCAAATCGAGCATCGCGTGCAATCTGGCGGCCGTCAGTGCCCATGAGGGCTACCGGACGCTCTTGATCGACCTCGACGCTCAGGCCAACTCGACGCAGTACCTCACAGGCCTGACCGGCGATGACATCCCCATGGGGATCGCCGACTTCTTCAAGCAGACCCTGTCCTCCGGCCCGTTCTCCAAGAAGAACCAGGTCGATATCTATGAAACCCCGTTCGACAACCTGCACGTCGTCACGGCGACGCCAGAACTGGCCGACCTGCAGCCCAAGCTTGAGGCCAAGCACAAGATCAACAAGCTGCGTAAGTTGCTGGAAGAGCTGGACGAGGATTACGACCGGATTTACCTCGACACGCCGCCAGCGCTGAATTTTTATGCGGTGTCTGCGTTGATCGCCGCTGATCGGGTGTTGATTCCCTTCGACTGCGACAGTTTTTCCCGTCAGGCCCTGTATGGTCTGCTCAAGGAAATTGAGGAGCTGAAGGAAGATCACAACGAAGCGCTGGAGGTGGAAGGGATCATCGTCAACCAGTTTCAGTCTCGCGCCAGCCTGCCGCAGCAGATTCTCGATGAGTTGATTGCCGAGGGGCTGCCGGTGCTGCCGATCTACCTCAACAGTTCGGTGAAGATGCGTGAGTCTCATCAGGCCAACATGCCGCTGATCCACCTGGACCCACGCCACAAGCTGAGCCAGCAGTTCGTCGAGCTGCATCATTTGCTGGAACGCAACACCGTGCAGTGAGCGGTGCCGGCGGGGGTTGAAGGGCGCGGTCATTCAGGCGCACCTTCATTTAAAGCAACCGCCAGCTTTTTCGCCTGCTTGCGTGCCTTTTTGGCGAGATCCTTGGGGATGCCGATAGCAGCCTGCATGTCGGCCTTCAGTTGATCCTGACTGGCGATCAACTGATGAACACCGTCGGGGCATTTGCAGCGTACGGCTTGCCCCTCGGTGGCGACGGCCATGACCTGGTCAATGAACGTCGGATTGCCCTGAGCGATGAAGCCGACGCTCTTGCACGCCGGGCACCATACAGGATCGCCCATGCGCGCGAGGCGACGGTCCTCCCAAACGAGCGTTCCGGATGCCTGCAAAACCCTGCCGCCGGTGGTGGTTGCGTCGCCTTCCCTGATCACTGCTGTCATCGTTGGCCGCCTCTGGATTGAACACGAGTGCGGCTAACCTTACATGGCGAATTTGATGTTCGCAGGGCCGAAAAGCGCTTTCAGACGCGTCCTACCGCCAAAGCAGGCAAGCCCCGCGCAGCATGATGAATTACCTGTCAGATCCCCTGACTGGCCAGCCAGGCAGTCAGTTGTGGCAACTGCATCGCACCGCTCTGGCGCGCCACTTCCCGGCCGTTCTTGAACAGGATCAGACTCGGAATCGAGCGAATACCCAGTTGCGCCGACAGCTGTTGATTGGCCTCGCTGTCCAGCTTGGCCAGGCGCACCCGACCGCTCAGCTGTGCCGCAGCCTGCTCGAAAGTCGGCGCGAAGGATTTGCACGGCCCGCACCAGTCGGCCCAGACGTCCACCAACAGCGGCAGATCGCCTTTGATCTGGCTGGCGTAATCGCCTTGGGTGAGGTTGAACGGCTTGCTCAGCAGCACCGGCTCCTTGCAGCGTCCGCATTTGGGCTGATCAGCCAGACGCTCGGCGGGGATACGGTTCAACCCGTTGCAGTGCGGGCAGGGAATGTGAAGAGGTTCGGACATGGCAGCGACCCAGATAAAGGTTGATGAGCGATAGGTGGTGCCTGAGCGCGGCTTTATCAAGCGTGGCCTTGCGACTGTACCGCCCCCTTGGCGCGTTTCTGTCACTGGCCCGGTGGCGGCATTGCGCCTAGCCTGCGCAGACGACTGTCAGCCGGAGAACAACATGA
Source organism: Pseudomonas sp. GW821-FHT02A11 (assembly GCF_059421985.1). Taxonomy (NCBI): domain Bacteria; kingdom Pseudomonadati; phylum Pseudomonadota; class Gammaproteobacteria; order Pseudomonadales; family Pseudomonadaceae; genus Pseudomonas; species Pseudomonas sp. GW821-FHT02A11. The sequence continues at coordinate 88,385 of NZ_JBWKWB010000008.1, forward strand.
AGACCCTCGGTGTATTGGGCGGAATGAGCTGGGAATCTACAGCCACGTACTACAAATGGCTCAACGAAGGCGTGCGCAATCAACTGGGCGAGTTGCACTCGGCGCCGTTGCTGCTGCACTCAGTGGATTTCGCAGGCATCGCCGCTCTGCAAAAGTCCGGTCAGTGGGACCAGGCAGGCGAACAGTTGGCCCAAGCCTCCCAAGGCCTCGAGCGTGCCGGCGCCGGCGCAATTCTGCTCGCAACCAACACCATGCACAAAGTCGCTGCTGCGATTGAATCCGCCGTCGACATCCCGCTGCTGCACATTGGCGACGCCGTCGGCCAGGCATTACAAGCCAAGGGCGTCACCCGCGCAGCCTTGCTCGGCACTCGCTTCACCATGCAGGAAGACTTCTACAAACGCCGCATGGCCGAACGTTTCGGCATCGAAGTGCTGTTGCCCACAGCCGCTGACATGAGCGAAATCGACCGCGTGATCTTCGCCGAACTGTGCCTGGGCCAGTTCCACCCACCCGCCCGCAACTTCTATCTAGGCGTGCTGGAGCAGCTCCGCGAACAAGGCGCCCAGGCCGCGATCCTGGGCTGCACCGAGATTGGTCTGCTGCTCGAAGGCGTGCAAAGCCCGCTGCCGCTGGTGGATAGCACTGAAGAGCACGTGGCGATGGGGTTGGGATGGTTGTTGGGGAGTTAATTCAGCTTTTTCCCACAGGGTTGGCTGTATCTTCGGATTGCTGGAGTGCTTGAGGCCGGACACGCTAGATGCCGTCTCGTCGCAGTTCGTAATCAGGCATGTTGGGTGCTACTTTTGTAGCACTTGGTAGACGAGACATTCATCATGGCCGACAAGAGAAAAAAGATGACGATGAACTCCACGATCCGCCGTCAGGGCGGTGCGGCAGTAATGACGATACCACCCGCATTTCTGAAACTGCTGGATCTGGAAATCGGTTCTGAGGTCGAACTTAGTGTGGAGGCAGGAGAGCTGGTCGCTAAGCCTGTGCCTCAGCTTATGCGTAAACGTTATTCGGCAGCGGAGCTATTGAAGGGCGCCGAGCATGTTGCTGAGCTGAACAGTGAGACGGCCTGGGCTCGTGAAGGTGATCCGGTTGGGCGGGAAATCATCTGATGGTTCGTCGCAAGGCTCCCCGCCAAGGGGACGTGTATTGGATAGACCCTAATCCGGTAGCGGGACGTGAGATGAAGGGCCGGCATCGCTTCGTTGTCATTACCTCACAGCAGATCAACACGTTAGGTCTATGCATGGCCGTTCCCGTGACCAGCGGCGGTGAGTTTGCTCGCCAATCCGGGCTGTGTGTGGTCATTGCCGGCCACGAGACCAATGGCTTGGCGGTGTGCAATCAAGTCCGCAGCTTTGACCTTGAGCAACGAGTCCGAGCGGGCTCTGCAAGGTTTATCGAAAGCCTGGACAAGGTGACCGTCAACGAGATTATCTCCAAGGTGCTGAGTGTCATCGATTTGAAAGACTAGTCAGCTGATCTGCGGAACATGCTGCTTTTCACATTTTGCATTCTCATTTGCTATAGAACCGCCGATTCACTCGGTTTTGAAGACATCGTCCATTCCTGCAGCGCCCCTTTGAATCACCCCTGTTCATCGCAAATCGGCGCTTTTTTTCCTCGTATTTATCCCTAAGACCCCCCATTCGCCCAGCTAGCCGCAGGCCAAAACCCCGCATAGCTTCCCGCCTAGGGAGCTTTTTTCGTTCATTTCAAACCCGTCGCTCCCTGCCCATTCATTGTCAGGGAGTCGCCCATGATCAGTCAGATTCAGGCCGCCGTTGCCGCCGTCATATCGAACAAAACGGCCCCCACAACAGTAGCAAAAGGTGATCAGCCCGCTGTGGATAAAATGCAGAAGCAGGCCGAAGACAAGGCGAGTTTTTCCACGCTGGCCAGTCAGTTGAACGAAAGCGACGCACGTGCGGCCAAGCGTGATGCCGGGATGACCTTTGAGGAGCTGGGCCAGTACGGACGTAACCGGATCAAGGAATTTACCCAGGAAACGCCCAAGGCCAACAGCGGCACCCGCGCCATGGAAGTGCCGAACACCCACGACCCTGAGTTGCTGGATCGTGCGCGGGCGGCATCTGCGTACGTCACGCGTACGCTTGCAGGGGATAAAAACGCCATCAGCCCATTCGAGAAACTGTCTCGCGAACAGTTGAACCTGATTGCCTATGACGACAGCGGCGCCTTCACCCTCAATGAGCGACGCGCCGCCTGGCAGGGCGTGCAGAAAATGGACGATGCCTGGCGCAAGGTGGCCATCGCGCAAGGGGAGCTGGAGCAGATTCGTACAGGTAAGGCGTCGAAGTTCTACAACGAGGCGCTGAGCTACTTCAAATCGCTGCCTGCTATCGAAAAGGCTGTGGACTATCCGAAGGACGCCCAAGCGATCCTTGAGTCGCGCATCAAGGACGACAAGACGCTGCCGAGTTTCCCGGGCCTCGTGAGTCGGCCACGCAGTGATCGCCAATTCACCCTCTACGACGTCCTCGCCGGCATCGTGGACACCCGCAAAGGCAAGGGCGAACCGAATGGCTCTGGCCCCAGAACCAAGTTCAGCCCCAGAACCTCGCCGACGCCGGTGTCGTGGAATGAGCGATGGGCGAGGAAAGAAGCGGCTGCGGCCAAGGCCGTCAGCACAACGCAGGTAATCGCCCCGACAACGCCGACCCTGCGGCTGCGAATGCGGCGGTTAAGACTGAGACGGCGAGTGGCGCTAAGTCAGGAGCCTGATTCCATATCTCAATTTGCGATATTTCATCCGATACGCTAAATTCCGTATCGCAAAATGCGATATGGATGATCAGATGCGTGTCATTACGGAAAAGCGGATTTGGGAGGCTAAACAGAGATGGCTACATTCAGCTACAGCACTGGACGCATGGTACCGATTGATAAAGGCCTGCAGGCCTTCGGATTTTGCTGCCATGAAGGCGATATTTCCTGCCACTGACAAAGTGGGGCCCTTTCATGTGTTCGATATCGGAGGCAACAAGATAAGGCTCATCGCCTCGGTAAATTATTCTGCGCAACGGCTCTACATCAAATATGTGCTGGACCATCGCGAATACGATAAAGGCAAATGGAAGGGGTAAGTCAATGAGTGTGCTTATCGAACGGGCAACAGAGCACTGGCACCACGTGGCGCCCTTGCTAAACAAGCCGGAATCAGAAGAAGAATACGACCTGCTGGTCAACGGGCTGGATGAGTTGCTCGAAATCATTGGTGAGGATGAGGGGCACCCGCTCAGTCGTCTGGCCATCCTGATCGGCGATGTGATTGAGGCCTACGACCACGAGCATCGCCCGATGCCCGTTGTGTCAGGCGCTGAGACCCTGCGCTATCTGATGCGCGAGCACGGCTTGAGTCAGAGTGACCTTCCCGAGGTGGGTACTCAGTCGGTCATCTCCGAAATCCTCTCGGGCAAGCGTCAGCTCAATCTGCGCCAAGTTCGTCAGTTGGCGGAGCGATTCGGTGTGCCGGTTGAGGTCTTCATCTGACCTCGACGCGCAGCCGCCTCACGACGAACAACTGATCTCCAGATGCTTGCCCCAATCCGGTGGCCGCTGTGCATAACTGTCCATTCCGTCTTGCGCTTCGAACGGTTTGCACAGCACCTGATGCAAGCGCCGGACTTCGCTGTAGTCGCCTTGCTCGGCGGCTTCGATGGCGCGTTGGGCCAGGTAGTTGCGCAGGATGTACAGCGGGTTGACGGCGTGCATGCGGGTGCGGCGTTCGTCCTGGGTGGTTTCGGTCTCGCGGGCGATGCGCGCTTTGTAGGCGTCGGCCCAGGCGTCGAAGCCGAGCATGTCGACGAAGTCGTCGCGCAGGTGGCGCACGGCGATGTCGGCTGAGTCTTCGCCCAGGCGGCGGAAGAACAGGCTGTAGTCGACGCCGCTGTTCTGCATCAATTGCAGCAGGCGGGCGATGAGGTCGGCGTCGGCGTCTTCGGCGGTGGTCAGGCCCAGGCGGCGGCGCATGAGATCCAGGTAGTGGGCTTGATACAGCGGCAGGAACATCCCGAGTGCTCCGCGAAGCGGTTCGACCTCGACGAACGGTGTCAGGGCCTGGGCTAGGGCGCTGAGGTTCCACTGGCCGATGGGCACCTGATTGCTGAAGGAATAGCGGCCTTCGTGGTCGGAGTGGTTGCAGACGAAATGCTGGTCAAAGTCGTCGAGGAAGGCGAATGGGCCGAAGTCGAAGGTGATGCCCAGAATCGACATGTTGTCAGTGTTCATCACGCCATGACAGAAGCCGTAGGCCTGCCATTTGGCGATCAGTTCGGCCTGGCGCTCGACGATCACGCGGAACATCGCCAGATACGGCTCGGGCTGCTCCAGGCATTCGGCGTAGTGCAGCGACAGCACGTGATCGGCCAGTTGTTTCAGCTCGTCGTGCTGCTGGGTGTAAAAGAAATACTCGAGGCTGCCAAAACGCACATGGCTCTGGGCCAGGCGCAGCACCATCGCCGCGCGTTCCTGGGATTCGCGCCACACCGCGGTGGTCGAGCCGATCACGCAGCCAGCGCGACTGGTCGGAATGCCCAGCGCATGCAGGGCTTCGGATGCCAGAAACTCACGAATCGAGGAGCGCAGCACCGCGCGGCCGTCGCCCATGCGCGAATACGGCGTCTGGCCAGCGCCTTTAAGGTGCAGGTCCCAATGCTCGCCGGCGTCGTTGTAGACCTCGCCCAGCAGCAGCCCGCGACCATCCCCAAGGCGCGGGTTGTAGGAGCCGAACTGGTGACCGGAATAGACCATCGCCCGGGGCTCGGCTTCGGCCCACAGCTTGTGTCCGCTGAACAGCTCGGCAAACACCGGCTCTTGGGCCTGCGCGGGGTCCAGGTCGAGCAATGCCAGCGCCGCATCGCTCGCGACCACAAGGCGTGGTTCGGCGATGGGCTCGGGCAATACGGACGTGGAAAACGCATCGCCCAGGCGGGCAAAGCGGTTGTCGAAGGTCAGTTCGTCGAGGTCTTTCACAAGACAGCTCCAGCAGAATGTCCGAGCATTCTGCTGGGTTTAGTGCGCTCAGTCGAGCTTGGCTTCCGGCGGCTCCGGTACATCTTTTGGCGCAGCGGGCACAACCGTGGAGGCCACAGGGGGCGCGATGGTTTTGTGCTCCGGTTCGACCGGCACCATCTTGTACTCCTGACCCTGCATGTTCTTGAGGTACACCTCCATCTGCCGGAACGAGATGTTGATGTGCTGCTTCTTGAACTCCTTGTTGATGAACCGGTTGATCTCGTCGAGCACCGGGTTGCGGTCGCCCAGATCCCGCACGTGCATGCGCAGTTCGTGGTCCAGGGTGCTTTCGCCGAAGTTCAGGAAGTACACGATCGGCTCGGGCTCTTTCAGGACGCGCGGGTTTTCCCTGGCTGCCTGTAGCAACAGCTTGCGCACCAGATCCAGGTCGGAGCCGTAATCCACGCCCAGCTTGAGGGTGACGCGGGTAATGGTGTCGGTCAGCGACCAGTTGATCAGTTGCCCGGTGATGAACGTCTTGTTCGGGACAATGATGTCCTTGCGGTCGAAGTCGGTGATGGTGGTCGCGCGAATGCGGATCTTGCTGACCGTGCCCGACAGGTTGCCGATGGTGATGGTGTCGCCGATGCGCACGGGGCGTTCGAACAGGATCATGATGCCTGAGATGAAGTTCGCGAAGATCTCCTGCATGCCGAAACCCAGGCCGACCGACAGCGCTGCCACCAGCCATTGCAGCTTGTCCCAACTGACGCCAAGCGCCGACAGCGTCGAGACGAAACCGACCCCCGCGATGATGTACGACAGCAGCGTGGTGGTGGCGTATGAGCTGCCTTGCTTGAGGTTCAGCTTGGATAGCACGAAGACTTCCAGCAGCCCCGGCAGGTTACCCGCCAGCACGAAGGTGATGCCGATGATCACCAGAGCGCCGATCATGTCGCCGAGGCTGATCGGCACCATGCTCATGGTCGCGCCGGTGCCGCTGGTGTACTCGTACAGGGTGATGTTGTCCAGGTACGAGAACACTGTAATCAGGTCGGCCCAGACCAGATACAGCGCGCCGATGAAGCCGGCGATCAGCGCCAGACGGATCAGGCGCAGGGACTGCTGGTTGACCTGTTCGATGTCCAGCGTCGGTTCTTCGACCAACGCTTCGCCTTCACCGGCTTCCTTGGCGGCTTGACGTTTGGCCAGGGCGCGTTGGTAAGCCAGACGCCGCGCCGCGACCCCCAGGCCCCGCACGAACGTGGCTTCGATCACCAGCCACAGCATCAGCAGATACAGGGTGTCGATCAACCGGTCGCTGAGTTTCAGCGCGGTGTAGTAGTAGCCAAAGCACACGGCCAGGAATAGCGCGATAGGCAGCGCGGTAAAGGCCAGACCTACAGCGCGGCGGAACAGCGAGGCGTTTTCGTGGGTCGGGCTGGTCAGTAGCAGGCGGCCCAGGAGCCAGGTCATCATGGCGTAGCAGGTCAGTACCACGGCGATGCCGATCACGTCGTCTGCCAGCGCCGAAGGTTCGTGCTCGGCGACCGCAACCACGGTCACCAGCGCCAGTACCACCAGGCCAAGTCGGCGGATCCAGCCGCGCAGGAACTCGACCTGAGACTTCTCCCAACGGAAATGCAGCTGCGCCACACCGCCCGGCGCGAGGATGCGGTATGCGGTGTAGAACACCAGCCAGGCCAGCGAGATCTGCATCAGCGCCGCGCCCAGATTGACGTTCTGCTCGCGGGCGTCGATCTGCAATGCCAGCGCGCACGAGGCCAGGGCCAGCGACAGTGGCATGGCCAGTAGAATGTTGATGATGATCGCCAATGGCGTCTGCCACTGTCGGTCGCGCTTGAAGTGGCCGATGTCGGCGTGGAGGCGATTGAGCTTGTCGTACAGTGCGTTGCGCTTCCACATCAGCACGCCGATCACCAGCAGCAGCGGCAGGAAGATCAGTGGACGCTGAGTCAGTCCGTCGGCCAGTTCGCTGACCGTCGAGGTCCAGGGCAGCGTGGAAATCTGCTTCATCAGGCGCGGCTGAACGCGCTCGAACCACTCGAAATCCAACGGCTTGTTGCTGGGAATCCAGAACATCTGCTCGTCCAGGGTCTGGCGCAGACTGATGGCCGTGCTGACCAGTTGCTTCTGGTTGAGCTGCAGGGTGATGGATTCGTTGAGCAGGGCGCTGAGTTCGCGATTCAGGCGCTCCAGCAGATCAGAGCGGGTGGTCGCCAGATCGAGCAACGTCTTGCGCAGCGCCGGGGTGACGTCTTCAGGTTTTTGCGTGGCGAGCAGGGTGTCGACGTAATTGGCCGGGTTGCTCATCTGTTCGCGCTGCTGATTGACCTCGAATTGATAGAGGCGAATGTCAGCGATTTCGTCGGCCAGGCCGCTGTCGAGCTTGAGCTTGGGCAGCGACTGTTTCTGTTTATAGAGGATCTTGGAGAGCAGCAGGCTGCCGCTGAGCACATTGATCTGCTCATCCAGCGCGGCATCGGTCTGGGTGATGGCGTCGAGTTGGGTCTTGGTCTTGAGGTTCTGCTGGGTCAGCTCGTTGAGGCGGTCGGTGCCGCGCAGCAGGTAGTCGGAGAGCTTGAGGTTGGTCGCGCTTTCCGTCGCCAGCAGGCTGCTGCCACCGGCCTTTTGTGCCTCGATCGACAGCTGCGTCACGGTTTCCTGGGACTGTGCGCGGCGCTTGTCGTTGATCAGGGTCTGCAGGTCCTGGATTTCCTGATCCTGGCGCGCGACCTTCTCGGTCAACAAATCACGCTGGCTGCCGCCCAGATCCTGAAGCTGGCTGTTGCCGGCCAGTTCCTGACGACGCAGGGCAATCAGCGCGTTGATCGATGCCAGCTCGGCGTTCAGCTGGTTGCGCTGATCGGCACTGATCGACTTGCCGCCGTCCTTGCCGGACTTGAGGATGCCGTTGATGGTCTGGATGCGCGTCTGACTGTTGCTGATCTCCGCTTGCGCGCGCTCAGGGCGGGTCTGCGCGGTGATGGTCATGCTGTTGGCGTCGTTGAGCGCCTTTTGCAAGTCGGCCTGTTGCGCGCTGCGCTGACTGAGCAGGCCTTCGAGCTGAGGCACGTCCATGTTGGCGTAGCGCTGAGCGACCGGGATCGTTTTGCTGGCCTTGAGTTTGGCCAGCTCACGCTGGTTTTCGGCCGTCTGCCTGGGGGCATCGGTCAGCTGCTTTTTCAGGTCTTCGAGCTTTTGCTGGTTGTCCTTCTGGCTGGCGAGGAGGGTGAGCGTCTGCTCAAGCACCTGTTGCAGGGCCTTCTGGTCGTCGGCCGACAGCTTGCGGTCGGCGATCTTGTCCAGGCTCTGCTGAACGGCTTCGCTGGAAGGTGGGGGAGTGTCAGCGGCAAAGGCCGGGACGCCGGAAAGGCAAAGCCCCAGCAAGGCTGAGGCAAAAAAGGTACGCAGCGTGAACATAGACACCGGGTCGAACAGTCAGGAAAGTTGAGCAGTTTAGAGGAACAACCCGGGACCCGGGCGGCTTCCTTCGGGGAATCTGACGCCCACTTTAAGGATCTTGTTCCCCTCCATCACCGCAACTGTCCAAATCGTTCCGTTCCATTCGATCTGATCGCCCACGATTGGTGCGCCGCGATTCTTCTGAATGATGAACTGGCTCAACGGCATATTCGGATCCAGGCCGTCGAGTTTCAAACCGTACAACGCCGCAACAGCCCCGAGCTGAGCGTCTCCCTCAAGGACGAAGTCGCCGAAGAAGCGCAGATCCAGACCCCGCTGTGGCGCCTGGCTGAACAGCTTGCCGAGGGCCGGAAGGTCGTGTTCATGGCCGATTACGCAGAGCAGATCGCCTGTCTCCAGCACCGTACTACCCGACGGATGGAGCAGTTGCTGACCGCGAAACAGGGCCGCAATCCGGGTGCCTTCAGGCATTTTCAGCTCGCGAAGGGCTGCGCCGATGCACCATTTTTCGGCGCCGAGTCGGTAAACGAACAACTCCCATTCACTGGTTACGTGCACTTCCAACGCGGCGCGGGAGATCGGCGCAGGATCAGGCGGAACCGTCACCTTCAGCCACTTCGCCATCCACGGCAGGCTCGTGCCCTGCACCAGCAGCGACACCAGCACGATAAAGAACGCGAGGTTGAAGAACAGTTGCGCCTGCGGCAGACCGGCCATCAGCGGAAACACCGCCAGAATGATCGGCACCGCGCCACGCAGGCCGACCCAGGCGATAAAGGCTTTTTCACGGGAGTGGAACACGCGAAACGGCAGCAAGCCCGCGAGCACCGACAGCGGGCGCGCCACCAGAATCATCCACAGCGCCAGGCCCAGTGCAGGCAGGGCGATGGGCAACAGATCGTGAGGCGTGACCAGCAGGCCCAGCACCAGGAACATGCCGATCTGCGCCAGCCACGCCATGCCGTCGAGCATGTGCAGGATGCCGTGGCGGCTGCGGATCGGCTTGTTGCCGAGCACCAGACCGCACAGGTAAACCGCGAGGAAGCCGCTGCCATGAATGGCGTTGGTCAGGGCGAAGACCGCCAGACCGCCGGCGATCACCAGGATCGGGTACAGGCCGTTGGCAAGGTTGATGCGGTTGACCAGTTGCAGCATCACCCAGCCGCCACCCAGACCGATGATCGCGCCGATGCCGAACTCCTGAATCAGATGGCCCAGCAGGCTCCAGTGCAGGCCGGTTTGGCCGCTGGACAGCATGTCGATCAGGGTGACCGTGAGAAATACCGCCATCGGGTCGTTGCTGCCGGATTCGATCTCAAGACTGGCTGTCACCCGTTCGTTCAGGCCCTTGCCGCCCAATAGCGAGAAGACCGCCGCGGCGTCCGTGGAGCCGACGATGGCGCCGATCAACAGCCCCTGAATGATGTTCAGGTCGAATAGCCAGGCCGCGACCATGCCGGTCAACCCGGTGGTGATGAGCACCCCCACCGTGGCCAGCGACAGCGCGGGCCAGAGCGCGACGCGAAAGCTTGCCACCCGCGTACGCAGGCCGCCGTCGAGCAGGATCACTGCCAGCGCCAGGTTGCCGACCAGATAGGCCGTCGGGTAGTTGTCGAAGATGATGCCGCCGCCATCGACCCCGGCGGCCATGCCGACGCCCAGAATGATGACCAGAATCGGGATGCCCAGTCGCGACGACAACGAGCTGACCAGAATACTCGCGCCCACCAGCAACGCGCCGATCAGGAACAGGCTGTTGATGGTCGTGGCATCCAAGGGCGGTACTCCAGACAAAAGCAGAAAAGAACGCATGCGTGGACTGACATGCAGTCCACGTGCCAAGGGATTTAACCCGTTGAATTAGCGAGCTGTCAAAGCTTTGTCGAGTGTTCCGTGACTAATGCCCGGCCTGTTTAAATCAGAACCAGCTGTCTTGCATCGTCAGGCACAGATCATCACGGGCGTGCAGAATCGCCAGTTCGTGATGACACGCCGGGACTTCCCACGTGAGGAAAAACCGCGCCGCTGCCAGCTTGCCTTCATAGAAAGCGGTATCGGCCGCATTGCCTTTATCGAGGCCCTCGGCTGCGCGAATCGCCTGTTCCAGCCAGCGCCAGCCGATGACCGTGTGGCCGAACGCCTTCAGGTACAGCGCCGAGTTCGCCAGTGTCGCGGTGACCTTGCCCTGGGCCAGATCGGTCAGCAGCTCCAGCGTCACAGCTTGCAGCCGAGCGACCAGCTGTTCCAGAGGCTGACGCAACGCGCTCAACGCCGCATGTTCCTGAGCCCGCTGACAGGTGTCGGCGACTAGACGAATCAGTTGCTTGAGCCCTGCGCCGCCGTTTTGCGCGAGTTTGCGGCCCAGCAGGTCCAGCGACTGAATGCCGTGGGTGCCTTCGTGAATCGGGTTCAGGCGGTTATCGCGGTAGTACTGCTCCACCGGGTATTCGCGGGTGTAACCGTGGCCGCCGAGGATCTGGATCGCCAGTTCGTTGGCCTTCAGGCAAAACTCCGACGGCCAGGATTTGACGATAGGGGTCAGCAGGTCGAGCAGCTCACAGGCCAGCTTGCGCTGCTCCTCGGTCTCGCCGGTCTGGGTGTCGTCGAACAGTCGCGCGGCGTACAGGCCCAGGTCGAACGAGCCTTCGACATAAGCTTTCTGAGTCAGCAGCATGCGTTTCACATCGGCGTGCTGAATGATCGACACCGGTGCGCTGTCCGGGTGTTTGCTGTCCGGCAAGCGGCCTTGCGGGCGTTCGCGGGCATATTCCAGCGAGTACAGATAACCGGCGTAGCCGAGCATGACCGCGCCCATGCCAACGCCGATGCGCGCCTCGTTCATCATCTGAAACATGTAGCTCAGACCCTGATGCGGCTTGCCCACCAGATAGCCCACACACCCACCGTTATCACCGAAGTTCAGCGCCGTCGACGTGGTGCCGCGCCAGCCCATCTTGTGAAACAGCCCGGCCAGCAGCACGTCGTTGCGCGCGCCCAGGCTGCCGTCGTCGTTGACCAGAAATTTCGGCACGATGAACAGCGAGATGCCTTTCACGCCAAGTGGTGCATCGGGCAGTTTGGCCAGCACCAGATGCACGATGTTTTCCGACAGCGGATGGTCGCCACCGGAAATGAAAATCTTGTTGCCGCGCAGACGATAGGTGCCGTCTTCAGCGGGTTCGGCGCGGGTGCGGATGTCCGACAGGGAAGATCCTGCGTGGGGTTCGGTCAGGGCCATGGTGCCGAAGAAACGGCCGTCGATCATCGGCTGCAGGAAACGGCGTTTCTGCTCGTTGCTGCCGAAATTCTCGATCAGGTTCGCCGCGCCCATGGTCAGGAACGGGTAAGACGCCGATGCCGCATTCGCCGACTGAAAATGCGCGAAACAGGCCTGTGACAACAGCGTCGGCAGCTGCATGCCGCCCGCCTCGAAGTCCCGCGCGGCATTGAGAAAGCCTGCTTCGAGAAACGCATCCACAGCCGGTTTCACTTCCGGGATCAGAATTGCCTCGCCATTTTCATAGCGCGGCTCGTTCTCGTCGTTTTTGCGGTTATGGGGCGCAAAGAACTTCTCGGCAATGGTGCGCGCCGTGCCGATCGCCGCGTCGAACGTCTCGCGACTGTGCTCGGCAAACCGCTCCCGCCGGGTCAACGCTTCGGCGTCCAGCACTTCATACAGCTCGAAAGCCAGATTGCGGGAACTGAGCAGCGTCTCGGACATGGCGGCGTACCTGTTGTTGGATTGACGTCGAGTCTAGGGGCGCGGGGGAGGGGTGAACAGGATGATTGATTTGGCTGATGGGGGGGTAGAACGCGGGGTGAATGCCCAATGTTCGTTCTGCAGGAGCGAACCGGTTACGCCCCTGCAGTGTGACGCTCAGCGAATTTCCATCTGGTCCAGCGATCGGTCGACGATAGCTCTGGCCATGTCGATCAGGTGGACGACGGAGAAGGCGAGGTCGCGTTTGACGCCGGTGAGGTTTTCGGCGCTTTCACAGGCGGTGGCTGTGGCGCAGCGCAACAGGCCGGAGACGTGGGCCAGGGATTCTTCGAGGGATTTGTCGGGTGGGTCGGGGGTGATTTTCAGCATTTCCATCTCTCTCTTGGTGACGAAAAACCACCTGGAAATCCGCTGCTAAACGAATAAGGGTGGCGGCTTTGAGACGGGTTAGCAGACCGGTAAGAGAGCAACCCGGCGCATCCGGAGATGCCCCGTCCAAAGCCACCATGACACAGTGGGCGCTACTCAATCAGGCTGCTAAACCCGGTCGCTGATTTCAGCGACGGACGCAGCCTAAAGATCGAAATCGCACGGCACAAGCGGGTGAGAGTTTCTCGGAAATGTCCTTCGCAAGAAAGGGAGAGGGCTGTAAGAAAGGGGCTACAAGTGCGGAGATGTGTTGCAGGAAATGGCTGTTTCCGGGGTGGGACGCAGCACGGATATTGAGTCGGGTTCAACTATCACGGCCTGTAAAAACTGTGGGAGCGAATTCATTCGCGAAAGGCAGGTACATCCGATGAAGCTTTGTCGGATGTACCCTCCCATCGCGAATGAATTCGCTCCCACAGAGGCGTGCGTTACCCGATCGTCATCAGGCTCGCATTACCCCCCGCCGCTGCGGTGTTGACGCTCAACGCACGCTCGATCACCAGACGCTCCAGTGCAATGCCGGTTTCGCCTTTGGACAAACCGTGCACACCGATGATCGCGCCGCTGCGTTGGGCAACCTGCTCGCAGATGCCGCGCAGCTGGTCGGAGTCGCCATGGTGCAGGACGGCTTCGAGGGCGATGTCGTCCTTGCTCCAGTCGCTCACCAGTTTGACGCGCGCCTGAACTTCTTTTGGCAAGCGCTTGTACAGGGGCTTGCTCAGCTCGTTGTCCGGGATAATCGCCGTGCTACCGACCGACAGCACGGCCGCCAGTTGGGTCAGCAGATCAGCTTCATCCTCGGCCAGGCACAGCACGTGCTCGCGGGGCAGGATGCTATAGCTGTTTCGCTCACCCGTCGGGCCCGCCAACAGACGCGTGACACCGCTTTGTGACTGCGCCGTGAACTGCGTAATCACAGCCTCCAGATCCGCCAGCTGCTGGCTGGTCGCCCAGGCTTTCAGCGCGTTTAGCGGCTTGAGCAGGGTTTCGCGCATGCGGGTGTCTGGCGCAGTGGCTGCGTCGCCCTGTGCGAAGGATTTCTGCACGGCATCGGCAGGGCGGGTCGACAGCAGGCGATACAGGTACAGCGGGCCGCCAGCTTTCGGGCCCGTGCCGGACAGGCCTTCGCCACCGAATGGCTGCACGCCGACCACGGCACCGACGATGTTGCGGTTGACGTACATGTTGCCCGCGTTGACCGAGTCGATGACCTTGGCGATCGTCTCGTCGATACGGGTGTGCACGCCCAGAGTCAGGCCGTAGCCCGACGCGTTGATCTGGCCGATCAGTTGGTCCAGCTCTTTGCGCTTGTAGCGAACCACGTGCAGCACCGGACCGAAGATTTCGCGTTGCAGCTCGTCAAAGCTTTCCAGCTCGATCAGGGTTGGCATCACGTAGGTGCCGCGCTTGATTTCGTCGCTGTCGGCAATCGCCACCTGATAAACGTTGCGGCCTTTGTCGCGCATGGCCTGAATGTGTTGCTCGATGCCTGCCTTGGCTTCGGCGTCGATCACCGGGCCGATGTCCACCGACAGGCGTTCCGGGTTACCCAGGCGGCTTTCAGCCATCGCGCCTTTGAGCATTTCGATGACGCGGTCGGCGGAGTCTTCCTGCAGACACAGTACACGCAGGGCCGAGCAGCGCTGGCCGGCGCTGTCGAACGCCGAGGACACGACATCGATGACCACTTGTTCGGTCAGGGCGGACGAGTCAACGATCATGGCGTTCTGGCCACCGGTTTCGGCGATCAGCGGGATCGGACGACCCTGAGCGTCGAGGCGTCCGGCGATGTTGCGCTGCAGCAGGCGCGCGACTTCGGTGGAGCCTGTGAACATCACGCCTTTGACGCGATCATCGCCCACCAGACGCGCGCCGACGGTTTCACCACGGCCTGGCAGCAGTTGCACCACGCCTTCCGGAATGCCGGCTTCCAGCAGGATGCGCACGGCCTGAGCGGCCACCAGCGGGGTTTGCTCGGCAGGCTTGGCCAGTACCGGGTTGCCCGCAGCCAGCGCAGCAGCGACCTGGCCGCTGAAGATCGCCAGCGGGAAGTTCCACGGGCTGATGCACACCACCGGGCCCAGTGGGCGGTGGGCGTCGTTGCTGAAATCGTTACGTGCCTGCACCGCGTAGTAGCGCAGGAAGTCCACCGCTTCACGCACTTCGGCAATGGCGTTGGCGAAGGTTTTACCAGCCTCGCGTGCCAACAGGCCCATCAATGGCTGGATGTCGGCTTCCATCAGGTCGGCCGCGCGCTCAAGGATCGCAGCGCGTTCGGCAGGCGGGGTGGCTTGCCAGATCGGACCGGCGCTCAGGGCGCTGAGCAGGGCATAGTCGACGTCCTCAAGGCTTGCCTCCTGCACGTGACCGACGATGTCACGCAGGTCGGAGGGGTTCAGCACCGGCGTGGTTGCACCTGCACTCACCGGGCTGCCCAGCATCGGCAGGGCCTTCCAGTCATTGTGAGCCGTGGCCAGCAGGGCCGAAGACAGCGACGCCAGACGATGTTCGTTGGCCATGTCGATGCCCGCCGAGTTGGCGCGCTCGCTGCCATACAGGTCCCGCGGCAGCGGAATGCGCGGGTGCGGCAGGCCGAAACCGCCTTCCTGAGTGGCCATGCGCTCGATGCTGGAGACAGGGTCTGCGACCAGTTCCTGAATCGAAATCGACTGATCGGCGATGCGATTGACGAAAGAGGTGTTGGCGCCGTTTTCCAGCAGCCGGCGCACCAGATACGCCAGCAGCGTCTCGTGAGTGCCGACAGGTGCATACACGCGACACGGACGGTTCAGCTTGCCATCAGAGACTTTGCCTACAACCTGCTCGTACAAAGGCTCGCCCATGCCGTGAAGGCACTGGAACTCGTACTGGCCGGGGTAATAGTTCTGGCCGGCGATGTGGTAGATGGCCGACAGCGTATGGGCGTTGTGCGTGGCGAACTGTGGGTAGATGACTTCCGGTACCGACAGCAGTTTGCGAGCGCAGGCGATGTAGGAAACGTCGGTGTACACCTTGCGGGTGTAGACCGGATAGCCTTCCAGACCTTCGACCTGGGCGCGCTTGATCTCGCTGTCCCAGTACGCGCCTTTCACCAGACGGATCATCAGGCGATGACGGCTGCGACGCGCCAGATCGATCACGTAGTCGATCACATAGGGGCAACGCTTCTGGTAGGCCTGAATCACGAAGCCGATGCCGTTCCAACCCGTCAATTGAGGTTCGAAACACAAGCGTTCGAGCAGGTCCAGCGACAGTTCAAGGCGGTCGGCTTCTTCGGCGTCGATGTTCAGGCCGATGTCGTATTGCTTGGCCAGCAGGGTCAACGACAGCAGGCGCGGGTACAGCTCTTCCATCACGCGCTCGTACTGCGCGCGGCTGTAGCGCGGGTGCAGGGCCGAGAGCTTGATCGAGATGCCCGGGCCTTCATAAATGCCGCGGCCGTGGGAGGCTTTGCCGATGGAATGGATCGCCTGTTCGTACGATGCCAGGTATTTCTGCGCATCGTGCTCGGTCAGCGCTGCTTCGCCGAGCATGTCGTAGGAGTAGCGGAAGCCTTTGGATTCAAACTTGCTGGCGTTGGCCAGGGCTTCGGCGATGGTTTCGCCGGTGACGAACTGCTCGCCCATCAGGCGCATGGCCATGTCGACGCCCTTGCGGATCATCGGCTCGCCGGACTTGCCGATGATGCGGCTCAGGGACGAGGTCAGGCCGGCTTCGTTGTGGGTGCTGACCAGTTTCCCAGTCAGCAGCAGCCCCCAGGTGGCGGCGTTGACGAACAGCGACGGGCTGTTGCCCAAGTGCGGCTGCCAGTTGCCGGTGCTGATCTTGTCGCGGATCAGCGCGTCACGGGTGCCTTTGTCCGGGATACGCAGCAGGGCCTCGGCCAGGCACATCAGGGCGACGCCTTCCTGAGACGACAGCGAAAACTCCTGCAGCAGGCCCTGAACGATCCCTGCACGGCCACCGGCACTTTTCTGGTTGCGCAGTTTTTCGGCGATGGATGCGGCCAGCTTATGGGTGGCGTCGGCTATCGGTGCCGGCAGGCGCGCCTGTTCCAGCAGCATCGGCACGACTTCTGGTTCAGGGCGTCGGTAGGCCGAGGTGATGGCCGCGCGCAGTACCGATTGCGGCAGGATGCTTTCGGCGAACTCGAGGAACGCCTGATGGGTGCTATCTACTGGCAACTCGCCCTGGTCGTCGGCATCTTTGCTCAAGCCGTTCAATTCGTTGAGGGTTGCACCACTCTCCAGCTTTTCCAGGTAATTGAAGATCGCCTGTTTGATGAGCCAGTGCGGAGTCCGGTCGATGGACTGGGCAGCTGCTTTCAATCGCTCGCGGGTCGGGTCGTCGAGTTTGACACCCAGAGTGGTGGTCGCCATGTGTTGTCCTCATAAGAGCCACGATGGATGTGGCTATAGCTGTCGCCAAGATTAGCTGTGTGCCACCCAGGGTGCAACCGGGTGCAACCCTATTTATCAAGATATTTCAAAAGGCCACGGTAGGCGGGGTTTAAGGCGCGGAATTGGTGCTGAAACACGCAGTACGGGGCTTTAACGCTCGCAGAAGAGGCAAAAGCACCAATTGGTTACAGTTTTCCGGCGCAAAAGGTGCAACTGAGTGCTTTTTCGGGTTGCGCCTCGGTCTTGTACCTGTCTAGGATGCGCGCCTTTGGTGCAACTCGTTGCTCCTGCCATAACAACATCGCATGGACATCCAATGAGCGTCAGCAACCCCACTCTGATCACTTTCGTGATCTACATCGCGGCGATGGTCCTGATCGGACTCATGGCCTACCGCTCCACCAACAATCTCTCGGATTACATCCTCGGCGGCCGCAGCCTGGGCAGCGTCGTTACCGCGCTATCGGCGGGCGCTTCGGACATGAGCGGCTGGCTGCTCATGGGCTTGCCCGGCGCCATTTACATGTCGGGCTTGTCGGAGAGCTGGATCGCCATCGGCCTGATCACCGGGGCCTACCTGAACTGGCTGTTCGTCGCCGGTCGTCTGCGGGTACAAACCGAGCACAACGGTGATGCGCTGACATTGCCTGATTACTTTTCCAGTCGTTTCGAAGACACCACAGGTTTGTTGCGGGTGATTTCGGCGATCGTGATTCTGGTGTTCTTCACTATCTATTGCGCCTCGGGCATCGTCGCAGGCGCCCGCCTGTTCGAAAGCACTTTTGGCATGCCGTATGAAACTGCCTTGTGGGCCGGCGCTGCGGCGACGATTGCCTACACCTTTATTGGCGGTTTCCTGGCCGTAAGCTGGACCGATACGGTGCAGGCCACGCTGATGATCTTTGCCTTGATCCTCACGCCGATCATCGTGCTGCTGGCCACCGGCGGCGTCGATACCACCTTTCTTGCCATCGAGGCGAAAGACCCCACCCACTTTGACATGCTCAAGAACACCACCTTCATCGGCATCATTTCGCTGATGGGCTGGGGGCTGGGCTACTTCGGCCAGCCGCATATTCTGGCGCGCTTCATGGCGGCGGATTCGGTCAAGTCGATCGCCAACGCCCGACGCATTTCCATGACCTGGATGATCTTGTGCCTGGGCGGCACGGTGGCAGTTGGCTTCTTCGGGATCGCCTATTTCTCGGCGCACCCGGACGTTGCAGGCCCTGTGACCGAAAACCCCGAGCGGGTGTTCATCGAGCTGGCCAAGCTGCTGTTCAACCCTTGGGTTGCCGGAGTGCTGCTTTCGGCCATTCTGGCGGCGGTGATGAGCACCCTGAGCTGCCAGTTGCTGGTGTGTTCAAGTGCCTTGACCGAAGACTTCTACAAGGCGTTTCTGCGCAAGGGCGCCTCGCAGCTTGAACTGGTATGGGTCGGTCGGGGCATGGTGCTGCTGGTGGCACTGATCGCCATCGCCCTGGCGGCCAACCCTGACAACCGCGTGCTGGGGCTGGTCAGCTACGCCTGGGCCGGTTTCGGTGCGGCATTCGGGCCGGTGGTACTGATTTCCGTCATCTGGAAAGGCATGACTCGCAACGGCGCACTGGCCGGGATTCTGGTCGGCGCGATCACTGTGGTGCTGTGGAAGCACTTCGAGCTGCTGGGGCTATACGAAATCATCCCGGGCTTCCTCTTCGCCAGCGTTGCCATCGTGCTGTTCAGTCTGCTGGGCAAGGGTCCGAGCCAGGGCATGGTGCAGCGCTTCGAAGCGGCTGAGAAAGAGTACAAAGCCTGCTGATGACATTTACCTCATAGGATCGCGCTCGCCCGCGATGCGTCAGTACACATCCCACAAGGGTGTCTGACAAAACGCTGTCGCGGGCAAGCGCGTTCCTGCATCGGGCTGGGATTTCAGCCTTTGTTGTGGTCGACATCCAGATTAAAGAACATCACCTTGCCACCTTCGCTGCTGTAACCGGTGTTGTCCTGGGTGTAGACCCCCGCCTTGAAGTACAGCTGCTGAGCGCGCCAGGTGGCGCTGATGCGGTCGTTCCAGACCATGTCGTTGGCCCTGACGGTCAGCAGTCCTGCCTTATTCAAATGAATGACGTACTTGAACGTCTCGTTCAGGGGGACGCCTTCGGCGATCTCAATGACCCGCGGCTTCTTGTCCGAGGGGTGGAAGCGCACTTTGGCGACGATGGTGCCGTCCTTGGTCGCGTCCTTGTACTGATACTCGAGTTTGAGCAGGGGCTGGGTGCTTTCATAGACGTGGATCTGCCCGATCACCACCCGTCCGGAAGACGGCACCTGAATCACCTTGAGTTTGGCGTTCAGGAAGTTGTCGGCGTCAGGGTAGAACCAGTTGTGCAGCTCACCGTTTGACCAGGTTTCGCGCAGCTCGGTGCGCGGGTAGATCGCGTTGGCGGTCTTGCTGCCGGTCACGGGGGCCCAGAATGTGACGTTGGCGGTGCTTGAGCTGAAGTACTTGCCGTCGTAGCCTTGGAGCAGTTGCCGGGTTTCAATCGTGGTGGGGGGCGAGCCCACTGGAATGCTCAGATTCCAGGTTCCCAAATCAATCATTTCTCGTTCGTCCGGTTATGTCTCATTGCCAGTAAACGTCTGGCTCAAGGGTTTTAGGGGTGCTCCTTATACGTTTCGCTTGAGCGATTGTTAACGTCAAACCGTCGAATGACTGCCGTCAATGTGCCGCTATTTTTCTTGGACGGTAGGTGGGGTCTGGGCGTCAGAGGTCCTACCGTTAGTCGGGTTGCTTCACGTTTTGGGATGGCAAAACGATGGCCCATCTTCCCTTTTCCTTATTCAGGTCTAGAGTAAAGCCAGTCGGAACGTGGGTGGAACCCTCTCACCAGGCAGTAACGTGAATGAGTAGCAGCATGGAATGCATGCAACCCCCGCCACCTGTTGGCAAGTCAGTTCTATTGGTAGTCGATGACTACCCGGAAAATCTGGTCACGATGCGTGCGGTCCTGCAAAGGCAGGACTGGGAAATCATGACGGCCAGTTCGGGCATGGAAGCGTTGGGTCTGCTTCTGGACGTCGACGTCGACATTGTTTTGCTCGACGTGCAAATGCCGGAAATGGACGGCTTCGAAGTCGCGCGTCTGATGCGCGGCAGTCAGCGAACGCGGCTGACCCCGATCATCTTTCTGACGGCCAATGAGCAGTCCCGCGATGCTGTGCATAAAGGCTACGCCAGCGGCGCGGTGGACTACCTGTTCAAGCCCTTCGACCCCAATGTCCTCAAGCCCAAGGTTCAGGCACTGCTCGAGCAGCAGCACAATCGGCGCGCCTTGCAGAAACTCAGTCGCGAGCTCGAATCAGCGCGGGCATTCAACGCCTCAGTGCTGGCGAACGTGGCCGAAGGCATCCTGGTGGTCAACGAGGATGGCCTGATCAGCTTCGCCAACCCTGCGATCTGTCGGCTTTTGGGGATGACCGATGGCGAGCTGCGGGGTACCGGGCTGGGCTGCTATCTGCAGGAGCCCGCTTTCAAGGAGTGGACCGATTCGGGTTTCTATCACCATTACCGCCGTGCCGACACCTACCGCGTTCACGACGCCATTCTGCTCAGCCCTGAAGGGCGTCAGATCCCGGTGGCGTTGTCTTGCGCGCCGCTGCCTGAAGAGCAGAAGGCGATGGTGCTGAGCGTGCTGGACATGTCGGTGGTCCGCGACCTGTACCGCCAGCTGGAACATCAGGCAGTGACCGATTCGCTGACCGGCCTGCTCAATCGTCGCGGTTTTTATCAGACGGTCGAAGGCATGCTGGTGCGCAACGAGAACGCCGGGAAGTACCTGGTGGTGCTCTATCTGGATCTGGATGGCTTCAAGCATGTCAACGATTCGCTGGGCCACGACGCTGGCGATCAGGTGCTGATCTGGGTCGCCGAACAGCTCAAGGACAGCTTGCGCCCCTATGACGTGCTGGCGCGCATGGGCGGCGATGAGTTCGTGGTGGTCATAGACGGCCTGGACTTTCCCGAACACGCGGCCAAGGTCGCGGAAAAACTCATCGACCGTATTTCGGTGCGACGTCACGTCGACGGCATCGAAGCGACGCTGGGCGTGAGTATCGGCATTGCTGTGTACCCCGATTGCGGTACCAACCTGGACGGCCTGCTACGCGCCTCCGACATTGCGATGTACGAGGCCAAGCGCGCGGGGCGGCATCAGTACCGCTTCTACGATCAATACATGAACGGCCGCGCCCGCTCGCGTCTGATGCTTGAGGAGAGCGTGCGCACTGCCATCGAAGGCAAGGATTTCTCCATCGTCTATCAACCGCAGATCAACGTCGTCACCGGGCGTACTCGCGGGTTCGAGGCGCTGTTGCGCTGGAATCACCCGGATGCCGGTGATGTGCCGTCGAGCCTGTTCATTCCGCTGCTCGAAGAAACGCGCCTGATCAACAAGCTGGGCGGCTGGATCTACGAACAGGGCGCGGCTCAGCGGCAGCGCTGGGAAGGGGTGTTTCCGGATGATCTGGTGGTCAGTGTGAGCGTCAGCCCTGCGCAATTCAGCATGCCCAATCTGGCGGCAGAGCTGCAGCGCGCGATTCACCTGCACAACCTCAAACCTCGTCAGCTGGAGGTGGAAATCACCGAGCCGTCGCTGGTGCACAACCTGGTGCACAGCCGTCAACAGCTGCAAAGCCTGCACGACATCGGCGTGCGGGTGTCGCTGGATGACTTCGGCGCAGGCGACAGCTCACTGGCGCACCTGCGCAATCTGGACCTGGACACTCTCAAGATCGACCGACACTTCATCGGCGGCATGATGACCTCCCCGCGCGATCTGGCAGTGGCGCGCAGCATCATCGACATGTGCCGCCTGCTGAACATCGAGGTGATAGCCGAAGGCGTGGAGACGCAGGAACAGTATCAATGGCTGGTGGACAACGGCTGCGAGATCATTCAGGGGTTCCTGTTGGCTCACCCGATGACGCCGCAGGAGGCGCAGCGTTTCGTCGATCCGATTGAGTTGCCCACCGTGCACCCGCTGCTCCAGAAGAACTGACGCGGTAGACTGACGCCTTTTGAGCCATTTGATCCGACGATGACCTCTTTAGCTGCAACGCCGCTCAAATACCTGCAGGCCTACCCGGCAACGCTGCAGGATCAGGTGCGGCAACTGATCGCTCAGGACAAGCTGGGCGCGTACCTGCAACAGCGCTATCCCGGTCGGCACGAGGTGCAGAGCGACAAGGCGCTGTACGCCTACGCGCTGGCCCTCAAGCAGGAGCACCTGCGCAACGCGCCTAACATCGACAAGGTGCTGTTCGACAATCGTCTGGACCTTACTCATCGTGCGCTCGGCCTGCACACCACGGTGTCGCGGGTGCAGGGCGGCAAGCTCAAGGCCAAGAAGGAAATTCGCGTGGCCTCGCTGTTCAAGGAAGCCGCGCCCGAGTTTCTTAAAATGATCGTGGTGCACGAGTTGGCCCACTTCAAGGAAACCGAGCACAACAAGGCCTTCTACAAACTCTGCGAATACATGCAGCCGGGCTACCACCAGTTGGAGTTCGATCTGCGCATTTATCTGACGTGGCGGGATATGCAGGGCTGAGGAGGGGCGGGGCGTTGGTCATTCGCCGATTTGGTGAGAGTATGGCCGCATTTTTTCATCGACAAGGACCTGACGATGGACGTCAGCAAGACCAAGAGCAGCTTCTATCGACGCTTGTACGTGGCGTACCTGATCGACAGCGGCACCGCCAACAGCGTCCCGGCATTGACCGACGCCACCGGCATGCCGCGCCGCACTGCTCAGGACACCATCGCGGCGCTGGCGGACCTGGACATCGTCTGTGAATTCGAACAGGAAGAGGGCGCCCGCAACCACGCCGGGGCTTACCGGATACGCGACTGGGGCGCGATCGACAGGCAGTGGATTGCCGGGAATCTAGGGCAGATCAAATCGGTGTTGGGGTATCCCTGAATCGAGGGGATGAACGCTGAACACCTGTGGGAGCGAATTCATTCGCGAGACGTCAGTACATCGACGCGTCTCTTACGCCCATACCGGCCTCTCGCGAATGAATTCGCTCCCACAGTTTCCATCGCGTAGTGCCAGTAGACTCAGTCCAGATCCCGACGCATCCCGATATGCGGAATGCCATCCTCGACGTACACCTCGCCCACCGGATTGAAGCCATAGCGGCTGTAGTAACCCTGCAAATGCGCCTGGGCTGAAAGGTAAATCGGCTGGTCCGGCCAGTTGCGCTCGGCGTGTTCCAGTGCCTGCACCATCAACTCATGGCCCATGCCTTTGTTGCGCATCGATGGGGCAGTGACCACGCGACCGATGGTCACATCGCCGTCCTGCTGGATCGGGTCCAGCAGGCGCAGATAGGCCACCAGCTCGTCGTTTTGCCAGGCCATCAGGTGGCGGGTATCGCCTACCAGATCAAGACCGTCGACGTCCTGATACCAGCATTTCTGCTCCACGACGAACACCTGCGCGCGCAACTGCAGAATGGCGTACAGCTGCTCTTTGGCAAGGGCGGTATGGTGTTTGCAAATCCAGTTGATAGACATGAAGCCGGCTCACGAAAAAAGTCCATGCCGGATACTAAACGCATATGGCCTCAAGCCCAAAGTCGGCGTATGAGGACAGGTGTGACGCCGGTCAGGACTTTGTGTGATTTTCTTGAAGTGCGGCACAGACATTGGCCGCTTATGTGTTGTGCAAAGTCGCCAACAGGTCTTCAATGGAGGCCACTTGCTATTGCCTCGCACCGGGTTTCATTGCCCTTCGCTCGCTTCAGGGATGTCACAGTGTCACTGGATTGCCGCTGAAAAGAATCGCAGGCCATTACCTGCCTAAGGATCTTGAGCATGCTGCGTTTGCTTCGAGCCATGGCTTTGCTGGGAATGCTGTTGATCGCGCAGGATGCCTGGGCGCTGAAGCTGCGCATGGCGGGAGATGCCTGGGCTCCCTATTCGGATGTGTCGTTGCTCAACGGCGGGCTGTCGACGGATCTGGTGCGCACCGCGCTCAGTCGTGCCGGTTATACCGTCGACTACGAGCAAGTGCCGTGGGCCCGGGCGATTCACGGCGTTGGGGAAGGGCGCTATGACATCCTGATCAACGCCTGGTACAGCGAAGAACGCACCCGGATCGGCGAGTATTCGGGTGAGTACCTGACCAATCGCTTGCGCTTCTTCAAGCGCAAGGCTTCTGACATCCAGTATCAGAACCTTCAGCAGCTGCACCCCTATTCAATTGCAGTGGTGCGCAGCTACGCCTATTCGCAGGCCTTCGACAGCGATATGGGTCTGAAAAAAGTACCGGTGGCCAGCTTCTCGACGGCCGTGCGCATGCTGGCGGCTGGGCGGGTGGACCTGACCGTCGAGGACGAATACGCCGCGATGGTGGCGCTCGGTCGTGAGCCTGAAGATGTGCGCGACAGCGTGGAGTTCCTGCCGCGCTCACTGAGCGAAAACAGCCTGCACATTCTCGTCAGCCTGAAGAATCCGGATCATGAAAAGATCGTCGCCGATTTCGACAAGGCCATCGCTGCGATGAAGGCCGATGGCAGCTACGACAAGCTGTTCAAGCTGCACGGTCTGTGATGTCGCCCGCTTCTTTCTCCGGCGCTTTGATCAGGTGCGCGGCCAGCGTGCGCAGCGGGCCGAGCTGACGACAGATCAGCGCCAGTTGCGTCTGCACCAGACGCTGCCCTTCGTCGATTTCTTCGGGCATTTGCTCAAGCTCTGTCGCCAGCGCTTCCTCGGCATCGCTTTGCACCGCCACTGGCTCACGCGTGGCCAGGCTTTGAGCGATCTCGTCGATGCTCGACGCCAGACTCGCCCCCGCGCCCTCGATCAACTGCTCGCGCACTTCGCTCGGTAATTGGGTTTCGCGGTGTGCGCCCAGGCCTGAGAGGTAGCTCAGCAAGGTGTGGGACAGCACCAGAAAGCGGAAGCCCACGTCGGCCTCTTTGCGGAAATGCCCAGGCTCCATCAGCATGTTGGCCAGCGTGGTCGACAGCGCGGCGTCGGCGTTGTGGGCGTTGCGTCGGGCCAGTCGGTAGGCGAGGTCATCGCTCTTGCCTGCTGCGTACTGTTGCATGATCTGGCGCAGGTAAATGCTGTTGCACGACAGGGTATTGGCCAGCACCTTGTTCAGGCGGCGGCCTTGCCAGTCCGGCAGGAACAGGAACACCGCAAGCCCCGCGATCAGGCTGCCCAGCAGGGTATCCATCAGGCGCGGCAGGAACAGGCCGTAGCCGTTGCCGACCTGATTGAAGCAGAACAGGATCATCACCGTGATCGCCGCTGTCGACAGCGTATAGCGCGTGGTCCGGTTGACGAAGAACACCACCCCGGCCAACACCGCGCACATCGATTGCAGAATCGGCGTGGTAATCAGGTCGAACAGAATCCAGCCCGCCGTCAGGCCAATGGCCGTGCCGATGATCCGCTGGCCGAGCTTGCGCCGCGTCGCGCCGTAGCTCGGCTGGCAGACGAAAACCGTGGTCAGGATGATCCAGTAGCCCTGCGAAGGATGAATCAGGTGAACCATCAGGTAGCCGATCACCAGCGCCAGCGGCAGGCGCAGGGCGTGGCGGAACAGCAGCGAGGTCGGCGTGAGTTGCAGGCGCAGGCGCGTCCAGACGTCCTTGAGCGTGCGTGGCGAACGGTCCAGCAGGCTGCTGTCGGAGGCGTCGGCCAGCGCGTCGGGGTTGCTCGCGTCACTCAACAGGCGGTCCAGCGTGCCGAGGTTGTTGGCCAGGGCGCGCAGGGAGCGCAGCAGGCCACGCCAGGCCGGGTTGCTCTGGATACGCAGGTGTTCGAGGGAGGCGCGCAGGTCGTCCAGCGCATGAGCGAAGCTGTCGTCGTAAACGAACGGCTGGCGCAACTGGATCGACACTGACAGATCGCGGCACGCGTTGCCCTGCTGACGCAACAGCCGCTGGCAGCGGAACAGCACGTCGCTGTGGAAAAACGCTTCAGCCAGAGAATTGTAGGGATAGTGCGACGAACTGGCGCGCTCGTGAACGTCCTGTGCGAGGAAGTACAGCTTCAGGTAGCGACTGACCTTCGAGCCGGGGCGACCACTGCCGACGCGGTTGAGGATGATTTCCTTGGTCACGTTGAGCGCGGCGACGACCTTGCCGTTCTGCTTGGCCAGCTCCAGACGCTTGGCTTCGACGTCCAGCGTGCGAATGGGCTCGAACAGCTCGGATTTCAGTTTCAGGTACATGCCCAGTTCGCGAAACAGTCGCGCCAGCGCCTGTTGCACCGGCTGGTTGGAAAACAGCATCTGCCACAGTACCGATAACAGCCCGTACCACGCGGCACCTGCCACCAGCAGCATCGGCTCGTGCCAGAAATCCGTGACTTCGCCACCGCGCTGGTCCACGCCGATCATCGTGTAGACCGAGAGAATCAGCGTGGCGTAGGCGATGGCGCCGTAGCGCTCGCCCAAGGCGCCGAGCATCGTCAGGCAGAACGCCGCGAGCGCGAAGGCGCAGATGAACAGCACGGGGTAGGGAAAGAGCAGTTCGACGGACAGCGCCGCGATGCTGAAACACACCAGCGTCACGGCCAGCGCATTGAGGCGGCCTTGCCAGCTGTCGTCGGTTTCGGACAGGGCACTGGCGATAATTCCCAGGAACAGCGGGATGACCAGCGACATCTCGTTTTGATACCAGCACAGGGCCATGCTGCCGGTCAGCGCGATAAACACCCGCACGCTGTAGGAAAACTTGTCCAGCGCCCACAGGCGGCGGAAGGTATTGCGCAACGATTTCGATGCCATGAACGCGGACGGCCTTTTTCGCGACTGATTCTGCTGAAGGATATGTACAGCGCCTGATGCACGCTGTACATCCGGTTAGCAAAATTTATTCCGTTGTGCGGCCGACACCGATCTCCCGTAGGAGCTTGCGGAGGTTACGACGCTGGCGAAGGGGCCGGGATAGTCAACACATCTTCATCATCAGACAGATCGCTTTCGCCAGCGTCGTAACCTCCGCAAGCTCCTACAGGGATTTGTGTAATGCCTTAGATGTACTGCGCTGCTGCGTACGCCGAGGCCCAGGCCCACTGGAAGTTGAAGCCGCCCAGATGGCCGCTCACATCCAGCACCTCGCCAATGAAGTAAAGCCCCGGGGATTTCAGCGACTCCAGGGTCTTGGACGACACTTCCCGCGTGTCGATGCCGCCCAGCGTCACTTCTGCCGTGCGATACCCCTCGGTGCCGGCCGGAACCACCTTCCAGCTCGCCAGTTTCTCGGCGATGTCCGCCAGCTCGGCGTGGGTGTACTGCTTCATCGGTTTGGAGACAAACCACTGATCGGCGATCAGGTTGGCCATTTTTTTGGTGAAGATCTCGCCCAGCAGGGTCTTGAGCTCGCTGTTCGGGCGCTCGGCCTGTTGCTCGGTCAGCCAGCCGTGGGCGTCGTGATCGGGCAGCAGGTTGATCTCCACTGTGTCGCCGGGGTGCCAGAACGAGGAAATCTGCAGGATCGCCGGCCCGCTCAATCCGCGGTGGGTGAACAGCATGTTCTCGCGAAAGCTGATCTCGTTGCAGCTGATCAGGCAGTCCACCGACGTGCCCGACAGCTCGGTGCACAGGTCTTTCAGCTGATCAGTGATGGTGAACGGCACAAGGCCTGCGCGCGTCGGCAGCAAGGTGTGACCGAACTGCTTGCCCACCTGATAACCGAAGCCGGTGGCGCCCAATGTCGGGATCGACAGCCCGCCTGTGGCAATCACCAACGACGTGCAGGTGATGGTGCCGAGTGTGGTTTGCAGAAGATAGCCGGATTCGGTTTTCTCGATGGCCTGCACCGAGGTGTCCATGTGCAGGGCGACGCCTGCGTCATCGCACTCACTGAGCAACAGGCCGAGGATGTCGCTGGACTTGTTGTCGCAGAACAGCTGGCCGAGTTTTTTCTCGTGATACGGCACGCCGTGCTTGGCCACCAGCGCGATGAAATCCCACTGGGTATAGCGGGCCAGCGCTGATTTGCAGAAATGCGGGTTCTGCGAGAGGAAGTTGGCGGGCTCGGTGTACAGGTTGGTGAAATTGCAGCGCCCGCCGCCCGACATGAGGATTTTCTTGCCCGGCTTGTTGGCGTGATCGATCAGCATCACTCGGCGTCCACGATTGGCGGCAGTGGCAGCACACATCAAGCCTGCGGCGCCAGCGCCGATGATCACAACGTCAGTAACGGGCAAAGCGGTGTCCTCGGGTGTTCTGTGGTGTATCAGAAGGTTTGCGGTGATTGTGAGTACGTTTCGCGAATGAATTCGCTCCCACAGGTTGAACGCGGTCAGTCTGTGGGAGCGAATTCATTCGCGACGCGGTTTGCGGGTTCTCAGAGAATCCGCACCCGCAACGACTTGCCCTTGATCTTGCCGTTGTTCAGGCGATCCAGTGCCTGCTTGGCAATGCTGCGCTCCACTGCCACATAGGCCTGGAAGTCGAAAATCGCGATCTTGCCGACCTGAGTGCCCGCAACGCCCGCGTCACCGGTGAGTGCGCCGAGGATGTCGCCCGGACGCAGTTTGTCCTTGCGGCCCGAACCGATGCACAGGGTGGTCATCGGTGGCAGCAGCTTGCCGCCTTCCTTGCGAGTCAGTTGGTCGTACTGCTGCCAGTTCAGCGGCGCTTTCTGCAGCTCTTCGACGGCGCGGGCGCGCTGGCTTTCGCCGGGGGCAACGAGGCTGACGGCGATGCCGGTCTCGCCCGCACGACCCGTACGGCCAACGCGGTGAATGTGGATTTCCGAATCGCGGGCGAGCTCAACGTTGATCACCATGTCCAGCGCGTCGATGTCCAGGCCGCGAGCGGCGACGTCGGTGGCGACCAACACGGAGGTGCTGCGGTTGGCAAACATCGCCAGCACCTGATCACGGTCACGCTGTTCCAGATCGCCATGCAGCCCGACGGCCGACATGCCCTTGGCGGTGAGGTGATCGACCACTTCCTGCACCTGCTGCTTGGTGAAGCAGAACGCGACGCAGGATTGTGGACGGAAATGATCGAGCACCTTCACTACTGCTTCCAGACGCTGCTCGGGGGAGATTTCGTAGAAAATCTGCTCGATCTGGCTGTCGGCGTGCAGCGCTTCGACCTTGACGGTTTGCGGGTCGCGCATGAACTTGGAGGCCAGCTGCTTGATGCCGACCGGGTAAGTGGCCGAGAACAGCAGGGTCTGACGACGCTCCGGGGTCTGCTCGATGATGTCGGCGATAGCGTCGTAGAAACCCATGTCGAGCATGCGGTCGGCTTCGTCGAGAACCAGCGTGTTCAGGCCATCGAGAACCAGCGAGCCTTTGCGCAAGTGCTGCTGAATGCGCCCTGGCGTGCCGACGATGATATGCGCGCCGTGCTCCAGCGAAGCGATCTGCGGGCCGAAGGACACGCCGCCGCACAGGGTCAGGACCTTGATGTTGTCTTCGGAGCGCGCCAGGCGGCGGATTTCCTTGGCCACCTGATCCGCCAGCTCGCGGGTCGGGCAAAGCACGAGTGCCTGGCAGCCGAAGTAACGCGGGTTGATCGGGTTGAGCAGGCCGACGCCGAATGCGGCGGTCTTGCCCGAACCGGTCTTGGCCTGGGCAATCAGGTCCATGCCCTTGAGCATCACCGGCAGGCTCTGCGCCTGAATCGGCGTCATCTCGGCATAACCAAGGGACTCCAGGTTAGCCAGCATGGCGGCGGAAAGGGGCAGCGAGTTGAAAGCGGTGTTGGTCACGGGGCAGGCCTGCAAAACAAAATGTCGCGCAGTGTATCAGGTCGAAGCCCCTGCCTTGGGGCTGCGGGCGATAAATGGTGGGGTTGTGCAACGATGTTG
The DNA here is from genome assembly GCF_059421985.1 of Pseudomonas sp. GW821-FHT02A11. Lineage (NCBI taxonomy): Bacteria > Pseudomonadati > Pseudomonadota > Gammaproteobacteria > Pseudomonadales > Pseudomonadaceae > Pseudomonas > Pseudomonas sp. GW821-FHT02A11. The sequence continues at coordinate 118,208 of NZ_JBWKWB010000008.1, forward strand.
GGCGCGCCGGTGATCTCGCTGTCGAAATGCGATCTCCTGTGGGAGCGAATTCATTCGCGAGACGGCGGTACATCCGACAGATATGTATCGAATGCACCGGCCTCTCGCGAATGAATTCGCTCCCACAGAGGGATTTGCGTCCGGCAGGCGAGACCGGTGCGCGCCTCTCCGACGATCACGCCTCGATCTCAGGCTCCGTCTGCGGTTTGCGCGGCGGGTTCTCGGGTGGCATGCGCGGCGACAGCTGCAGAAAGATCGACGCCGCCAGCATCGCCAGCACCCCTACGCACAGGAACGTCAGCTGAAACGCGCCCAGGACGCTGCTGACTTCTCCGCTCGCCACATCATCGGTAAAGCCCCCCAGCAGCGCTGCCGCGCAGGCAACCCCCAGGCTCAGGGACAGCTGCGCCACCACCGACAGCAAGCTGTTGCCACTGGCCGCGCTGGCGTCGTCCAGGTCGATCAGCGTCACCGCGTTCATCGCCGAAAACTGCAGCGAGTTCACCCCGCCCAGAAACGCCAGGTGAATCAGCAGCATCCAGTACGGCGTGTCAGCGTCCACCAGTGCCATGCTCGCCAGCAGCGCGCCAAGCAGCAACGTGTTGCCGGTGAGCACGATGCGATAACCCAGGCGTTCGATGGCACGAGTAGCCAGGGGCTTGGCGAACATCGCCGCCAAGGCCAGCGGAATCATGCTCATCCCTGCGTGGGACGGCGAATAGCCCAGCGCCACTTGCAGCATCAATGGCACCAGAAACGGCAATGCGCCGCTGCCCAGACGCGCAAATAAGTTGCCCATGATCCCCACCGCGAAACTGCGGGTGCGGAACAGCGACGCGGAAAACAGCGGCGATTCCACATGACCCGCGCGCAGCCAATACGCCGCCAGGCACGCCATGCCGCCGAACAGCAGCATCACTACGCGCAGGTGCGGCAGGTGCAGCTCGCCCAGGCCTTCCAAAGCGATGGTGATCAGCACCATAGAAGCGCCGAACAGGGCAAAACCCACCAGATCGAAACGAGTACGCCCGCCGCCCACGAGATCAGGGATAAATTTGCGTACGGCAAAACAGCCGAGAATGCCCACCGGAATGTTGATCAGGAAGATCCAGTGCCAGCTCAGGTATTCCACCAGCCAGCCGCCGACCGTCGGGCCCATCAGCGGGCCGAGCAGGGCCGGCATGGTGATGAAACTGAGGATGCGCACCAGTTCCGTTCGCGGATAGGCCCGCAGCACGATCAGCCTGCCCACTGGCATCATCAACGCCCCGCCGAGCCCTTGAACCACGCGGGCGGCGACCAGCATGCCCAGGGAATTGGCTGCCGCGCACAGCAGCGAGCCAAAGCTGAACAGCAGGATGGCGCTGAAGAAAATGCGCTTGATGCCGAAGCGGTCCGAGATCCAGCCGGAGGCCGGGATCAGCAGGGCGATGGTCAGCATGTAGGCGATGATCACCGACTGCATACGCAGCGGGTCTTCGGACAAGGATCGGGCCATGGACGGCAACGCGGTGTTGAGGATCGTGCCGTCCAGGCTCTGCATGAAAAAGGCGATGGCGATGACCCATGGCATCCAGCGCAGGGTTCTGGCGTCCAGTTGCGGCGTGGTGGTCGGCATGTGAAGTCGTGGGTCCTTTTGGCTTTTTTATGAATTTTTAAAAGTGTCGCTTTCCTGTAGGAGCGCGCTTGCCCGCGAAAGGGTTTGTCAGTCACCCACGATGTTGGATGTGCCGACGTATTCGCGGGCAAGCGCGCTCCTACAGGAAGGTCATCGCCCGGCAGATCTTGAGAGTCTGCTGCCTCGCTACAACGTCAACGTCAGCTTGTTGACCAAAGCCCCCGGCAGCAGATTCGAAGCTGTCTGACGTTGACTGTAGGTACTCGTCGAGAGGATGAGTTCCCTTTGCGTGGTCAATTGTTCGAGCGCGCTGCCCAGCAGGCTGAACACGCTGTCATCGAAACGCATGGTGCTGACCGGTGCCTTGATCTTGCCGTCTTCGACCCAGAAGGTCGCGAACCGGGTCATGCCGGTGATACGCCCGGCCGTGCGGTCCGAGAAGTTCAGGTACCACAGGTTGCTGATGTACAGCCCCGTGCCCAGCGCCTTCAGCACGTCGTCCAGTGCCAGCGTGCCACCGTTCATGCTCAGCGCGCTGGGCGATTCACCCCATCCGGCGCCGTTGGCGGTCAGGCCGTATTCGGCGGCGCTGCGCGAATCGATCAGGCGGTCTTTTGCGACGCCTTCAACCACCAGCGACAGGTCCGAGCGCGGGTAGCCTTCGCCCGAAAACGCGGGAGACAACGAGCCCGTCACCTGCTCATCCAGGCTCACCAGGGGATTCAATGTCGCGTGACCGTCGTACAGACGTTGCAACGGGCTGGTCTTGTCGGCCAGCGATTGCGCCGAGAAACCACCCCAGCACAGCATGCCGACCACTTCTTCCAGCGCGGCCGGTGCCAGGTACGCGCGATAGTGGCCGGGCGCCAAGGTGTACGACGGCTGACCCAGAAATGCCAGCTGCTCGCGGGCCAGGGCAAAGCGTTTGGCGAATGCTTGGTCGCTCCATTCGTGGCCGGCGTAGTTCGCCTTCACCGCCTGACCGTTTTCGTGAAACAGGCTCCAGTCGAAATTGAAGCTGTTCGCCTGATGCCAGCCCAGTGCGCCGTTGGAGCTGGCAAAACCGCGATAGATCGGCCCTGCGGCGTAGATGCCGACCAGATCCAGCCCTTCGCCCAGTTGCGCGATCTGCTCGACCACACGGGCGCTGTCCGGCAGCGGTGCGTCCTGAACATTGCTGCTCTGCCAGGCGTCGTCGTTGAGCAGCAGATACGGATCGGCAGGCAGCAGCGTCAGGGTTTCGCGCAATTGTTGCAGCGCCTCGTCCAGACGCTGACGATCCACGGCCTCATCACCCGACAGGGTCAGGTTGAGGTCGGCATGGCGACCGTCGTCGATCAGCTTGAAATACACGCTGGCTTGCTGCACATGCCCAGCCTGCCGCACCTTGGCGTGGTTGAAACGAATGAAATCCGAAGCCTCGGCGTTGTAGCTGAGGGTGAAGCGTTCCTTCGGCGTGATCGCGCCTTGCAGCCAGTCGACCAGCGCCTTGAATAGGGATTGATGGGACATCAGGCGTCACCTCCGAAAACATCGACGTTAGCGAACACGCAGGCGGGCGAGGCATGGCCTACGCGCACCACCTGATTGGGTTCGCCCTTGCCGCAGTTCGGCGTGCCGAGCACTTGGAAAGTGCTGGCGTCGCCGACCGCGCTGAGGTTGCGCCAGAACTGCGCAGAGATCGCCCGATAGTTGGGGTTTTTCACCACGCCCTTGAGTTCGCCGTTCTCGATCAACTGGCCCCACTCGCAGCCGAACTGGAATTTATTGCGTGCATCGTCAATCGACCACGAGCGATTGGTGCTCATCAGAATGCCGTGCTCGATGCCGCCGATCAGCTGCTTCAAGGTCTTGTCGCCGGGCTCGATGTTGAGGTTGGCCATGCGGTCGATCGGTGCGCGGTTCCAGCTGCAGGCGCGGCTGTTGGCGACGCCTTCCATGCCGCTGCGAAACTGCGACAGCGCGCCGCCCAGCGGACGTTCGAGCACGCCGTTCTTGATCAGGAATTGCTTGCTGGCTGCAGTGCCGTCGTCGTCGAAAGCGTAACTGGCCAGTTGTTCGGGGATTTCCGGGTCGAACGTCACGTTGAGCAGCCTGGAGCCGTATTGCAGGCTGCCGAAGTCGCTGGCCTTCACGAAACTGGTGCCGGCGTAGTTGCGCTCATCGCCCAGAATGCGATCCAGCTCCAGCGGGTGGCCGATGGATTCGTGGATCTGCAGGATCATCTGGTCCGGCGTCAGCAGCAGGTCGCGCGGGCCGATGGGCGTGTTGGGCGCCATGATCAGTTGCAGCGCCTGATCGGCAACGTGGGCGGCAGCGCCAATGATGCCGCAGGAGGTGATGACTTCCGCGCCGCCCTGTTGGCCGAAATTGTCGCGGCCCAGGCTGCGGGTCTGGCTGTCCTGGCCGTCGTAGGCGGTGACGCTCAGGCCGGGAAAGACGAAGCGCTGGGCCTGACGAATCTCGGCGCCTGCAGTGTTGAGGTAGATCTGCTCGACGTTCTCAAGGCCGAGGCTGACCTGCCAGTTTACCAGGCGCTCATCCCTGGGCACCGACGCGGATTCTTGACCGAGCAGGGCGTAGCAGTCGCTGAGCGAAGGGAAGGCGCTGGTCAGGTTCGGCGACAGGTAGTCGGCGCGGCTGGTGGCGACGGCGTGCTCGCGCAGGTCGAGCAGGGAGTGCCCGGCGAGTGACCGTGCCTGGGCTTCGGCCCGTTCAAGGGCGGCCTGCAGGCCTTGTTGCGAGAGGTCGTTGGTGGCCGCGTAGGCTTCGACCCCGTCGATGCGCACGGTCAGCATGGCGCCTTCGTCGACGCTCAGTTGTGGCGGTTCTGGGACGTTCTTGCGTACGGCCAGGTGTTGGCTGGTCTGTTTGACATAGCGCAGGGAGAGAAACTGGGCGCTGCTGTGCAGGGCGGCGAAGCGCTGCTTGAGTTGAGTGGAGAAGTCGAACATGCAGGAAAGCTCCTTGGTCATTCGGAGGGCATGCTGCGAATCATAGCGCGCAAGGGCTCTGGGGCGCGCCACCTGTAGGAGCGCGCTTGCCCGCGATGAAGCTGTGCCAGTCACCAACGTGGTTGGATGTGCCGACACAATCGCGGGCAAGCGCGCTCCTACAGGAGAATGGTCACGCGGTTGGGTTGATTTCCCTCATCGGCTTGCCACGCACCGGTGCATCTCCGGCCACGAAATATTTGGCGGTGCTGCGCGGCAGTGGCGTGCGGCCACGGATCTTGTCGGCGATTTTCTCGGCGATCATGATCGTCGGCGCGTTGAGGTTGCCCGTGGTGATGATCGGCATGATCGAAGCATCGACCACGCGCAGGCCTTGTATGCCATGCACACGGCCTTCGGCGTCGACCACGGCCATCTCGTCGGTGCCCATCTTGCACGAGCACGACGGGTGAAACGCCGTCTCGGCATGCTCGCGGACGAACTGGTCAAGCTGCTCGTCGCTCTGCACTTCGATGCCAGGGCTGATTTCGCGGCCGCGGTATTTGTCCAGCGCAGGCTGCTGCATGATTTCGCGGGTCAGGCGAATGCCGTCACGAAATTCCTGCCAGTCCTGCTCGGTGGCCATGTAGTTGAAGAGGATGCTCGGGTACTCGCGAGGGTCCTTCGATTTCAGCTGCACGCGGCCACGGCTCGGCGAGCGCATAGAGCCGACGTGCGCCTGGAAACCGTGCTCCTTCACGCCATTGCTGCCGTTGTAGTTAATCGCCACTGGCAGGAAGTGATACTGAATGTTCGGCCACTCGAACTCCTCGCGGGAACGAATGAAACCACCGGCTTCGAACTGATTGCTCGCGCCAATGCCTTTGCCGAGGAACAGCCATTCGGCGCCGATGGCCGGCTGGTTCCACCACAGCAGCGACGGGTAGAGCGACACCGGTTCCTTGCAGGCGTATTGCAGGTACATCTCCAGGTGATCCTGAAGGTTTTCACCCACGCCTGGCAGGTCGTGGATCACCGGAATGTCGAGCTTTTTCAGCAGCGCAGCCGGGCCCACGCCGGAGCGTTGCAGCAGTTGTGGCGAGGCAATCGCGCCGCTGCTGACGATGACTTCCTTGCGTGCGCGGGCTTCGATGCGGGTGTCGCTGTCGCCCACCAGATACGTCACGCCGACCGCGCGCTTGTTGTCGAACAGGATGCGATCGGTCAGCGCATGGGTGACGATGGTCAGCGTCGGGCGCTGCTTGGCCTGGTCCAGATAACCGCGCGCGGTACTGGCGCGACGGCCGTTCGGCGTCACGGTGCGGTCCATCGGGCCGAAGCCTTCCTGCTGATAGCCGTTGAGGTCGTCTGTGCGCGGGTAGCCCGCCTGCACACCGGCCTCGACCATGGCGTGGAACAGCGGGTTATTGCCCGCTTTTGGCGTGGTCACACTGACCGGGCCATCGCCGCCGTGGTAGTCGTTGGGGCCGATGTCGCGGGTTTCGGCCTTGCGGAAATACGGCAGACAGTCGAGGTAAGACCACGCTTGCAGGCCTGGCAGTTTTGCCCAGCCGTCGTAGTCCATGGCGTTGCCGCGGATGTAGCACATGCCGTTGATCAGCGACGAGCCGCCCAGGCCCTTGCCACGGCCGCATTCCATACGGCGGTTGTTCATGTGCGGCTCTGGGTCGGTTTCGTACGCCCAGTTGTAGCGGCGGCCCTGCAGCGGGAAGGCGAGGGCAGCGGGCATTTGAGTGCGGAAGTCGGCGCGGTAATCCGGGCCGCCGGCTTCGAGCAGCAGGACCGTGACGCCAGCGTCTTCGGTGAGGCGCGTGGCCAGGGTGTTACCAGCCGAGCCTGCGCCGATGATGATGTAGTCGAATTCCTGAGACATGAGATCCTCCGTTCAGAAAGTTGTGGCGGGGGAGAGGCGTGGGGAGCGATTGGCTGCTCGACCCCTTGCACCCCATGCTAGTGCGCTGGCCGGACCGGCCTCTCGCGAATGAATTCGCTCCCACAGGTTAATGGCGGTCCCTCTGTGGGAGCGGATTCATCCGCGATGGCGTTGGCCGGTGCTTACCGGACGTCTGAATCAGAACACCGACGCGTAATCGCCCAGCTCCACCTGTACTGATTTCAGGCGCGTGTACTGCGCCAGCGAGCTGATGCCGTTCTCGCGCCCGACGCCCGATTGCTTGTAGCCACCGACCGGCATCTTCGCGTCGGATTCACCCCAGGCGTTGATCCAGCAAATGCCCGCTTCGAGCTGATGAATCACGCGATGGGCGCGGTTCAGGTCCTTGGTGACGATGCCTGCGGCAAGGCCCATTTCGGTGTCGTTGGCGCGACGGACGACTTCTTCTTCAGTCTCGTAGCTGAGAATGCTCATGACCGGGCCGAAGATTTCCTCTTTGACGATGGTCATGTCGTCGCGGCAATCGGTAAACACGGTAGGCGCCACGAACGCACCCTTGGCGAACTCACCCTCGCTCAGACGCTCGCCGCCGATCAGCAGGTGCGCGCCTTCTTCCTTGCCCTTGGCGATGTAGCCCAGCACGCTTTCCATGTGCGCGAAGCTGACCAGCGGGCCAAAGTTGGTGTTCTCGTCCTGCGGGTTGCCAGCGCGAATGCGCTTCACACGCTCGACGATCTTGGCTTCGAACGCAGCCTTCGAGGCGCTCGGCACGAACACGCGCGTACCGTTGGTGCAGACCTGACCGGAGCTGTAGAAGTTGGCCATCATCGCGATGTCGGCGGCGCGATCCAGGTCGGCGTCGTCGAAGATGATCAGCGGCGACTTGCCGCCCAGTTCCATGGTCACTTCCTTGAGCGAAGAACTCGACGCGCTGGCCATGACTTTCTTGCCGGTGTCGGTGCCGCCGGTGAACGAGACTTTCTCGATGCGTGGGTGCTCGGTCAGCCAAGTGCCGACTTCACGGCCGCTGCCGGTCAGTACGTTGAACACGCCGTCGGGCAGGCCGGCCTGGGTGTAGATTTCGGCAAGTTTGAGGGTGGTCAGCGAGGTGACTTCGCTCGGCTTGAAGATCATCGCGTTACCGGCGGCCAAGGCCGGTGCGGATTTCCACAGGGCGATCTGAATCGGGTAGTTCCACGCGCCGATGCCGACGGTGACGCCCAGCGGTTCGCGGCGGGTGTAGACGAACGAGGAGGTGCGCAGGGGAATCTGCTCGCCTTCGATGGCCGGGACCAAGCCTGCGTAGTATTCGAGCACGTCGGCGCCGGTAACGATGTCGACGTATTTGGTTTCGGAGATGGCTTTGCCGGTGTCCAGGGTTTCCAGCTCGGCCAGCTCATCGTTGCGTTCACGCAGGATGTCGACGGCGCGACGCAGGATGCGCGAACGCTCCATGGCGGTCATCGCAGCCCAGATTTTCTGACCCTTTTCAGCACTGACCACGGCACGTTCGACGTCTGCCTGAGTGGCCCGCTGAACCTTGGCGAGCACTTCGCCGTTGGCCGGGTTGATGGCTTCGAAGGTTGCATCGCCGCTGGCGTCGACGTAACCGCCGTCAATGTAGAGTTTTTGCAGTTCGAAACGGGCCATAAAGTCCTCGCAGTTGTCTGTGATGGGCGTTGACCGGGTGCGCCGTGCGCAGTGCCGATCGCGGTTGGGCGGGCTGCCGTCCCTATCAGGAGCGGTGCGCCGCTTTTGCCAGTTGCAAATCCATGTATTCGTAGGCGAGCTGTTGCGCCTGTTCGGTATCGAAGGCGTCCCCCGAGAGCGCGCCGCGTAGCCACAAGCCGTCGATCAATGCCGCCAGGCCGCGAGCGGCGGTGCGTGCTTCGTCCAGCGCCAGCACGCGGCGGAACTGGCAACACAGGTTCGAATACAGGCGGTGATCGTTGATCCGCTGCAAGCGATGCAGCGACGGCGAATGCATGCTGGTGGCCCAGAAGGCCAGCCAGGTTTTCATCGCCGGGCCATTGACCTGGCTGGCGTCGAAGTTGCCCTCGATGATGACTTTCAGATGCGCCCGGGGGCTGTCGTCGGTCAGTGCCTGACGACGCTCGGCGACGTTGACGATCAGCGCGTTCATCAGGTGGCGCATGGTCGCTGCGATCAGGCCGTTCTTGTCCTGAAAGTAGTGACTGATGATGCCGTTGGAGACCCCTGCCAGTTTGGCGATCAACGCAATGCTGGCGTCGCCCATGCCGACCTGATCCACCGCCGTGAGGGTGGCCTGGATCAGCTGTTGACGCCGAATGGGTTGCATACCGACCTTGGGCATCTGTGAGTCTCCTTGGCTCGCCAGTGATCGTGAAAGACTGAAAAACGGCCCCCAGTCTAGTGCTTTTTAATTGAACGTTCAATCAACAAAAAACCATAGGCGTGCGAAAAGGCTCTGCAAGCCTCTGATTCCGACCTTAAATCAATCACCTGTAGGAGCGCGCTTGCCCGCGATGAGGTCGGCACATCCAACATCGTTGGCGGCTGACACTACGCAATCGCGGGCAAGCGCGCTCCTACAGTCCGGTGATGCTCTTAGCCGTGATTCTTACCAAGCAATGCGTGGTACAGCTCGCTGTCGCCGAGGATGCCGACCAGCTGGTTGTTCTCTTGCAGCACCAGCTTGTTGCCGGTGTGGTAACGAATCTGCAGGGCTTCGCGCATGCCGATGTCCGAGTGCACGACGGTCGGTTTGCGGCCGAGCGCTTCGACCGACTGACCAGGCGTCCAGCTCTGCAGATCGACGGCAGCGCCATGCTGACGCAGGCCTTTGATCTGGTTGCCTTCGGCCAGGTCGATCCATGAATCGTCGCCCGGGTCGAGGCACACCTGGGAGCCGTTGATGCGGGTGCAATCGGTGATCGGGCGCATCAGGCTGCGACCGCACAGCACGTTCAGCGGGTTGGTGTGGGCCACGAAGGTGCGCACGTATTCGTCCGCGGGGTTGAGCACGATCTCTTCCGGCACGCTGTACTGGATGATCCGGCCGTCTTTCATGATCGCGATGCGGGTGCCGAGCTTGAGGGCTTCGTCCAGGTCGTGGCTCACGAATACGATGGTCTTGCTCAGCTTTTTCTGCAGCGCCAGCAGTTCATCCTGCAGGCCTTGGCGGATCAACGGGTCGAGCGCGGAGAACGGTTCGTCCATCAGCAGAATGTCGGCGTCCATCGCCAGTGCGCGGGCTAGGCCCACACGTTGCTGCATGCCGCCGGACAGCTCGTCGGGCTTCTTGTTGCGCCATTGAGTCAGGCCGACCAGTTCAAGTTTTTCGTCCACCAGCTGGCGACGTTCCTTCTCGGGGCGACCCTGCATCTCCAGGCCGAAGCTGATGTTCTCGCGAACGGTCAGCCAGGGCATCAGCGCAAACTTTTGGAACACCATGGCGATGCGCTTGGTGCGCATCATTTTGAGCTCCGCGGGCGAGCAGTTGGCGATGTTGATCTGCTTGCCTTCGTGCTCGACGAACAGCGAACCGCGGCTGACGGTGTTCAGGCCGTTGATGCAGCGCAGCAGACTGGATTTGCCCGAACCGGACAGACCCATCAGGACGCAGATCTCGCCTTTGTTTATTTCCAGACTGGCTTTTTCAACACCGACGATCTGGCCGGTTTTCTTCAGGATTTCCGGCCGCGCAAGGCCCTGATCCAGCAGCTTGAGAGCCTCGCGCGGGTCTTTGGAGAAGACGACGTCTACCTGGTCGAATTTGATGATGCTCATGCGTCGGCCCTCACTTTAGCGTCGGGTTGTTTGCAGATACGGTCGAGCATGATCGCCAGCAATACGATCGCCAGGCCCGCTTCGAAGCCCAGTGCGATATCAGCAGTGTTCAGTGCGTTGACCACGGGTTTGCCCAGGCCGTCGGCGCCCACCAGTGCCGCAATCACCACCATCGACAGCGACAGCATGATGCACTGGGTGATACCGGCCGCGATGCTTGGCATGGCGTGGGGCAGTTCGATTCGCGACAGCAGTTGACGACGCGAGCAGCCGAAGGCTTTACCGGCGTCGAGGAGTTCTTGCGGGACATCGCAGATGCCCAGATAGGTCAGACGGATGGGCGCGGCGATCGCGAACACCACCGTCGAAATCAGACCCGGCACCACACCCAGCCCGAAGAGGGTCAGGGTTGGAATCAGGTAAACGAAAGTCGGGACCGTCTGCATCAGGTCCAGGACCGGGCGCATCGCGGTGTAAAACCACGGTTTGTGTGCGGCGACGATGCCCAGCGGCACACCGATGACCACGCAGACCAGGGTGGCGAACAGTACTTGCGCCAGGGTCTCCATGGTTTCCTGCCAGTAGCCCAGGTTCAGGATCAGCAGAAAGGAAATCACGACAAAGGCGGTCAGGCCCCACTTGCGCTGAATGAAGTGAGCAAGCAGAGCAATCAGGCCGATCAGAACGAAAGGATTGAACCAGGTCAGACCACCGGTCAGTCCGTGGATCATGGCTTCCAGTGACGAAGCGATGGCGTCGAAGGTGCTGGCGCCGTGTTGCGTCAGCCATTCGACAAAGCCTGCGATGTACTGGCCCAGGGGAATTTTATGATCAGTCAGCATGGTATCGATTGTCCGCGTGCGGGATGAAAAGGGGACAACAGGCGGGCGAACCCGCCTGCCTGTCGAGTTACTTCGTCAGCTCGGCTTTAGCGGCTTCCAGGCCAGGTTTACCGTCCACTGTGGTGACACCCGCCAGCCAGGTGTCGAGTACTTTCGGGTTCTTCTTGATCCACGCCTTGGCGGCGGCTTCAGGCTTCATTTTGTCGTCCAGGATGTTGCCCATCAGCTCGCTTTCCATGTCGACGGTGAATTCCAGATTCTTCAGAAGCTGACCGACGTTGCTGCATTCGCTGGTGTAACCCTTGCGGGTGTTGGTCGCCACGGTTGCCGCGCCGAAATCAGGCCCGAAGAAATCGTCCCCGCCGGTCAGGTACTGGATCTTGAAGCGCTTGTTCATCGGGTGCGGCGCCCAACCCAGGAACACCACGGCGGTGTCGCGTTTGGAGGCGCGGTCGACCTGCGAGAGCATGCCGGCTTCGCTCGACTCCACGACTTTGAAGCCTGCGTCTTTCAGGCCAAAGGCGTTCTTGTCGATCATGCTCTGGATCAGACGGTTGCCGTCGTTGCCAGGCTCGATGCCGTAGATTTTGCCGTCGAGTTCTTTCTTGAATTTGGCGATGTCGGCGAAGTCATGCAGGCCTTTGTCGTACAGCGCTTGCGGCACGGCCAGGGTGTATTTGGCGCCGGTGAGGTTGGTGCGAACGACTTCAACAGTGCCGGCGTCGCGGTAGGCCTTGATGTCGTTTTCCATGGTCGGCATCCAGTTACCCAGGAAAACGTCCATGTTCTTGCCATCGGCCAGCGACTTGTAGGTCACGGGCACGGAAATCATGGTGGTTTTAGTCTTGTAGCCCAGCGACTGGAGGACAACGCTGGTGGTGGCGGTCGTTGCGGTGATATCGGTCCAGCCTACATCGGAAAAATTAACCGTCTGGCAAGCGGCGGGTTCTGCAGCCTGCGCCAGCATCGGCAGACTCAACGCAACGCCCAGTAATAGCTTGTGTGAACCTTTCATGGTTGGACTCCTTAGGTGTTTTCTTCTCGTCATCAGTCAGGGCTGACGCGTTTTTTTGGTGTCGGCGAGTCAAGTGGGAAAACAGCTCTATCACTGCGTCTGGCGATTGAGTCGATAACGATCATGTAACAGCCAAAATCAAACGCCTACAGGGTGCGTCGTAACCAGTACAGAGGGGGTCGTATCCAGTGTCGGTGACGTCGCTTACAGCTTTTTTCCCCGCTCGCGGACTGGTTTTCGAGTGTCGTTGCGGCAAAAAGTGTCGAAAACAGTGGCTCTTCTTCTGGGGGATGTGCCCCTGCGCGCGAATGCGTCGCCGCGACGTTTGTGGACAAGAGTGAGTCGGTGTGAGACGCCGCCCCTCGAGATAAAAGGCTGATGATGCCGCCATCTCGACGGATTGCAGCTTCAAGCGTAGCAGCTCCGTCGCCGGCCGCTGGGCGCGCCGGAAACCGTGTGTTTCGGGGGTTTGCAGTTAATGGCTATCAGCGTGTTCGACCTGTTCAAGATCGGTATCGGTCCTTCCAGCTCCCACACCGTGGGTCCCATGCGTGCTGCGGCGCTGTTCGCTCAAAGCTTGCGTGAAAGCGACCGCCTGGGGCAGGTGACGCGCATCGAAGTGCGCCTTTATGGCTCGCTTTCGGCGACCGGTGTCGGCCACGGCAGCGACAACGCCGTGATCATGGGGCTGATGGGCGAATGGCCTGACGCAATCGACCCGACCCAGATCGGCCGTCACATCGCCGAGCTGCGCGAAACCGACACCCTGAAGCTCAGCAACGATCATTCGATTCCTTTCGTCTGGCAACGCGACATGCTGCTGCTCGACGAAAACCTGCCGTATCACCCCAACGCCATGACCCTGATCGCCTTCGATGCCAGCGGCGAGCTGCATCGCGACACCTACTACTCGGTGGGCGGCGGTTTTGTAGTGGACGAAGCGCAAGCGGCCAGCGGCGTGCTGGATGCCGACACCACGGTGTTGCCTTATGACTTTTCCAGCGCCGAAGAACTGCTGAGGCTGTGCAAGCAGCACGGTCTGCGGGTTTCGGAACTGATGATGGCCAACGAGAAGGTCTGGCGCAGCGAAGAAGAGATTCGCGCGGGCCTCATGCGTTTGTGGCGCGCGATGCAGGATTGCGTTGAGCACGGCCTTAAAGAAGAGGGCGTGTTGCCCGGCGGCCTGAATGTGCGTCGTCGTGCGGCGCGCTTGCATCGCAGCCTTCAGGAACTGAACAAGCCCAACGTCATTGGCTCGACCCTGAGCGCGATGGAGTGGGTCAACCTGTTCGCCCTGGCGGTCAACGAAGAAAACGCCGCGGGCGGGCGCATGGTTACGGCGCCGACCAACGGCGCGGCGGGGATCATCCCGGCGGTGCTGCATTACTTCGTGAAATTCAGCGATGAAGTCAGCGAAGCCAACGTGGTGGATTACTTCCTCGGCGCGGCCTCGATCGGCATCCTCTGTAAAAAGAACGCCTCCATCTCGGGCGCTGAAGTGGGCTGTCAGGGTGAGGTCGGTTCGGCCTGCGCCATGGCTGCGGCCGGGTTGGCGGATATCCTCGGCGCATCCCCGGAGCAGCTGTGCAACGCCGCTGAAATCGGCCTGGAACACAACTTGGGCCTGACCTGCGACCCGGTGGCGGGGCTGGTGCAGGTGCCGTGCATCGAGCGCAACGCGATTGCCGCGGTGAAGGCCATCAACGCTGCACAGATGGCGCTGCGTGGGGATGGCGAGCACTTCATCTCGCTGGACCGCGTGATCCGCACCATGCGCGACACCGGCGCCGACATGCACGACAAATACAAAGAGACCTCGCGCGGAGGGTTGGCGGTCAGCGCGGTGGAGTGTTGATCAGTCAATTCTCGCTGTCTGTGCTGATGCTTTCGTGAGCACGCTCACTCCCATAGTATTTCAGGCGTCTTCAAATACCACGTGCACCCCAAAAACTGTGGGAATGAGCTTGCTCACGAAGGCGTAATAACTGGCACCGCTGAAACCGGTTCTCATTTGCTTACCCGGTTCTGCTCGCTTTTCGCTCACGCGCCAAACCTGCCGCTTTCTTTTGGCGCGTGAACGGTTGCGGCATGGCGCAACGCCATGTCACGCCCGCGTTACCTGTGCTACCGCCGGTCAGCCGTGCATGGGGGTGACACTCACCCTGTCGCCGAGTTTTCGGCGATTCACACAAGTGCTACCGAATTGCTCATCCCGCCCGCCGTTTCCGTGGCCTAACGATCGGTAGGTCGCTAACGGAACATCCATGTCGCTCCCGAATAGACGCATCGCGACGTCGCTATCAGAAGTTATTGAATGCCCATTCAACTTTAGGCATGGCATTTGCGTTGCAATAGACAAAGCTCTCCACAGATGAGGGCGAAACAACAAGAGCCTCTGCTTGGGGCCATCAACCGCTTTTCGTGTGAGGAGATACCGTGATGACTTCGTTCAACTCCGGGGCTCAACCCCAGAACCGTGCGCCTCAATCCATCGGCTTTCTGCTGTTGGACAATTTCACACTCATCTCTCTCGCATCTGCGGTTGAGCCACTGCGTATGGCCAACCAGCTCTCCGGCCGTGAGCTGTATCGCTGGACCACCCTGAGCGTCGACGGCGGCCAGGTCTGGGCCAGCGATGGTCTGCAAATCACCCCTGACGCGGCCATGCACAAGGCCCCGGCGCTGGACACCGTGATCGTCTGCGGCGGCGTCGGCATTCAACGCACGGTGACCCGCGAACATGTAAGCTGGCTGCAAAGTCAGGCGCGTCAGTCTCGTCGTCTGGGCGCGGTCTGCACCGGCAGCTGGGCGCTGGCGTGCGCAGGGCTGCTCGATGGATTCGATTGCAGCGTGCACTGGGAATGTCTGGCGGCGATGCAGGAAGCCTTTCCGCGCGTGGCCATGAGCACCCGCCTGTTCACCCTCGACCGTAACCGTTTCACCAGCTCCGGCGGCACCGCGCCACTGGACATGATGCTGCACCTGATCAGCCGCGATCACGGCCGTGAACTGTCCGCCGCGATTTCGGAAATGTTCGTCTACGAGCGCATCCGTAACGAGCAGGATCACCAGCGCGTACCGCTCAAGCACATGCTTGGCACCAACCAGCCAAAGCTGCAGGAAATCGTCGCACTGATGGAAGCCAACCTCGAAGAGCCGATCGACCTCGACGAGTTGGCGGTCTATGTGTCGGTGTCGCGACGTCAGCTCGAAAGGCTGTTCCAGAAATACCTGCACTGCTCGCCATCGCGCTATTACCTCAAGCTACGCCTGATCCGCGCGCGTCAGTTGCTCAAGCAAACGCCGATGTCGATCATCGAAGTGGCGTCGGTCTGTGGCTTCGTCTCCACGCCGCACTTCTCCAAGTGCTACCGCGAATACTTCGGCATCCCGCCGCGTGACGAGCGCGTAGGCTCCAACACCGCCCAACAAGTGGCGATGATGCCGATTCCCCAGGCGATGGTGCTGGCGCCGCTGTCCGGGCCGTTGTCGGCATTGAGTCAGGCGCGTAACGAGTCGACGTTTGCGAGTGTGAGGTTGTAAAGGCGGGCGGGACGATATTGGGATCATGTGCCTGGCGCATGACCCTTTGTGGAAGCGAATTTATTCGCGATTGGCCAGTACATCCGACGGACTTCTAGCGGCTGTATGATCTTTCGCGAATGAATTCGCTCCCACAGGTTTTATGTTGCCGTCGAGGTTGCGCCAGCCGTCCTCAGGCGCTTTGGGATTTGTTATACGTCGCCAACGCCGGCAACAGCTGCTGATCAATCGCCTGACGCACTGCGGGCAAGATAGTCGCGCTGCCGCTGAGCATTCTTTCTACCAACTGACGCAACGCGCGTGCGCGGTCTTCGTTGAGGCCGCAGACGGCCTGAGCACAGGCTTGTTCGGCGGTGGCGCCTGATGGCATTTCAAAGCCGATGGATCTGAGTTGACCGAGTAGATCGTCCTGGTCGATCAGGTCTGCATGCATCATGACGCTCGCTCCTTTTATTGACGTTGAAGCGATTCTGGTAGCGCGCCGCACGCTCGGCAATACCTGTCGTCGGCAATGTCTGGCATGCACATCAGTGTGTCGGTTTTGGCTATGTAACCGTTTAGTTAATTCGGCATAATGGCCTCACTTAACATTGTCCGCGCCACGGTTTGGTCACCCTCTAGCGCGGACAAGCACCTCAACCCCGGTTTTGTAACGGCTTAACCGGGGCTTTTTTTGCCTGTCGTTCTTGCAGCAGCGGTTCTGCTGGCTCGGGCTACGAGCGGTCTGCGCAACGCCGACCGTTTTGGTAAACTCCGCAGCCTTCCAGGAGCCGCCATGAACTACCGTCACGCCTTCCACGCCGGCAACCACGCCGACGTCTTGAAACACATCGTCCTGACTCGCTTGATCGCGCTGATGTCGCGTAAGGAGCAGCCGCTCGCCTATATCGACACCCACGCAGGCCTCGGTCTGTATGACTTGCAGGGCGATCAGGCGACGCGCACCGGTGAATGGATCGAAGGCATCGGCCGTCTGTGGGACGCCGACGACATTCCAGAAGCTGCCGCCGGTTACATGGACGTGATCCGTCACATGAACCGCAAGACCGGCGAGCTGCGCTACTACCCGGGCTCGCCCGAGCTGGCCCGACGCGTGACCCGCGAGCAGGACCGCGTGCTGCTCAACGAGAAGCACCCCGAAGACGGCGCCCTGCTTAAAGACAACATGAAATACGACCGCCGCGTTGCTGTGCACCTGGGCGAGGGCTGGCATGTGCCACGCGCGCTGCTGCCGGTGCAGGAGAAACGCGCCGTCATGCTGATCGATCCGCCGTTCGAGCAACTGGACGAAATGAAGCGCTGCTCGGTGGCCCTCAAGGAAGCCATCGGCCGCATGCGCCAGACTGTCGCGGCCATCTGGTACCCGATCAAGGACCCGCGCGCGCTCAAGCGTTTCTATCAGGAACTGGCTGAAACCGGCGCGCCAAAGCTGTTGCGTGTGGAGTTGCTGGTGCATCCGCTGGACACGCCGAACAGCCTGAACGGCTCGGGCCTGGCGATTGCCAACCCGCCGTGGGGGCTGGAAGAGGAATTGCGCGCGCTGCTGCCGTGGCTGGCCGAAAAACTGGGGCAGACCCAGGGGGACTGGCGGCTGGATTGGCTGATTGCCGAGGCCTGAGGGCTTGCGAGCTTCACGCCATGAAGGCTTGAGCCGAATCGCACGCCGAACCGAACCTGTGGGAACGATCTCAAGCCGAAACCTGTGGGAGCGAATTCATTCGCGAGACGGACATGCAGCCGTTAGAGATACGCCGGATGTACCTACGATTCGCGAATGAATTCGCTCCCACAGTGGATCGTCGCTGTTCAGCTGTGACGATGTTCCAAACGGATTACGCCTGATTGAGGCTTGGCGGCATGCAAACGCCTGTCCCGCCAATCCCGCAATAGCCCTGCGGGTTCTTCGCCAGGTATTGCTGGTGATATGCCTCGGCGAAATACACGGTCGGCGCCTGGTCGATCTCGGTGGTGATATCGCCCAGCCCTGCCTTGGTCAGTTCAGCCTGATACACCTTGGCGCTGGCCTGGGCTGCGTCCAATTGTTCCGGTGTAGTGCAGTAGATCACCGAGCGGTATTGAGTGCCGATGTCGTTGCCCTGACGCATGCCCTGGGTCGGGTTGTGCAGTTCCCAGAACATCGCCAGCAGCTCCTGATAGCTGACCTTCGCCTTGTCATACACCACCAATACCACTTCGCTGTGGCCGGTCAGGCCGGAGCAGACTTCTTCATAGGTCGGGTTGGGCGTGAAGCCGCCTGCGTAGCCGACGACTGTGCTGACCACGCCATCGCGTTGCCAGAAACGACGCTCGGCGCCCCAGAAGCAACCCAGGCCAAAAATGGCGAATTCCACGTCTTCGAAGAACGGTCCCAGCAGCGGGTTGCCGTTGACGAAGTGGGTTTCAGGCAGGGCCATCGGGGTTTCGCGGCCCGGCAACGCTTGCTGGGCGGTAGGGAGTTCGTTTTTGTTCACAAGAATTTCCGAGCGCAGGGCCATGAGGTCAATCCTCTCTGGACAGGTGACTGCCATAAGTGGGGGCTGGATGTGCTGAATCCAATGAAAGGCGGTCAGTTTGCCGTACAAGCGTGGGGCAGGGAAGGGCTCAGGACTGGGTGACGCGGGGGTAGCGACGCAGGGCGTTGATCAGGTCTTCGCCGGGGATGGGCTTGTCGAACAGGTAGCCTTGGCCCACGTCGCAACGATGGCGGCGCAGGAACGCCAGCTGCTCGGCCGTCTCGATGCCTTCGGCGACCACGGTCAGCTTGAGGTTATGCGCCATGGCGATGACCGCCGAGGTGATCTCCATATCGTCCTGGTCATCCGGAATGTCGCGGATGAAGCTGCGGTCGATCTTGATCACATCGATGGGGAATTTCTTCAGGTAGCTGAACGACGAGTAACCGGTGCCGAAGTCGTCCATCGCCAGGGTCAGGCCCAGGGTTTTCAGGGACTCCAGCTGCAAGCGTGTGTCTTCGGTGGCCTCCAGCAGCAGGCCTTCGGTCAGTTCAAGCTCCAGCAGCGACGGGTCGAGCTGTTCTTCGCGCAGGATGCTGGCCAGGGAGCTGACCAGATCCGGGTCGGAGAATTGCTTGGGCGAGACGTTAATCGCCACGTGCAGCTTGCCGTAACCGGCGGCGGTCAGTTGCTTGCTCATGCGGCAGGACTGACGCGCGACCCATTTGCCGATCGGGATGATCAGGCCGGTTTCTTCAGCCACGCTGATGAACTGGTCCGGGCGGATCATGCCCTTTTCCGGGTGATTCCAGCGCAGCAGCGCTTCCATGCCCAGCAACCTGCCGGTACGCAGGCACAGTTTGGGCTGGTAGAAGACTTCCAGCTCGTTCTGGGTCAGGGCGCGGCGCAGATTGTTTTCGACGAACAGCTTGTAGCTTGCCTCGGCGTTGAGCGCTTCAGTGAACACCTGTACCTGATGCTTGCCGTTGGCCTTGGCCTTGTGCAGCGCAAGCCCCGCGTTCTTCATCAGGGTCTGCGGATCGCGACCGTGCAACGGCGCGCAAGCCAGGCCCACGGAGCCGGTGACGCTGATCAGCTGATTGTCGACGAACATCGGTTTGTCGAGGGTGGTGAGCACCTGATGCGCGATGCGCTGGCCGTCTTCAGGGCCGGTGTCGTCGAGCAGCACGGCGAATTCGTTACTCGCAAAACGCGCCAGAATCCCGGTGGGGCTCAGGCTGTTGCGCAGGCGCCGGGCCAGACTGATCAGCAGTTTGTCGCCCGTCTGGTGGCCGAGGCTGTCGTTGATGCGCTTGAAGTTGTCGATGTCCACCAGCAACAGACTGATCGGCGTTTCGACGTCCCGGGCGAAATGCTCGTCGAGGGTGCGAATGAACGCCGGGCGGTTGCCCAGGTTGGTCAGGTTGTCGGTGTACGCCAGGCGCTCGATCCGCTGTTGGGAGAGCTTGGCCTGGGTGATGTCTTCGTAGATGCCGATGTAATGGGTCAGCTCGCGGTTGTCGCCATAGACCTTGGAAATCGACAACTGGCCCCAGTAGGGCTCCAGATTCTTGCGGCGGCTCTTGAATTCGCCTTGCCAGCTGTTGCCGGTGGCCAGGCTGGAATTGGCGTCAAGCAGCAGCGAGCCGAGATTTTCCAGCGCTGGCAATTCCGACAGGCGATGCCCGTGGACCTCGTCGGCGGTGTACTGGGTGATTTCGGTGAAACTCGGGTTGACGTACTCAACCACGCCGTTGCAATTGACCAGCAGAAACGCATTGGCGCTCTGCTCCACGGCACGCTGGAACAGGTGCAGGGCGTTGGTCGCGGTGCGACGGTTGTGATTGTTGATCGCTTGCGCGAACTGATCGGCCAGCTCACCGGCAAAGGCGATCTCGTCGGATTGCCACTCGCGGGTCGCGCCGGTTTGCTCCAGGCAAAGCACGCCGACCACGTGGCCATCGATGCGAATACTGGCGTCGAGGATTGCGTTGATGTCACGAGGCCCGAGGCTTTCTGCCAGCTCGCGGGTGCGCGGGTCATGCTGGACGTCGTGGGCGTCGATGGCGCGGCTGGTGTGCAACGCTTCCAGATAACTGGGGAAGCGGCTGATGTCGATCGGTGCGCCCTTGAGGTACTCGTCAGTGTCGCGGCGGTACTCGGCGATGGGCTCCAGCACGTTGCCGACGAGGTTCCAGATGGCGGCGCGGTCGATGTCGTAGATTTCGCAGGCGTTTTTGGTGATCAGCTCTGCGGCTTCCAGCAACGAGTCGTTGGAGCGGTAACGGTGGCGGGTCAGGCGCAGGATCAGGTCCTGCTGGGCGCGCACCCGTTCCAGGTGCTTCAGTTGCTCGTGCTGAGCGCGCTGATTGAGCTCCAGCGCGATCTGCAGGCGCGAGTTCTGCACTTCAAGGTCGGGGGCAATGGTCAGTTCGTTGGAATCGAAGACATCGTCGACCACCATCAGGTAGCCGCGCAGCAACTCGCGATTGTGCTGCCGGTAGCCTTCACCGATTTCCAGCAGACCCAAGGGGCCGCGGGTGGTGTGCAAGGTGTAACGGATGACGTAGTGCGAGTTCGTGCCCAGTTGCATCTGCACGGCGTCGTGTAACTGGTACCGGGCCTCGGGCTCCATCAGGCTTGCGTAGGGCGCTCCGATCAGGGCACACAGCTCGATGGCGGGCATGTCGAACTGCTTTTCGCAGCTTGGGTCCAGGTACAGCATCGCCCAGCTGGGTTCATTCAGCCGCTCGAAACGCAGCATGCCGAGCCGCGAGGGCACCGGCAACTGAGTCACGACCTCGGCTGCCGATCGGGCGGCAGCATCAGGTTGGCTTTTCATGAAGGAACTCGCTTTAAGAGTACTGTCGCGCGTGGGCAAGGAGCCCATCGTTAAATCGCGTGTCGCAAGGTTGCATCATGGCGAACGGGCTGACAAGTGAGCGCGATGGCTTAGTGCTATAAATCTGTCGGCAAATCGTGCATTAACTGAAGGTTGTTGGTCGGATTTGTCGGAAAGGGGCGGTAACTGGTTGTTAGTAGTACTTCTGGTTATCGGCAGAGACGCAATTCTCTGTAGGAGTGCCATTGCCCGCGACGGCGGGGTGTCAGTCGCCAACGATGTTGTATCGGCCGACGCCGTCGCGGGCAAGCGCGCTTCTACAAGAAAAAGGCAAAAAAAGCCCCGCCAATCAGCGGGGTTGAGGTACGAGCGTGGCAGCTCGAAAAACAGCGAAGGCCCGCCTCTACAGAAACGGGCCTCGTACGGCTTACAGCAGAATGGTACGGATATCCGCCAGCAGATCACCCAGACGCTTGGTGAAGCGAGCGGCTGCGGCGCCATTGATCACGCGGTGATCGTAGGACAGCGACAGCGGTAGCATCAGGCGTGGCTGGAAAGCCTTGCCGTCCCACACCGGTTGCATGGTGGCCTTGGACACACCCAGGATCGCGACTTCCGGCGCGTTGACGATCGGCGTAAAGCCGGTACCGCCAATGTGACCCAGGCTTGAGATGGTGAAGCAGGCGCCCTGCATGTCGTTGGCCGACAGCTTTTTGGAGCGCGCTTTTTCAGCCAGCTCGGCTGCTTCGGCGGCCAGTTGCAGCAGGCTCTTCTGGTCGACGTTCTTGATCACAGGGACCAGCAGGCCTTCCGGCGTATCCACGGCGAAACCGATGTGGAAGTACTTCTTGCGGATGACCGCTTTGCCGCTTGGCGCCAGCGAGCTGTTGAAGTCCGGCAATTCCTTGAGCAGGTGCGCGATGGACTTGAGCAACAGCGGCAGCACGGTCAGTTTCACGCCCGCTTTTTCAGCGACGGCTTTCTGCGCCACGCGGAAAGCTTCCAGGTCGGTGATGTCGGCCTGGTCGAACTGGGTCACGTGCGGGATGTTCAGCCAGCTGCGGTGCAGGCCGGACGCGCCCAGTTGCATCAGGCGGGTCATCGGTACTTCTTCGATTTCGCCGAAACGGCTGAAGTCGACTTCCGGAATCGGCGGGATGCCTGCACCGCCGGTTGCACCAGCAGCGGCCGGTGCGTCCTTGGCCTTGGTCATGATGGATTTGACGTACGCCTGCACGTCTTCCTTCAGAACACGGCCGTGTGGACCGGTGGCGGTCACAGCGCTCAACTCGACGCCGAACTCGCGAGCCAGCTGACGAACAGCTGGGCCTGCGTGGACCTTGGCACTGGCTTTTGCCGGAGCGGCGGCTGGAGCAGGGGCCGCTTCAGCTTTCGGTGCAGGCGCGGCAGCCGGTGCGGCAGCAGGCGCTTCAGCCTTGGCTGGTGCCGGGGCAGCAGCCTGAGCAGGGGCGGCGGCGGGTGCTGCGCCTGCGACTTTGAGTTGCAGGATCAGGTCGCCAGTGCCGACTTCGTCTTCGACCTTGACGCTGATGCTCTCGACCACGCCAGCAGCTGGAGAAGGAATCTCCATCGAGGCTTTGTCGGATTCCAGGGTGATCAGCGATTGATCAGCTTCGATGCTGTCGCCCACTTTGACCAGCAGCTCGATGATGCGAGCCTTGCCCGACGAGCCGATGTCCGGCACGTGGATGTCCTGAACGGCTGCTTCGGCAGCAGGCGCAGGTGCGGCGGCAGGAGCAGGTGCTGCAGCTTCAGCGGGTTTTTCAGCAGTTGGCGCAGGTGCGGCAGCAGCAGGCTCGGCAGCAGGCGCTGCGGCGGCGTCGCCTTCCACTTCCAGCTCCAGCAGTTCGTCGCCTTCTTTGAGGCGGTCGCCCAGTTTCACTTTCAGGCTTTTGACGACACCGGCTTTCGGCGCAGGGATTTCCATGCTCGCCTTGTCCGACTCAAGGGTCAGCAGGCTCTGATCGGCTTCGATGCGATCGCCAACCTTGACGAACAGCTCGATGACTTCACCGTCACCGCTGCCGATGTCGGGTACACGAATTAACTCACTCACAATGTCTCTCCTCAGGAGAACCTGTTCACTCGATTGCGCCGGTACAGGTGCAACGAAACAGCCTGGGATGCTCATTTACCGAAGTAAATTCCGCATCGGCGGCTGTTTCGTGCACGCGCCCGGCGCGCTTGCGATCTACGATCAGCAGTCCAGCGGGTTGCGCTTCTCAGGGTCGATGCCGAACTTGGTGATGGCTTGCGCCACGACTTTAGGTTCGATATCGCCACGATCAGCCAAGGCTTCCAGAGCGGCCAGCACGATGAAGTGACGGTCGACTTCGAAGAAGTGACGCAGCTTCTTGCGGCTGTCCGAACGGCCGTAGCCGTCAGTGCCCAGGACCTTGTATTCCTTGGTAGGAACCCACTGACGGATCTGGTCAGCGAACAGTTTCATGTAGTCGGTCGAAGCGATCACCGGACCTTTACGGCCGTTGAGGCACTCTTCAACGTAGCTCAATTGTGGCTTCTGACCCGGCTTCAGACGGTTGCTACGCTCAACGGCCAGGCCGTTGCGACGCAGTTCGTTGAAGCTGGTGACGCTCCATACGTCAGCGCCGATGTTGAACTGCTCACGCAGGATCTTCGCCGCTTCACGCACTTCATTGAGGATCGTGCCCGAACCCATCAGTTGCACGTGATGAGCCGCTTCGCGCTTGTCTTCCTCAAGCAGGTACATGCCCTTGATGATGCCTTGCTCTACACCGGCCGGCATGGCTGGCTGGTGGTAGTTCTCGTTCATCACGGTGATGTAGTAATAGACGTTTTCCTGCAGCGTCATCATGCGGTGCGTGCCTTCCTGCATGATCACCGCCAGCTCGTAGGCATAGGCAGGGTCATAGCTGCGCACGTTCGGGATGGTGCTGGCCAGAATGTGGCTGTGACCGTCTTCGTGCTGCAGGCCTTCACCGTTGAGCGTGGTCCGCCCGGAGGTGCCGCCCAGCAGGAAGCCGCGAGTCTGTGCATCGCCCGCCGCCCAGGCCAAGTCGCCGATACGCTGGAAGCCGAACATCGAGTAGAAGATGTAGACCGGCAGCATCGGGGTGTTGTAGTTGCTGTAGGCGGTACCCGCTGCGATGAACGAGGAGAACGCGCCGGCCTCGTTGAGGCCTTCCTGCAGGATCTGGCCATCTTTCTCTTCGCGGTAGTACATGACCTGGTCGCGGTCGACTGGCTCGTACAGCTGGCCGACTGGCGAGTAGATACCCAACTGGCGGAACATGCCTTCCATACCGAAGGTACGGGCTTCGTCAGCGAGGATCGGAACGATGCGCTTGCCCAGTTCCTTGTCCTTGACCATCGAGGCGAGGATGCGACCGAACGCCATGGTGGTGGAGATTTCGCGGTCACCCGAGCCATCCAGTACGGACTTGAGGGTTTCCAGCGGCGGCGTCGGGATGCTGATGTTGCCGCGGTTGCGCTGAGGCAGGGAACCGCCCAGCTTCTCGCGGCACTTGCGCAGATATTTCATTTCCGCGCTGTCTTCGGCCGGACGGTAGAACGGCAGCGATTCGAGTTCGGAATCGTTCAGCGGAATGTCGAAGCGATCACGGAATTTCTTCAGCGACTCGATATCGACTTTCTTGGTATTGTGCGCAGTGTTCTTCGCTTCGCCCGCGCCGGTGCCGTAGCCCTTGATGGTCTTGGCCAGGATGACGGTAGGCTGGCCTTTGTGATTGACCGCCTGGTGGTACGCTGCGTAGACCTTGTACGGGTCGTGACCGCCACGGTTGAGTTTCCAGATCTCATCGTCTGACAGGTTCTCGACGCGCTTGAGCAGCTCTGGATCGTCGCCAAAGAAGTGCTTGCGTACGTAGGCGCCGTCTTTGGCCTTGTAGTTCTGGTACTCGCCGTCGATGGCTTTGTCCATGCGACGCTGCATGAGGCCGTCTTCGTCCTGGGCGAACAGTGGGTCCCACATGCGGCCCCAGATGACCTTGTTGACATTCCAGGCGGCGCCACGGAACACGCCTTCCAGTTCCTGGATGATCTTGGCGTTGCCGCGAACCGGGCCGTCGAGGCGCTGCAGGTTGCAGTTGATGACGAAGATCAGGTTGTCGAGGTTTTCGCGACCGGCCAGGGAGATGGCGCCTAGGGTTTCCGGCTCGTCGCACTCACCGTCACCGATGAAGCACCACACCTTCTGCTTGCCGGCCGGGATGAAGCCACGGTTTTCCAGGTACTTCATGAAGCGTGCCTGGTAGATCGCGGTGATCGGACCCAGACCCATGGAAACGGTCGGGAACTGCCAGAAGTCAGGCATCAGGTGTGGATGCGGGTACGACGACAGGCCGCCACCGTCCACTTCCTGACGGAACTTGAGCATCTGCTCTTCGCTCAAGCGGCCTTCGAGGAAGGCGCGAGCGTAGATGCCCGGCGAGGCGTGGCCCTGGTAGTAGATCAGGTCGCCGCCGTGTTCTTCGGTCGGGGCCTGGAAGAAGTAGTTGAAGCCGATGTCATAGAGCGTTGCGCTGGAGGCGAAGGTGGAGATGTGGCCGCCCAGATCTGGGTCTTGCATGTTGGCGCGCATCACCATCGCCAGGGCGTTCCAGCGAACGATCGAACGGATGCGGCGTTCCATGAACAGGTCGCCGGGCATGCGTGCTTCGCGGGTAACGGGGATGGTGTTGCGGTATGGCGTGGTGATGGAGTACGGCAGCTGTGTACCACTGCGGGTGGCCAGCTCGCCCATACGGGTCATCAGGTAGTGCGCACGGTCTTCGCCTTCTTTGTCGAGAACCGATTCCAGGGCGTCCAGCCATTCCTGGGTTTCGACGGGATCGAGGTCTTGCATGGCTTGCTCCAGGGCGGAAAGGCTACCAGAATCGGTTGCCTGAGTTTGTTGCGACTGGCCTTGTGGGCAGACGGTATAAAAATTCTTGGATAACCGGAGAGGTACCCGGCTCCGTGTAGTTTTACTACAAATCTTCGGCTGTTTCAGCTTTTTGACTTGTATATACAGTAGTAAAACTACAGTTGAGCGCTGTTTTCGCTCATGTTTCGCGATGAATCAAATGAAAAATGTTGGTAGAAACCATAAAAAGATCAGCTGGCAGGTGATGCTGACGATCAAAAACAGGCAAATGCCAGCAATTTTTAACCTTTGTTCGACAGTCTGACCCTCAACGTGTGTACAACCCACGGTTTGGGTAGCCTTTTGAACGCCGATCAAGGATAGACCATGAGCCTTCCTTTGCTGGCCGAATTGCCAGCCACTCTGCTTGCGTTGGTCTCGCATGCGCAACAGACGTTCCGCGCTGCGCTCGCTGCTCAGACCGATGGTGGGCAGGCGATTTTTGATGCCTGGCCTGCTGAACGTCTGAGGGCTTTCGATCGTGTCTGCGCGGCCAGCGATTTTGTCGCCGAGCACGTGGGACGCGACCCGCAGATGCTGCTCGATCTCGCTGAATCCGGTGAGCTTGAGCGCAGTTTCAGGGCCCTTGAGCTGCGTGAGCACATCGCCAATGCGGTCGCCGAAGTGGCTACCGAGGATGAGCTGGGGCGTAATCTACGTCGTCAAAGGACGCGGCAGCAAGTCCGAATTATCTGGCGTGACATCACTCGCCAAGCCGATCTGGTGGAAACCTGCCGTGATCTTTCTGACATGGCCGATGGCAGTATCGACCTCGCGTATCGGTGGTTATATGACAAACATTGCCAGCAATTCGGCGTGCCCACGGGGCGTCGTACCGGCGAGCCGCAACAGATGGTCATCCTCGGCATGGGCAAGCTGGGGGCCGTCGAGCTCAACCTCTCATCGGACATCGACCTGATCTTCGCCTACCCCGAGGGTGGCGAAACCGTGGGCGTGAAACGTCCGCTGGATAACCAAGAGTTTTTCATTCGCCTGGGGCAGCGCCTGATCAAGGCATTGGACCCGGTGACCGTCGACGGTTTCGTCTTTCGCGTCGACATGCGCCTGAGGCCTTACGGTTCATCCGGGGCGCTGGTGCTCAGCTTCAACGCGCTGGAGCAGTACTACCAGGATCAGGGCCGCGACTGGGAACGCTACGCCATGATCAAGGCGCGGGTGGTCGGTGGCGATCAGGCCAAGGGCAGCGAATTGCTGGAGATGCTGCGGCCATTCGTGTATCGCCGTTATCTGGACTTCTCGGCCATCGAGGCGCTACGCACGATGAAGCAGCTGATTCAGCAGGAAGTCCGGCGCAAGGGCATGGCGGCGAACATCAAGCTGGGCTCGGGGGGCATTCGCGAGGTCGAATTCATCGCTCAGGCGTTCCAGCTGATTCACGGCGGCCGTGACCTGAGCCTGCAACAACGGCCTTTGCTCAAGGTGCTGCGCACGCTGGAAGGGCAGGGTTATCTGCCCACTGCCGTCATCACCGAGCTGCGCGAAGGCTACGAATTCCTGCGTTACACCGAGCATGCCATTCAGGCGATTGCCGACCGCCAGACCCAGATGCTCCCCGACGACCCCCGTGATCAGGCGCGTATTGCCTTCATCATGGGCTTCGCCGACTGGGACGCGTTTCACGAGAAGTTGATGTACTGGCGCGGCCGGGTCGACTGGCATTTCCGGCAGGTCATCGCTGACCCTGACGAGGAAGAAGGCCAGCAGGACGGCGGCGAAGAAATCGTGGGCGGCGAGTGGTTGCCGTTGTGGGAAGAATCGCAAAACGAAGAAGCCGCCTGCCTGCAGTTGGAGGAGGGCGGATTCGTCGACGCGCAAAAAGCCCTGAAGCATCTGAGCAACCTGCGTAACAGTTCCCAGCTGCGCTCGATGCAACGTCTGGGGCGCGAGCGTCTCGATGCGTTCATTCCGCGTCTGCTGGCTCAGGCCGTCGAGCACGACAACCCTGACCTGGTGCTGGAGCGCGTGCTGCCGCTGGTCGAGGCCGTTGCGCGGCGTTCGGCGTATCTCGTTTTGCTCACCGAAAACCCCGGCGCGTTGCGACGCTTGCTGACCCTGTGCGCCGCAAGCCCCTGGATTGCCGAGCAGATCGCCCGCTTCCCGCTGCTGCTCGATGAGCTGCTCAACGAAGGACGCCTGTTCAGTCCGCCGCAAGCATTGGAGCTGGCCGCCGAGTTGCGTGAACGGCTGACGCGCATCCCTGAGGATGATCTGGAACAACAAATGGAAGCCTTGCGCCACTTTAAACTGGCGCACCGGCTGCGGGTGGCGGCGTCGGAAATCACCGGCAGCCTGCCGCTGATGAAGGTCAGCGACTACCTGACCTGGCTGGCCGAGGCGATTCTCGAACAGGTGCTGGCCCTGGCCTGGCGTCACACCGTCGCTCGCCACGGCGCGCCGCGTCGTCCGGATGGCACGTTGTGCGATCCGGGTTTCGTGATTGTCGGTTATGGGAAAGTCGGCGGCATCGAATTGGGGCATGGTTCGGACCTGGACCTGGTGTTCATCCACGATGGCGACCCTCAGGCCGAAACCGATGGCGCCAAACCCATCGATGGAGCGCAGTTCTTCACGCGGTTGGGGCAGCGCATCATTCACCTGATCACCACCCAGACCAACTCCGGCCAGCTCTATGAAGTGGACATGCGCCTGCGGCCTTCGGGTGCGTCGGGGCTTCTGGTCAGCTCGCTGGGAGCGTTTTCGCGCTATCAGGAGAACGAGGCCTGGACCTGGGAGCATCAGGCACTGGTGCGTGCGCGGGTGCTGGTGGGCAGCGCAGATGTGGGCAAGGGATTCGAAGCGGTACGCGCCTCGGTGCTGGGCCGCGAGCGGGATCTGGACACCTTGCGCCAGGAAGTCAGCGACATGCGCGCCAAGATGCGCGACAACCTCGGGACCAGGGGCACGTTGGCCGGAAAGGGGGAAAACGCCTTCCAGCCCATGTCGTCGTTCGATCTCAAGCAGGACGCCGGTGGTATCGTCGATATCGAATTTATGGTGCAATACGCGGCCTTGGCGTGGTCCAGAGAGCATCCCGCGCTGCTTCGATACACCGATAACATCCGCATTCTCGAAGGTCTGGAAGAGGCGGGGCTGATGCCCGCCGCCGACGCGAGCCTGTTGCGCGAGGTGTATAAAGCCTACCGCTCAGCCGCTCACCGTCAGGCCCTGCAGAAGGATGCGGGCGTGGTCAGTGGCGATCAGTTCGCCAGCGAGCGGCGGGAAGTGATGCGGATCTGGGCGCAGTTGGGGTTGAGTTGATGTTGGCGCAGGACACATCACCCCCTGTGGGAGCGAATTCATTCGCGAAAGATGTGTCAGGCGACGCAGATGTGTCGATTGGTCTGGCTCATCGCGAATGAATTCGCTCCCACAGGAGGCCGGGCCAAGCAGTGAGTGCACTGCAACGCCCGAATTGAAAGGCATATATAAAGCTATGACAGGGAGGCGTCAGGCTGTGTGGAAGCGTCACGCAGTCTGATGGGCCTCCCTGCTCGTTTCTGGTCGTTTTTGGATTGAGCATGAGAATTCTGATCGTAGGGCCCAGCTGGGTCGGTGACATGGTGATGGCGCAAACGCTATTCCAGTGCCTGAAACAGCGTCACCCGCAGTGCGAAATCGATGTGCTGGCCCCCGAGTGGAGTCGGCCGATTCTTGAGCGCATGCCCCAGGTGCGCAAGGCTTTGAGCTTTCCGCTCGGCCACGGCGCGCTGGAACTGGCGACTCGTCGGCGCATCGGCAAGTCGCTCAAGGGCCAGTACGACCAGGCGATTCTGCTGCCCAACTCGCTGAAGTCGGCGCTGGTGCCGTTCTTCGCCGGTATTCCCAAACGCACCGGCTGGCGCGGCGAGTTCCGCTATGGCCTGCTCAACGACGTGCGCATCCTTGATAAACAGAAATACCCGCTGATGATCGAGCGCTTCATGGCCTTGGCCTATGACAAGGACGCCGAAATCCCGCGTCCTTATCCAAAGCCGAGCCTTTCGATCGAAACCGCCAGCCGCGATGCCGCTTTGGCCAAGTTCGGCCTGGCCCTTGATCGCCCGGTTCTGGCCCTCTGCCCTGGCGCCGAGTTTGGCGAGTCCAAGCGCTGGCCGTCCGAGCATTACGCCAAGGTCGCTGAAGCGAAGATTCGCGAAGGCTGGCAGGTCTGGCTGTTCGGGTCCAGGAACGATCACGCGGTTGGCGAAAGCATTCGCGATCGCTTGATTCCTGGCCTGCGCGAAGAGTCGAGCAACCTCAGCGGCGAGACCTCGCTGGCCGAGGCCATCGATCTGCTGTCCTGCGCCGATGCTGTGGTGTCCAACGACTCCGGCCTGATGCACGTCGCGGCAGCGCTCAACCGGCCTCTGGTCGCCGTATATGGCTCGACCTCGCCGGGCTTCACGCCACCTTTGGCCGATCAGGTCGAGATCGTGCAACTGGGCATCGAGTGCAGCCCGTGCTTCGAGCGCACCTGCCGTTTCGGTCACTACAACTGCCTGCGCCTATTGGAGCCTGATTCGGTGATCAGCGCCCTGGGCCAGTTGGGCGGCACCCCGGTCGAGGTTGCCTGACTTGCGGGTACTGCTGATCAAGACCTCGTCGCTGGGTGACGTCATTCATACCCTGCCTGCGTTGACCGATGCCGCGCGGGCGATCCCCGGCATCCAGTTCGACTGGGTGGTGGAAGAGGGCTTTGCCGAGATCCCGACCTGGCACCCGGCGGTCGCAGGGGTGATTCCGGTGGCGATTCGGCGCTGGCGCAAGAACCTGTGGCAGACCTTTAAGAATGGCCAGTGGCGTCAGTTCAAACAGCGTCTGCGCAACACCCGTTACGATTTGGTAATCGACGCTCAGGGCCTTTTGAAAAGCGCGTTCCTGACCCGTTACGTCAAAGCGCCGATTAGCGGATTCGACAAGCATTCTGCACGCGAGCCCTTGGCCGCACGCTTTTACGACAAGGCGTACCCCGTTGCTCGCGGGCAACATGCGGTGGAGCGTTTGCGCCAGTTGTTCGCTCAGGCGCTGGGTTACGAAGTGCCTGCGGGGCTGGGTGATTACGGCCTGGATCGCAGCCGTTTGCTGAACAATGAAGGCGGCGCGCCGTTCGTGCTTTTCCTGCACGGTACGACGTGGGTCACCAAGCATTGGCCTGAAGTGTACTGGCGCCAACTGGCCGAGCGCATGATCGCTCAGGGCCTGGAAGTGCACTTGCCGTGGGGCAACCCGGCAGAAAAGGCCCGCGCCGAGCGCATTGCCGAAGGCCTCGATAAAGCCGTCGTGCTGCCTAAATTGAATCTCGCAGGCGTCGCCAAAGTGCTGGCTGGCGCGCAGGGCTGCGTTGCCGTGGACACAGGGCTCGGGCATCTGGCGGCTGCGCTGGACGTGCCGACGCTGTCGCTGTTTGGCCCGACCAACCCCGGCCTGACGGGCGCGTACGGCAAGTCGCAGGTTCACCTGGCGGGCGATTACCCGGCCTGCGCGCCGTGTCTGCAAAAGAAATGCACCTATCGACCGACGGCTGAAGATCAGCGTCAGTTCGATACCGAACGCGAGTGGCCGATGTGCTTCACTCGCCTGAATCCCGAGCGAGTAGCGCGCCAATTGGGCTCGCTGTTGCTGGCAAAGGAACATCCGTGATGCAACTGGCATTCGTGCTTTATAAATACTTTCCCTTCGGCGGCTTGCAGCGCGATTTCATGCGCATCGCCCTGGAGTGTCAGCAGCGCGGACATTCGATCCGCGTCTACACCCTGATCTGGGAAGGCGACGTGCCGCCCGGCTTCGAAGTGCTGGTGGCGCCAGTCAAGGCGTTCTTCAACCATCGCCGCAACGAAAAGCTCACCGACTGGATGAACGCGGACCTGGCCAAGCGTCCGGTGGATCGCCTGATCGGCTTCAACAAGATGCCCGGTCTGGACGTGTATTACGCTGCTGACGGCTGCTACGAAGACAAGACGCAGAACCTGCGCCACGGCCTGTACAGGTATTGGGGCCGCTATCGTCATTTCGCCGATTACGAGCGGGCGGTGTTCGCCAAAGACGCGAAAACCGAAGTGCTGATGATCTCCGAAGTGCAGCAGCCGCTGTTCATCAAGCACTACGACACGCCGCTCAAACGCTTTCACCTGCTGCCGCCGGGCATCTCCCAGGATCGCCGCGCGCCAGCCAATGCGGCCGAGATCCGCGCTGAATTTCGGCGCGAGTTCCAGCTGGCTGACGATGACCTGCTGCTGGTGCAGATCGGTTCAGGCTTTAAAACCAAGGGCGTTGATCGCAGCCTCAAAGCGCTTGCAGCATTGCCGTCTGAGCTGAAAAAACGCACACGTCTGTTTGTAATTGGCCAGGACGACCCCAAAGTATTCCAGCTGCAAAGCACGACACTGGGCCTGGGCGACAACGTCACCTTCATGAAAGGCCGCAGCGACATCCCGCGTTTTCTGTTGGGCGCCGACCTGCTGATCCACCCGGCGTACAACGAAAACACCGGGACCGTACTGCTTGAGGCACTGGTCGCAGGCCTGCCGGTGCTGGTCAGTGCGGTGTGTGGCTACGCCCACTACATCGCCGAGGCCGACAGCGGTCTGGTGCTCGATGAGCCGTTCGAACAGAACCAGCTCAATGACTACCTGGCCCGCATGCTCAAGGACGATGCCGCGCGCACGACCTGGGGCCGAAACGGGCTGACATTCGCCGACACGGCTGATCTTTACAGCATGCCGCGACACGCTGCGGATGTGATTCTGGCGGAGCACCACGGATGAAATTGATCCTTGCTGAACCCTTCAAGACCCTCTGGGCCGGGCGCGATGCGTTCCAAGCCGTGGAGGAGTTGCAGGGCCAGGTGTATCGCGAGCTGGAAAATCGCCGCACCCTGCGCACCGAAGTCAATGGCCGTGGCTATTTCGTCAAGATCCACCGTGGCATCGGTTGGGGAGAAGTGGCGAAGAACCTGCTGACCGCAAAACTGCCGGTGCTGGGCGCCGGCAAAGAATTCGAAGCGATCAATCGTCTCAAGGAAGTCGGCGTGCCGACCATGACCAGCGTGGCCTACGGCGAGCGCGGCAGCAATCCGGCGGCGCAGCATTCGTTCATCGTCACCGAAGAGCTGGCGCCGACGATAAGCATGGAAGACGTCAGCATCAACTGGGTGAAACAGCCGCCCGAGCCGCGCATGAAACGCGCCTACATTGCCGAAGTCGCGCGACTGGTGGGCATGATGCACCGCGCTGGCGTCAACCACCGCGATTGCTACCTGTGCCACTTCCTGCTGCACACCGACACGCCGGCCACTCCCGAAAGCTTCAAGCTCTCGGTGATCGACCTGCACCGCGCACAGACCCGGCCGCAGATCACCCAACGCTGGCGCAACAAGGACCTGGCCGCGCTGTACTTTTCGGCGCTGGACATTGGCCTGACCCGCCGCGACAAGCTGCGTTTCCTCAAAGGTTATTTTCAGCAGCCGCTGCGTCGGATTCTGGCTGAAGAGTCGGCGCTGCTGGTGTGGCTGGAGGCCAAGGCCGAGAAGCTGTATCAGCGCAAGCTGCGCTACGGGGATGCGCTCTGATGGCGGGTTGGAACCTTGAGCCCCAGTACGCTGAGCTGGCCGCTGACTTCGGATCCCTCGACGCCGTGTTCGCCTTGCAGGGCGAGCGCCTGACTCGCGATCCGCTGTCGGAAGTGATTCGTGTCCAGCGCAATGGCGTGAATTACTACGTCAAACGCTATGTGGCGGCGGGCAAAGGCCTGCGTCGTTATCTGGGGCGTCCTCGGGTCAAGTCTGAGTGGCAGAACCTCAAGCGTTTCGCCAAATGGGGCATCCCGACCGCCGAGGTGGTGGCCTGGGGCCTTGAGCGCAAGGGCGCGTCCTATGATCGCGGTGCGTTGATCACCCGTGAACTGCCGCATACCGAAGACCTGTCGGAGCTGGCGCGCGTTCACGATGAGCGGCTGGATAACCGCTCCTGGGTTGATCGCATCAGCCAGCAGGTGGCGCGTTACACTCGAACCATGCACGATCACCACTTCACCCATAACGATTTGAAGTGGCGCAACCTGCTGGTGGACGATCAGTCGACGGTGTTCCTGATCGACTGCCCCAACGGCGCGTTCTGGGTCAGCTTCATGCTGCGCTATCGCATCACCAAGGACTTGGCGTGTCTGGATAAAGTGGCCAAATACCACCTGTCCGCCACCCAGCGCCTGCGCTTTTATCTGCAGTATCGCGGGCGCGAGCGCCTGAATGATTCGGACAAGAAGCGCATTCGACACATCGTCAGCTTTTTCGAGGGGCGCGAATGAATGTTTTCATCGCCGATGCCGACCGGGGGCTTCTGGAGCGCCATGGCCTGGCCGATTTTGACTCGCTGTGGGACGTGCAGCTCGACGCGGTGGACGAGCCCAACACCGGCCGCGGCGGCTGGAGCAGCGTGTTTCGCCTGGAGCTTGAGGGTTCGGGCTATTACCTCAAGCGCCAGAGCAATTACCTGACCCACACCCTGCATCACCCGTTCGGCGAGCCGTCGTTCTCCCGCGAGTTTCGTAACATCAGCCTGTATCAGAAGCTCGGCATTCCGGCGCTGCATGCCGTGTTTTATGGCGAGAAGAAGGTCGGTGGCGAACGTCGCGCCATTCTGATGACCCGCGCCTTGGACGGCTGGACCGATCTGGACACGCTGTTGACGCAGTGGGACGAAACGGCCGCGACCCAGCGTCTGGCCATTTTGCAGGCCTGTGGACAACTGGCACGTACGCTGCACAAGGCCGGGCAAGTGCACGGCTGTTTCTATCCCAAGCATATTTTCCTCAAGCCCAAAGGCAGCGCGTATCTGGCGCAGTTGATCGACCTTGAGAAGACCCGCAAGTCGATCTTCGGCCAGCGTGATCGGGTCAAAGACATCGAACCCCTGCTGCGTCGCGCGCCGATGTGGAACGAAGCCGAGATCCGCGAGCTGTTGGCGGCCTATGTGCAGGCTCCTGGTGACAGCGGGTTGGTGGATAGGTGGTGGCAGCAGCTGGCCAGGCGCGGCAGTCATAAGCGCAGCGGTCGGTAGGCATGACCTGAATTGGAATGCTGGCCTGTGGGAGTGAGCTTGCTCACGAAAGGGTCGGTACATCCTGTACATCCTGTACATCTTGTGTGTTTCACCAGCCATCTTCGTGAGTAAGCTCACTCCCACAGGTGCTGTGTAGCCTGTTAGATCACTGATCTGGCTCAAGCTTGATGAAAGAGGGCACCGATGCGTTTGTCTGAACTGAAAAACGCCGGTCGCACCCCGACGCTGCCGATGAGCATTGCGTTGGCGGATGCGGCGGGTCCTGCCGAACTGCAGCTGTTGAGCCTGCTGCGTGTGCTGCCGGGTCAGCGCTACGTCGGCGCGGGTATCTGGCGCGGGCGTCCGGTGCTGGCCAAGTTGCTGGTCGGCAGTAAGGCGCCTCGGCATTTTCAGCGCGAGCGTGCCGGTGTGCAGCTGCTTGCCGAACAGAACTTGACCACGCCGTTGCTGCTGGCCGATGGGTTGCAGGAGGGCGAGGGCGGCTGGTTGTTGTTCGAGTTTCTCGATCAGGCGCAAAGCCTTGGCGACGCCTGGAAGTCCGTCGAAAGCTTGCCGCCACTGGCCGATGAACAGACCGCCGTGCTGGGCGACGCCCTGGCCGCCGTCGGGCAGATGCACGCCAGGGGCCTCTGGCAGGAAGACCTGCACCTGGACAATCTGCTGCGCCAGAACGGTCAGCTGTACCTCATCGATGGCGCTGGCGTTCGCGCCGAAGAAGCAGGCAAACCGCTGTCGCGCCAGAAGGTGCTGGAAAACCTCGGCGTGTTTTTCGCCCAGTTGCCCAAATCCCTGGAGCCGTTCACCGAAGAGCTGCTGGTCTACTACCTGCTCAGCAACGGCGAGCACGCGCTACCGGTCGAAGCGCTGCAAAAGCAGATCGACAAGGTCAGCAGCTGGCGTCTCAAGGACTACCTGATCAAAGTCGGGCGCGAATGCAGCCTGTTCAGCGTCTTTGATGGCCCGTTCGCCCTGCGCGCGATTCGTCGTGAAGAAGAGGCCGCGATGCGTCCGGTGCTGGAGCAGGCCGACACGCTGATTGACAGCGGCCACCTGTACAAGACCGGTGGCGCCGCGAGCGTTGCCAAGGCCGACGTTGCCGGTCGCGAACTGGTGATCAAGCGTTACAACATCAAGAATTTCGCCCATTGGCTCAAGCGTTTCTGGCGTCCGAGCCGTGCGTGGCATTCCTGGCGTGAAGGCAATCGCCTGATGTTCCTCGGCATCGCTACGCCCAAGCCGCTGGCGTTGCTGGAACAGCGTTTCTTCTGGTTGCGGCGCAAGGCCTACCTGGTGACCGAATACCTGCCGGGGCCAGACATCATCGAGCGTTTCGCGCCCTATGTGGCCTCAGGCGATGCGCCGGAAAGCGAGTTGCAGGCGCTGGATAAACTGTTCGAGCAACTGCTGCGCGAGCGCATCAGTCACGGCGACTTGAAGGGCCACAACGTGTTCTGGCATCAGGACCGCTGGGCGCTGATCGACCTCGACGCGATGTGTCAACACAGCTCGCAAAGCGCGTTCGCCGCAGCGTTCGCCAAGGATCGCGCGCGCTTCATGCGCAACTGGCCTGCCGACAGCGCGCTGCACCAGTTGCTGGAACAGCGCCTGCCGAAAGCGCCTTGATGCCGTGCCGAAGGTGCTAGCCGATCGGGCCGCACCTCCGGCATTCAGCGTTACCCTACGCGGTTAAAGCCGCTTCTCTCCAGTAAACGCACCAGCGCCTCCAGGCTTTCCTGAGGCTGCAAATGCAGACTCATGGAGGCCCAGCTTGGGCGATCGACGAACACGTTGCCGTCGGCATTGACCTGTACAGGCGTGCGATAGATCGCGTTATCTCGAGCCCTGTGCACGATGACCGCGCCTTGCCCCGGCTCCTGCTCGATCAGCAGCATGCCGGGTCGCGCCAGACGCTCTTGCACCGGCAAAGTAGGGGCAGGTGTGAGGTCGATGATGGTGCCGGGCACCTCGATGTCGATCTTGAAATCGCTCTTGACGAAGCCTTCTCGGCCGCCCATTGGCATCCGCGAGTATTCGCCGACGTCGAGGGTAATACCTCGGGACGTCCCAGGGGCCACGTCATCCAGGCGAAGGCCAATTGCCCCTTCCAGCTCGGCGATGCCGGGTACGGTTTTGTAGGTATTGCAGTGGGTATTGCCCACCAGTGCGACCCATCTGTGCTTGCCGATGATCGCCTGATGACGGCGAATCGTGCGCGAGGCGAAATAATTCATCATTTGCTGGCGAGTGGTCGGCGTTTCCAGACGAATACCTTTGAGGTGATAGCTGGCGGCACAGTCGATGGCGCGGACTTCAACGCCGTGTTGCCGGGCCTTGATCACCAGGTTTTCGAAGTTGTACACCTTGTTCGGGTCAGTCAGATGCCCTCTGTCGATCGTTCGCAAGTCGTTCAGCAGCCGTTCGCTCATGTGACCGGTCTCGAAAAAACGATCCAGGTCCAACTGATGCAGGTCGGTCATCAGATGTTCCATGTACAGCGTTTTCACGTTCTGTTCTGCAAGCAGCGGCAAGTTGTCGATGATGAATTTCTTGCTGGCGACCGAGGCGTGGAATTCGCCGACGACCATGCCGTCGGTTTGCTGATAAAGGCGAGTGATGAACTGTTCGGTGCTCGGTTGCGGCTCAATGGCGGGCATCGTCGGGCGCGCAGCAAAGTCGTCGAAGATGATGTGACGCGAATCCGTTTGCAGTTTCTGACGCAGTCCGTAGAAGTGCG
Organism: Pseudomonas sp. GW821-FHT02A11; assembly: GCF_059421985.1. Lineage (NCBI taxonomy): Bacteria > Pseudomonadati > Pseudomonadota > Gammaproteobacteria > Pseudomonadales > Pseudomonadaceae > Pseudomonas > Pseudomonas sp. GW821-FHT02A11. The sequence goes on from NZ_JBWKWB010000008.1 coordinate 155,857, forward strand.
TCTCGACCGGTATCACGTCCTCGTCCAGCGTGAAGTAGCGACTGTCCAGGCCACGGTGCCGGTGATAGGCCAGCTCATGCAGCATCTCGCGCATGTGTGTGGGCATCTCATAGGCTGCATCGGCCAGCGACTGTTGCAGTGCAGTCGGCGGTGTTTCGCCAACCCATTGCTCGGGGGCGATACGCTGCCAGCCGGCCGTTTCGTCCCAGCGAAAACCTGTCGCGCCGACACGGGTCTTATCGGAAACCGCAGCGGCACCGCTGTTCAGGTCGCTGGCAAGATCGGCAGGCAAGGCTGGATCGGCCATGCTCGGGTTGGCAAACTCGATCTTGAAATCGCACGGCGCCGTCTCGACGTCAGTGGCGACTCGACCGGTATCGACGCTAATGCGCGTTGCCTGGCTCGATGGTACATCTTCGATGTGAACGCTGATCGCACCCTGCAGCTCGGTAATGCCGGGAACCTGCTCGCCAGTGGTAGCCATCTTCTGTTCTAGCAAGGCGATCCAGCGCTTGGCGGGAGCGCGCTCAACGTCCGCGCTGATGATCTTGTGACCGAAGAAATTGCTCATTTTTTTACCCGCTGCGCTGTCTGTTCCCGCAGCGGCGACCTCGAAGCCATTCACCGGATAGCTGACCGAGGAGTTCAATGGGCGCACTTCGATGCCGTGGCGATGAGCCTCCTTGACGAGGTGGTAGTAGTCGAATTCGCGGCTGGTGTTATCCAGCGCGCCACCGTTGATGTGCTCCAGGTGGTTCTTGATCTCGTGAGAACCGGAGCGAACCGTTTGGCCCTTGGCGTGATATTTGGCCAGCTTGCGCAGATGCTTGTCGGTAAACAGGTGCGGTAGATAAATAACTTCGACCCGCTGCTCTACCAGCTCCTGCATGTGCTTGATGAGGAAATATTTACTGGCGATGGATTTGGGGGCTTCGCTCAGGACCAACCCTTTGCTGTTGGCAAATACGTTTTTGAGGAAGCTGCCGACGTCCGTGGGTGAGTCGATAGCAGGGATTGGCGGGCGGGGTGGTAGCACGAGCGGTTGTTCGAAAAACTCGTGGGCATGGCCGTAGAATTGCTTCTTGACCCTGCGCAACACCTCACGCATCTCGGCGTAGTAGACCTCGAAGTATTCTTCCAGACCCGCGCCGATATCTTCCAGCGGCGTCGGGTCGAGAATCCGTTCCAAATGCCGTTGGTAATTCTTCGGCACCTCAAAATCGCGCAGGCTGGTGGGTATGCTGGCGCCTGCCGACGCCTCTTCCTGCAAGGGCGTGAAGCCGGTCAGGTCATCCTTGCCGCCGCCGCGCAGACCTGTGCGCTCGATCAGCCTCCACTGGCCTTGTTCGTCCAGTCTGACGGGCTGACGCCCGAAGAACGCATACGGGTTTTGCGGATCGACGATGTTCCAGCAGCGAAGGTTCGCATCGTAATGCACCTGATACACCAGACTGTTCATTTCGATGTAATGCGTGCCGTTGCCAAGGCTGACTCCTTTGGCATGCCCCTCTGTTATACGCGGCAGGTCGCGCAGGGAAATAGGCACCACACGGTCGGCTCTCACCGCATTCGGCGCTGATAGCGTTGCATTGGCGGATGATTGACCCAGCGGTCGCCAAGCGCCGCTGTCATCTCTGAATGCATAGTGCCTGGTCGCGTACACATCCTCATTGTCGGAACCCAGACTGCGATACACGGCGGCCTGGCCATTGGCGTTGGGCTTGCCGATCAGGAAAGGCTCGTCCTGCAATTTGATCGGGTAGAGTTTTTCGCTACCGGTCGAGCGTGACAGGTTTTTCAGCGCGGCGGGCTGAGCGGTTTTGCTTGAATCCTTGCCCAGTTTGCGCAACACGCCACCAAACCCTTTCAGGCCCGACTGCAAGTCACCCGCAGCGCCGGCCATGTTCAGCATCGAAGCGAGAATCAGTGCATTGGCGTCTTCCGGCGACTCGCCCGTCAGCGCTTGAAAGGCCTTGAAGCTGTCGCGCAACGAAAGCCCCACACCGACCACGAAGCTGGCGGGCGGAAACGGCAGCGTGAGGACCGTTGCGATGATGTCGACACTGGTCCAGACCAGCCGGCTCAGCATGTCATGACGACCGGTGGTGGTTTCCTCCACGTCCCGCAGTTTGCGTTCGATAGGCCGGTTGAAGCAGATCTGCGCGAAGTCGGCGATCGAGTCCTTTGGAATCACCGGCGGCTTGTTGGCGTTGCCTTTTTTCATGTCGTTGAGAAAGAACGACATGACTCGGCGCGCGCTCATTCGGCAACGATCCTTGTAGTAGTCGATCATGCCGGGTTGGCTGAGCGAGTCGACGAAGGAGCTGAATACCCGGAATTCGATTCCGTCTGGGGCCTGAGGGGTGTAAAGCAGCGCTGCCAGACGGTTATCGGCCGACATCAGGGCGAAACAGCCTTGAACCGTTTCCACATGGGTCAGGCTGGTGTCGCTCCACACCAACTGGTCTACGCCTCGCAGGCCTGAGGCAATGAACGGTTTGTCGACATGGATTTGCAGCGGGTATACCGGATAGCGTGCGCGGGTTTGCGCGTCGCTGAGGTGCAGGTGGCTGATCACATTGTCGATCGAGTGGTATTGGGCGGCGTCGATGTGCCCCTTGAGCAGGCTACGCAACGCGGCAGTCTGCATTTGCAGACGGGTGATCACGGTACTGGCCTGACGCCGGTACTCGTAACCGTCGGATGTCGGGCTGAGCAGAGTGCGCTTGATCAGGGCCGCGTAGTCGTCGGCCAGCCATTTGCCGTGAACCGAACGCGCAACCGACACCGGAGTAAGCGGGCTCAGATCAACGCCTTCGGGGCCGCTGAATGTCGCCACGGTGTCGGCGGTGGGGGTAATCAGGCCGATGCTGTCGTCGTAACCGTTACGCAGCATCCTGGTGTAGGTCAGGGTTTCCCGCTCAGAGGTGATGATGATCCTATCGGGGTCTACCGTGCCGACCGCCACGTTCAACAGTTGGCTGATCTTCTCGCTGGCGCGTCGATGCACGTAGTCTTCGAACTCTTCAACCTTGGTGTGTGTTTGCGCCTCGTAGTTGCGAATGGCGCCGACGGTCGCGTCTTCCAGTGCCAACAACTTTTGACGATCTGCCGCGCTGGCTTGCAGGTACCAATCCGGTGTATGGGCGCGTTGATTGGAGAGCGCCACGTTGACGATTTCGCTGACGAAGGCACTCAAAGCTGCGTCGTGGCTGTCCAGTGACAGCAACTGGATAAAACCCGGCCCAGGATGCGGTTTTTGATCCAGCGCGGCCAGCGCTTGACTGAGTGCGGGGCGTCCGCTGGCCGAGACTTGTTGCAGCAGGTAGTCGCTCATCTCGGGAATGGAAGCCCATTCCACGAGCTCATGCAGCAATTGAGTTTCGTTGTGAAAACCCTGGAACAACTGACCCCGCGGTGCCTGCGAGGTGAACATGATCAGCCGTTCCAGATTGCCCTGCGCGTTATTCTTTCGAAACAATACTATGCGGCTGAGGGTTTCGCCGCCGTTGATCCTGATGTGCTGGACGGTCAGTGCTGCATCGTTTTCGGCCGGCGTGGACGAGGTAATCGCTTCAATGATATCGAAGTCTTCTTTTGAAATATGGCCTTGCATCTTTGCCGCAAAAGCCGATTCGGCGACCTGCATCTGCAGCAGATCACGCATCGCTTTCTGGCTGGCCTCGTTGGCGTGAACCGTGCGCTGGTAGTCACCAAAGCTGGCCCGCAGTTGCAGGTCATTGACGACTTCGGCGATATAGGCCGGGGTCAGCGCGGCATGGGCGCTGCCAGGGGAAGTGCCGTCAACCTTGATGGTGGTGCCCAGCAGAAATTCCGAGCCGTCAGCCGCATCAGTCGGGTGCAGCCCGTACAGCGCCAGCTCTGACAGGGTGCGCTGGGTGCTATAGCGTTCTCCGCTCACGGGCAGGGTGCGCTGGGTGCTGATGTCGATCTTGTCGGGGTCGATGTCGTAACCCAGGTCGTTGGCCAGGCGAGTTCGAAGAGTGACCTGAGCGTATTGATCAGCAGTAGCAGCGCCGTTCAGCACGCTGGTCAGCGCTACGCGTGCCTGGTCGTAGCGATGCAAATGCCCGATGTAGGTTTCGATGTCCGCTGGCGCCGCAATTTTTACCCAGTGTGGCAAATCCTTGCGCAACCGGTGTTCAGCCGCAGCCTGCTCTCGGCGTTCGAGCATGGCTGACGGGCCGGTCAAACCGGCCATTCTTATCGCGCCTTCGATCTGTGCCGCGTGCTGCGCCACATCGCTGCTCAGCCCCGTGCCACAGACATGGCGCACGTCTTCACGCTGCTTATCGATCTGGCGTAGCAGGGCATATCGATAAGGGTTCTGGGTAATGGGCTGAAGCTGCACGTCGAAGGCCGTGAATGGCTCGATGAACAATTCGGGATCGTGCGCAACGGCAAAGATCGCTTCCTGATGGCGCAGGTCGGCATTGATCAATAAGGCCCGTCGCAGCACGTCATCGTTGAGCCATTGGGTCACGGCTGTCAGCATCGCGCGGCGAGTCGGGAAATCGCTCAGACCGCTTCCGGGTAGCGCGAGTAGCGTGCGGCCGGTTTCGGTGCTGAAGATCAGCGCACCTTTGATTTCCACGCGCGTCTGATCATTGAGCTTGACGTGCAGCGACCAGGTGCTGGTCCCGCCTTGATGGCTTTCCCCTTCGCTCGGCGCGTAAATGGGCAGGCACGCGACTGCATCCGGGCCAAGTTCGTCTTCGTGGGATTTGAGCACCGCTTCGTCATGCAACGCCTTGTTCAAACGGGTTGCAAACAACTTGCGTCGGCTTCGGTTGTGCGCGCTGGGGGCACGCCAGTAGTCATCGATTCGTTGCAGCAGAACAGTCAGCTCCTGCTCGACTTGATCTTTATTTGCGGTTTTTAGAGCGTCAAGCAACGCCTGATGGGCCTCTGGCAGATGCTGCAGCTCTCTGGACAGCATCGTGCTCGAGCGTGCCAGACGCTCCAGAGCGGCCGAGGCCTCGGGCTGCGTGGGGACGGGTGTTGCGGGAACGGGGGTAAACGTATGCATAGGGCATGATTCCTGATGGCGCTTTGCAGGGCGCGTGTGGCACGGATGATTGCGCGTGCGTTCAGGCGTCAATCAATCACGACTCACTCAGGGCGTGGCGGTAGATATGTATTGCAGGGTGCGGGGCGAAGTACCGGGGTTCATCTATGCTGGCGCCATGGCGGGCCGGCAAGTGAGTGCGGAGCTGGCGTTGGTTGGGCGGTTTTATTCGCCCTGCGCCATATCTCACTTCATTACGCTATAATCCCGCCCTTTAGCTGCCCGCCGCACTTGCGCAGGCGCACCTTATTTATCAGGCGTACCACGCCTGCTGCAGACTTGAGAGGCTAGACCTAGTGGCATTGACGATCCTTGGCCTGTCCGGCGCCCTTAGCCATGATCCCTCCGCGGCCTTGTACATCGACGGCAAGCTGATCGCGGCCGCCGAAGAAGAGCGCTTCGTGCGCGACAAGCACGCAAAGAACCGCATGCCCTACGAGTCTGCGAAGTTCTGCCTTGAACAAGCGGGTATCAAGCCTTCCGATGTCGACGTGGTTGCCATCCCGTTCGCGCCGATCAGCCTGTTCGGTGAAGCGCGCTGGCATTACGCCAAGCGCTACTGGTACGCCCCGGATCGCGCCCTCGACGCCATCCTGATGGGCAACCGCCGCTACAAACGCTATCGCAACAAAATCGTCTGGTGCCTTGAACAACTGGGTTTCGACCCGAAAAAGGTCAAGATCGAGCCGGTCGAGCACCATCTGGCTCACGCCTCCAGCGCCTACCACTGCTCCGGTTTCAAGGAGAAAACCGCGATCCTGGGTATCGACGGCAAGGGTGAGTACGCCACCACGTTCTTCGGCTACGGCGAAAACGGCAAGATCCACAAGATCAAGGAATTCTTCGACCCTGATTCCCTGGGCGGCCTGTACGGCGCGATCACCGAGTTTCTCGGCTTTGAAATGCTCGACGGCGAATTCAAGGTCATGGGCATGGCGCCGTATGGCGACGCGACCAAATACGATTTCTCGCGTCTGGCCAGCTTTGAAAACGGCGAACTGGTGATCAACACCGAATACGCCAATGTCATCGGCCTGCGCCGTTATAAAGAGAAGGGCAAGGGCTTCTACTTCTCGCCAAAACTGATCGAGTGGCTGGGGCCCAAGCGCGAAGGCGACATCGCCGACGAACCCTACATCCACTATGCCGCCAGCATGCAGGCGCTGTTCGAGAAGCTGGCGCTGCAGATGATGGATCACTATCTGGGCGACATCCTCAAGGAAACCGGCAAGATCGCCTTCGCCGGTGGTTGCGCGCTGAACGTCAAGCTGAACCAGAAAATCATCGCCCGTCCCGAGGTCAAGGAGCTGTTCGTTCAGCCGGCCTCCGGTGACGCCGGTACCGCGGTCGGCGCGGCGGCGTACGTCTCCCACGCTCGCGGCGTGCCGGTCGAGAAGATGGAACACGTCTACCTCGGCCCTTCATACAGCAACGAAGACGTGATCGCGGCCTGCGCCCGTCACCCGAGCCAGCCCAAGTGGCGCAAGCTGGAAAACATGCCCGAGCAGATTGCCAAAATCATGGTCGATGGCAACCCGGTGGCCTGGTTCCAGGGGCGCATGGAGTTCGGTCCGCGCGCCCTCGGCGGTCGTTCGATCATCGGCTGCCCGAGCGTCGCTGGTGTGGCTGATCGCATCAACCATCAGATCAAGTTCCGTGAGCGCTGGAGACCTTTCTGCCCGTCGATGCTCGACACCGTCGCGCCGCAGATGATCAAGATCGATCACCCCGCGCCGTTCATGACCTTCACCTTCGAAGTGGCTGAAGAGTGGAAGACCCGCGTGCCGGAAGTCGTCCACGAAGACGGCACGTCCCGTGCCCAGGTGCTCAAGCGTGAATACAACCCGCGCTACTACGACATGATGAAGGCGCTGGAAAACCTGACCGGCAACGGCGTGTCGCTGAACACCTCGCTCAACCGTCGTGGCGAGCCGATGATCTGCTCGCCCACCGATGCCCTGAACATGTTCTTCGGCTCGGACCTGCAGTATCTGATCATGGAAGACATTCTGGTAGTCAAAGACGGCGCGGACACCTATGACACGCTCGGCTGAGCGTCATGTGCTGCAGTTCTGCCACGGCTATGATGGGCCGTTTCTGGACTGTGCTCGTCAATACGCCAGCCTGTTCGCCGGCAAGGGATACCGGGTGACCACGGTATTCCTGACCGGCGCTGCCGATCCTGACGTGGCCGCCGGCTGCGCTTCGGATGAAGTGCTGTTCATGGAATACAGCTCCAAGGCCGTTCGTGGCCTGAAGCTGGGCGCCATTCGCGATCTTCGTAAAATCGCTGCGTCCCGCAATTTCGCGTTCTGCATCGCCCACCGTTTCAAGCCAATCTACATCGCGTTGCTGGCAACCCGTTTGCCGGTGATCGGTGTGCATCACGCTTTCGGCGACTATCAACGTCGCAGCCGCAAACTGTTCGCGCACCTGTTTCGCATGCGCCTGAGCCTGCTCGGTGTGTCCGATGCGGTGCGAGACGACATGCGCAAGTGCCTGCCAAAGTGGCCGACCGGCCGGATTCAGACGCTGTACAACCGCATCGATGTCCAGGCGCTCGCCGCGACGCAACTCCCTCGCGAGCTAGCCCGCGAAGCCTTGGGGCTGCCGCAGGATGCGTGGATCGTCGGCAACGTCGGCCGTTTGCACCCGGACAAGGACCAAGCCACGTTGCTGCGGGGCTTCGCCCAGGCTCTGCCCAGCCTGCCTGCCAACAGCGAGGTGGTGATTCTGGGCAAGGGGCGTCTGGAGCAGGATCTCAAGGAACTGGCGATGGAGTTGGGCATCGGTCGGCAGGTCCTGCTGCGGGGGCAGGTCCCTCAAGCCAGTCGCTATTACAAGGCGTTCGACGCTTTTGCCTTGAGCTCCGATCACGAGCCCTTCGGCATGGTGCTGCTCGAAGCGATGGTCGCGGGTGTGCCGTTGATTGCAACGGCTGCCGGTGGCGCGAAGGAAGTCGTCGAAGGCGTGGGCATCCTGTTCCCGCTCGGTGATGCCGAGCATCTGGCCCAAGGCCTGGTTCATCTGTCGCGACTCGATGCCGAGCAACGCCAATCCTGCGCCGAAATGATGCTGGAGCGACTGCGTGAGCGATTCTCCGACGAGGCTGTTCGCAACGTGTTCTGGCGCTTGCCGCAAGTCACCGACCTGACTGCGGAGGCCTGATGCTCAATCGTTTTCAAGCCTGGCGCGAACGTGGCTGGACGCTGATCGATGCGCCTGCCTATGAGCAGGCCTGGCAGCGTTTCGGTGGCAGCGTTGCGACGCACCCGCTGGTAGTCGAGCGCTTGGCCGGCCTGGCCGCAATCCCGGTGCGTTATCTGGCCTGGGAGCACCGCGGCGACTTGAAAGCCGCGATCCCGACCTGGGGCCGCTCGCTGGCGTTGTCCAAGGACGTGCTCAAGCGCCACGGTAAGAAGGGTCTGTTCGACCTGGGCAATGCCGAGTTGATCCTGCCGGCGGCCGCCGATGCTCAGGTGCCGTTGCGTCACGCGGGGCGTTATCTGTCGGAACTGAATCAAGGCCGCATCGCGACGCTCAAGCCTCAGGCCGAATCCCTGGCCATAGCCCGTACCCCGGAAGACCTGTCGAAGAAATTCCGCTACAACCAGCGCCGCGAACTGCGTCTGCTTGAGGAGGCGGGGGGCGTTGTACGTCCGGTCACCGACTTCAGCAGCGCTGAGATCGCGCGCATGTACTGCGATCTGTTCCAGCGCCGCTGGGGCTTTGCCGCCACTGGCGCCGAGCGCATGGCTGATGTGGTCGAGCTGCTGCGCGAGCTGCTGATTGGCTCGGTGATTTTTCTCCATGACGCGCCCATCGCCATTCAGCTGATTTACCGCGTCGAGGCGCCGGAGTGGATCAGCATCGAATACATCAACGGCGGCGTTGACCCCGAAACCCGCGACTTCAGCCCTGGCAGCGTGTTGAGCTTTCTCAACACGCAAAGCGCCTGGGAGGATGCGCGCGCGCGGGGCAAGGCGCTGCGATTTTCCTTTGGTCGCGCCGATCGTGAGTACAAGGATCGTTGGTGCAACCCCGTACCGGTATTTCAGATTTGAGCCGCAAACAGGAACTGCTCAAGCGCCACCGCCGCAACAAGCGCCTGGCCTTGCTGGTGGCATTGGTGCTGCTGGTGCTGGTCGGCGTGCTGGTCGCCTGGTGGCTGCCGCTGGGGCTGGCGGTACTGGGTTGGATGGCCCATGAGGCTTGGTTTTCCGATCACCTGTTCTATTCGCCGGGCGAGGACTATCAGTACCAACTGCCTGCGCAGAACGAAGTGGCGGGTGTGCGTTTACAGGGGGATGCGCTGTCGTTCGAGCAGCTCCCCGAGCTGATCGGCGGCGAAACGCTGGTGTTGGGCCTGTCGATCAGAAGCTCATGGCTGGGGCGTTTTTTTGACCCCCGCATCGAACTGCGCGGCGCAGGGCTTGACGACGTTCAGGCGTTCGAGCGTGGCGTCAGCGGTTTGCGTTATCTCAATCTCACCGGTTTTCAGGCGGCGCTCATGTCGGGCGAGCTGCGCCTTCGCGGGCGTTATTGCCACATTCAGGGGCAGCCACGTCTGTGGTCGTTCCGCCACGACGATGCCCGCCGCCAACGCGTGATGGTCATCGCGCCCCACGCCGATGACGCCGAGCTGGCGGCCTTCGGGTTGTACAGCCAGGCCGATGAAAGCTGGATCGTGACCCTGACCGCCGGTGAAATTGAAGCCGAGCACTATCAGCAAATGGGCATGAGTCGCCCTGAGGCGGCTCGCTTGAAAGGCCGTTTGCGCGCCTGGGACAGCATCACCGTGCCGCGCTGGGCGGGCGTGCCGGAGTCGCGCTGCGTGCAGCTGGGGTATTTCTGTCTCCAGCTTCCAGCCATGCAGGCGGCACCCGATCAGCCGATCGCCTCGCGCGAAGCCGATCTGAGCGATACGCGGATATTCCGGCAGTTCAATACTCTGGCGCTGCCAGGCGATGTCGATGGTGCGCCGACCTGGAACAACCTGATCGCGGACCTGCGCGCGTTACTGGTTAAGGCCAGGCCAGAGGTGCTGGTCATGCCCCACGGCGCCATCGATCCCCACCCCGATCATATCTGCTCGCAAGCCGCTGTACTTGAGGCGCTGCAGGGTCTTGAGTGGCAGCCCCGAGTGATTCTCGGCTACGCCAATCACCTTCACGACAATGATCGCTGGCCAATGGGCAACGCCTACAGCGGTGTTTCGCTGCCACCGGTCTTCGATGCGACGCAGGCGCTGGTGCCTTACAGTATCGAGCTGAATATCGAACAACAGCGAGACAAGGCCATGGCCTTGGGTATGATGCATGACCTGCAGCCTTCGGCTGCGCTCAAGCGTCGGATACGCCGCTGGCTGCAGACGGTTTTGGCGGGTCGGCAGTGGCCGGCTGAAGGCGAAAATGAATTTTTCAGAAAGGCCGTGCGTCGTCACGAGCTGTTCTGGCGCAGAGAGCTCTGATCGCCCTCATGACCTCGCTGCAGGGGTGAGCGGCCGGCGGACAGTGATCCGGTTTGATAAGGAAGCCCATGAAGGTTCTATTTCTGGTTCAGAAAGAGCAGCGCGCGATTCTGGATCGTCTGTACGAAGGCGTTGCTGCCAACTGTGAGTGCGACCTGCGCTGGTTGGATTCGGATGAGCAGCGCAACCTGCGGCGCTATTTCCGCCAGCATGTCGACGTCACGAAGTACGACCGCATCGTGTTTTTCCTGCGTTTCAAGCAGGAGATCCGTCAGGCAGGTTTCATCCGCACCGTCCCCAATCTGGTCATCCTCGAGCACGATGCCTACCAGAACTACATCCCCTGCAAATACACCGGCAAGTTCAGCGCCCACTACCGCAAGCTGCCGTGGGTGCGCGTGCTGAGCTCCGGCTTCGTGGTCAGCGAGCGTCTGCGAGGGGAGGGCTTCGACGCCGTGTTCGTGCCCAAAGGCTACGATCAGACACTGCTCGCCGATCAGGGCCGCGAGCGGGACATGGAACTTGCGTTCGTCGGCAGCACCAACAGCGTCGCCTACAGCGGCCGCAAGGCCTTGCTGGACGAACTGGGGCGTGTGGAAACGCTGGTCGTGACCCGCACCAAGTCCGGTGAGGAATACTGCGATACGCTCAACCGCATTCGCTTCTTCGTCAGTGCCGACGTCGGCATGGGCGAATACATGATCAAGAATTTCGAAGCCATGGCGTGTGGCTGTGTGCTGTTTGCCTATGATCAGGGTGAGGCCGAAAACCGCGCGCTGGGCCTGCAGGACATGCACAATGTGGTGTTCTACAGCGATATCCCCCAGTTGCAGGAGAAGCTGGCCATTCTGCGAAACGATCCGGCACTGGCTGAGCGTATTGCGCTCAACGGACGCAACCTGGCAGTGTCGCAGTTCAGTTTTGGGGCCATTGGTGCAAGGATCGTTCGTGAGCTGGAACCGGCACTGCGTCCCCAGGCTCCAATGAGCGGTTTAGCGAAGCTGCGGGCAGTGCTGGGGATTTGATTTGACTGTTTTTTGCCCTGAGAATAATGATACTAATTTGAAACTAGATACTCTGCGCATGCCATTTTTATCACTGTCCGGTTGCCACAGCACCCGACGCCAGCTCTCAGGGGTTTGGCTATTGAAGGCGCAGCCAGAAGCCAAGGATCGAGTGCGGGTATGAAATGGCCATTAGTCTCGATTTTAGTGCCGTGTTTCAACCATGAACGTTACATCGAAGAGTCCCTGCTCAGCGTGCTGGAGCAGGACTACGACAATTTTGAACTGATCGTCGTCAACGATGGTTCGACCGACGCAAGCGCTGAGAAAATTGAGGCGCTGCGTCGTGTTCATGGTTTTCAGTTCTATCAGCAGGACAACCAAGGCGTCAGCGCTGCGCTCAATTATGCTTTGAGCCACGCGCGCGGTGATCTTGTGCTGACCCACGATTCCGATGACGTCATGCTGGCTGGGCGGATCCGCCGTCAGGTCAGCTACATGCAGGAGCACCCGGAAGTCGGGTTGCTGGGGGCAAAGGTCGTCTACATCGACTCCAATGGCAAACCGCTCAAACACAAGGTGGCCAGACAGGCGTTGGTGCAGCGCTGGAGTTTCGACGAACTACTGGCAGACGCCTATGCCGTCGGCGGGCCGGTGGCCATGTATCGCCGCGAGGCCATTGACAAGGTGGGTGGCTATGACCCCGCGATCAAGGTTCAGGATTTCCAGATGACCCTGCGCATCGCCAAGGCGGGCTATCAAGTGCACATTCTTCCGGACCGGGTCACGCTGTACCGACGTCACGACACCAATATTTCCAAGACTGCATACAAGAGTCAGTTGATCTATGACCTGAAAGTGATCGACGCTTATCGCGATAATCCAGCCTACGAAGCGGGACGCCTGGCGATCATCAACAAAGCGTTGAAGGAGTCGGTCGTGGCGGACAAGCCGTTCGCGCGTGGCCTGTTCGCCAGCATACCGGTGCACCGCTGGAATCGCGTGACGTGGAAGCGATTCAGACATTTTGTATTCAAATACCGTAAGCCCAAAGGTGCCCAGTGAGTCAGTTTCAAAACACCCAACCATGGGTCCACCGTTTTTTTTCAACAGGCAGCGAACAACTTCGTTCCATCTGCGACCATCTTGGCATGGCGGGTGTTTTGCTGGCCTTCGGTCTGTTCTGGAGTGTCGCTGGCGTTTTGCTGACGCCTACGATGAAGTTCTACAGCTGGCTGCTGACTGCATTCGTTTACCTGCCCTGCCTGTACCTGATCGTTCGTTATTTTCATGAGTTCCGCCATACGGTGCTCAATCGCCGCGAGCTGTGGCTGTTTTTGCTGCTGTTCGCCTGGTCGCTGGCTTCGCTGATGTGGAGCGCCGGGGCAGATCGCTACCTGACCATCATCAAGCGCGAACTGTTCTTTCTCATGCTGATCCTGGGCTGGATCGTCTGGGGACGGACGTTCAATCGGCCTTTGCAGAGCATGATGATTCTGTGGGGAGGGCTGGCGGGGCTTTACTCCTTGGCAGCTTTAATCGCCTATCCGATACGTGGTATCGACCGGATGTACGGATTCGGCGGCTTCATGGATAATCCCAATCCGGCCGGGTACACCATCGCCGCACTGGTCGTGCTCAGTTGCACCTGGTGGCCGCAGAAAGTCAGTGGCCGCATCATTTGGGCGCTGCTTCAGGCATGTTCGATTGTTTTCGTCATCATGACCGCAAGCCGTGGTTCGATCGTCTCACTGATGGCCGTGGCCGGGATGGTCGTGCTGCTGGGCGGCGGGCGGTTTCACCGCACCCTGGCGATCCTGGCCCTGGTCGCGACCGTAGCCTTGGCCGTTTTCGAGCCGTCGTTCCTGCAGCGGGGTGACTCCCAGCGTATGCAGCTGATCAAGGGCGCTATCGATCTGATTCACCAGCGGCCTTGGCTGGGTATCGGTCTGAGCAGTGATTATGAAGTCTCGGCGGGTGGTGTTGTCTTTGGCCATTGCCACAACCTGATATTCGACACTGCTGTGCAATTTGGCATTCCGTTCACAGTACTGTGGGGCGTGTTATGGCTGTGGCTGGGCTTGCGCGCCTGGCGTCACCGCGATGAGGCGCTGGGCATGGCCATTCTGATGATCTGGGTCTTCGCCACGGTCGCGGTGCAATTCGATGTGTTTACCGTGTTCGGACGGGCGCGTGCCATGTGGATGGTGGTGTGGATGCCGTTCGTGCTGTCGCTGTGTCTGGGCAAATCGGAACGCAGGGATACAGCCATCCCGCCTCAGGCCTGATCGGCCAGTGCCAGGTGCTCTGTGAGTACCTGACGTTTCCATTGATGAGCGCTGTGTTCGATGTAGGCCTCGAGAAACACGTCACCGTTTCCTTGCAGCAGCCAGGCGTGGTCGTTCTTGTAACGACGCATGTGCTGAAAGTTACGCAGACAAAGGCTTTTGCGCAGCGGGCGGCGCAGTGTCTTCAGGTCGGCGATGTCGATAAGCCCGAATTCGTTTTCCGGCGTCATCACCACATTGCCCAAGTGCAGCGAGCGAAAGTAAATCCCCTGGTTGTGCAACTCGGCTACGAAGCGTCCAAACTTTCGCAGCAACGCTACGTCGTTGAAATGCTCCGGCTCGGCAATCAACTGGCGCAGCGTACTGCCGGGCAGTGGCTGGTAATGCACGACATCACGCGCGATATCGCTCACCCGGTAGGTCTCCAGCACGTTCGGGCACGGAATGCCGCGTTTGTGCAGGGTCAGAGCGTTGTTGGCGAAGCGCTTGGCGTAGGGATACAGGGCCGCCGACGAGATCAGCCTTTTGCGCCGGAACAACTTCATGAAGTTGCCATCGGTCAGGCGCAGCACCTTGTCCCCAAAGAAGTCGGCTTCAATGACTTCAGCATCGCTGCGTAAGGCTTGGTAGTCAGAGTAGGCGAGTGCGCGCATGCGGGCTCCTTCGGAAAAGGCGGCCATCATACCTCAGCGGCTCACCCCAGGCCCAATGCTCTGCCTGTGTGTTAGTATTTCGGCTCTTTTTATCGTATCGATGACCATGAGCACGCCAGAAAAAAGCGAATCATCCAGCCTGAAAATCTATTTCCGACTGCTGACTTACGTTAAGCCTTACGTAGGTATCTTCCTGCTCAGCATCGTCGGTTTTGTCATCTTCGCCTCTACCCAGCCCATGCTGGCGGGCATCCTCAAGTATTTCGTCGATGGTCTGACCAACCCTGAGGCGGCGCTGTTTCCCAACACGCCGTACCTCAAGGACCTGCAATTGCTTCAAGCGGTGCCGCTGTTGATCGTGTTGATCGCGGCGTGGCAAGGCCTGGGGTCGTATTTGGGCAACTACTTCCTGGCCAAGGTTTCCCTTGGGCTGGTTCACGACCTGCGCGTTGAGTTGTTCAATAAGCTGTTGGTCCTGCCCAACCGTTATTTTGATACCCACAACTCCGGTCATCTGATTTCGCGCATCACCTTCAACGTGACCATGGTCACGGGGGCGGCGACCGACGCAATCAAGGTGGTGATTCGTGAAGGCCTGACCATCGTTTTCCTGTTCTTTTACCTGGTGTGGATGAACTGGAAACTGACCATCGTGATGCTGGCGATCCTGCCGTTGATCGCAGTCATGGTCGGCAGTTCGAGTAAGAAATTTCGTAAACAGAGCAAGAAAATTCAGGTGGCGATGGGGGATGTGACGCACGTTGCGTCGGAAACCATCCAGGGCTATCGCGTCGTTCGCAGCTTCGGTGGTGAGAAATACGAAGAAGAGCGCTTCGCCAAAGCCAGCACCAGCAACACCGACAAGCAACTGCGTATGACCAAGACCGGCTCGATCTACACGCCGATGCTGCAGCTGGTGATCTACACCGCGATGGCTGTGCTGATGTTCCTCGTGCTGTGGCTGCGCGGCGATGCGACTGCCGGTGATCTGGTGGCCTACATCACGGCGGCGGGCCTGCTGCCCAAGCCGATTCGTCAGTTGTCGGAAGTCAGTTCGACCATTCAAAAGGGCGTCGCGGGTGCAGAAAGCATCTTCGAACAGCTCGACGTCGAGCCTGAAGTCGACACCGGTACCGTGGAAAAAGAGCGGGTCGAGGGCCATCTGGAGGTTCGCAACCTGAACTTCACCTACCCGGAAACCGAGCGCAAGGTGCTGCACGACATCAGCTTCTCGGCAGCGCCCGGGCAGATGATTGCGCTGGTGGGGCGGTCCGGCAGCGGCAAGTCGACGCTGGCCAACCTGATTCCTCGCTTCTATCACCACTCCTCGGGCGAGATTCTGCTCGATGGCGTTGAGATCGAGAATTATCGCCTGCGTAACCTGCGCCGCCACGTGGCTCAGGTGAACCAGAACGTGACCCTGTTCAACGACAGCGTCGCCAACAACATCGCCTATGGCGATCTGGCCGGTGCGCCGCGTGCCGATATCGAGGCTGCAGCCGCCGATGCCTATGCCAGGGAGTTCATCGAGCAGTTACCTGAAGGTTTCGACACGCAGGTGGGCGAGAACGGCGTGCTGCTCTCCGGCGGCCAGCGCCAGCGATTGGCGATTGCCCGGGCGCTGCTCAAGAACTCGCCGCTGCTGATTCTCGACGAGGCGACGTCGGCGCTGGACACCGAGTCCGAGCGTCACATCCAGGCTGCTCTGGATCACGTGATGAAAGGCCGAACCACGCTGGTGATCGCTCACCGGCTGTCGACCATCGAACGAGCCGACCTGATTCTGGTGATGGATCAGGGCTGTATCGTCGAGCGCGGTACTCATGCCGAGCTCCTGGCGCAGAACGGCTATTACGCCCGCCTGCACGCCATGGGGCTCGACGAGCCAGCGCCGGTCGGGGCTGTGTGATTGTGCCTGTGGGAAACGGCTCGGCCGTTTCCCACAACTAAATAATCCGCTGTGTCAGACCGACTTTTCCTCAAGGCCTCAAGCCTTCGCAACCCTGTGCTAAGATTCGGCCCCTGTTCATTCTTAGTTACGGGTTGTTCGATGAAGTTGTCCATGCCGCGTTTCGATCAGGCACCAGTTCTCGTGGTGGGCGACGTCATGCTCGACCGCTATTGGCATGGCGGTACCTCAAGGATTTCCCCCGAAGCGCCGGTGCCGGTGGTCAAGGTCGATCAGATCGAAGACCGTCCGGGTGGCGCCGCCAACGTGGCGCTGAACATCGCAGCGCTGGGCGCCAAGGCGTCGCTGGTTGGTGTTACCGGTGAAGACGAAGCCGCCGAGAGCCTAAGCAACAGCCTAAAGGCCGCAGGCGTGACCGCTCGCTTCCAGCGCATCGCGCATCAGCCGACCATCGTCAAATTGCGGGTCATGAGCCGCCACCAGCAACTGCTGCGCATCGACTTCGAAGAACCGTTCGCCACCGACGCCGTGGCGCTGAGCACTGAGGTCGACGCGCTGCTCGAAGGTGTCAAGGTGCTGGTGCTTTCCGACTACGGCAAAGGCGCGTTGAAAAACCATCAGGGGTTGATCAAGGCCGCTCGCGACCGTGGCATTCCGGTGCTGGCCGATCCGAAGGGCAAGGACTTCGCCATCTATCGCGGCGCCAGCCTCATTACCCCGAACCTCAGCGAATTCGAAGCCATCGTCGGCCATTGCGTCGATGAAGCCGAGCTGGTGGCCAAGGGGGCGCAACTCATGGCCGATCTGGAGCTCGGCGCGCTGCTGGTGACCCGCGGCGAGCACGGCATGACCTTGTTGCGCCCTGACCAACAAGCGCTGCACCTGCCAGCCCGCGCCCGCGAAGTGTTCGACGTGACCGGCGCTGGCGACACTGTGATTTCCACCCTGGCGGCAGCCATGGCGGCAGGAGAAGAATTGCCCCACGCGGTGGCGCTGGCCAACCTCGCAGCCGGCATTGTTGTCGGCAAGCTGGGTACGGCGGCGATCAGCGCGCCTGAACTGCGCCGCGCCATTCAGCGGGCCGAAGGTTCCGAGCGTGGCGTGCTGAGCCTCGACCAGCTGCTGCTGGCCATCGACGACGCTCGCGCTCATAACGAGAAAATCGTGTTCACCAATGGCTGCTTCGACATTCTGCATGCCGGCCACGTTACCTACCTGGAGCAGGCGCGTGCTCAGGGCGATCGTCTGATCGTTGCGGTCAACGACGACGCCTCCGTCAGCCGTCTCAAGGGGCCGGGCCGTCCGATCAACAGCGTCGACCGTCGCATGGCGGTACTGGCGGGGTTGGGCGCGGTGGACTGGGTAATCAGCTTCCCGGAAGGCACCCCTGAGAATCTGCTGACCCACGTCAAACCGGACGTACTGGTCAAAGGCGGCGATTACAGCGTGGATCAGGTGGTCGGCGCGCCGATTGTCCAGGCCTACGGTGGCGAAGTGCGGGTGTTGGGGCTGGTGGAAAACAGCTCGACCACGGCCATCGTCGAGAAGATTCGCGGGCAGTAGTTCAGTCGTCGTTGGGCCTCGGTATTGGGGATTCCGAAGGCGGCGCTTTCGAACTGTGGGAGAATTTTTCGCGAAAAAATAGGCCAGGCGACGCAGATGTGTTGATCGTCCTGGTCCTTCGCGAAGGAATCGCTCCCACAGGGTTTTGCCTATACCAATAAAAGTGTGTCGTGGCCTATTACTTGTGCAGCTTCTGCCGCGCCATGCGCAGCAGCTGTTTGGCACCTACTTTCAACCGACGCTTGATCCCGGTCTTCTTCGCTTTCGGCGGCACCATGCCTTGCTGCAGCAGCCAGTCCTTCCAGCGAATCCTCTCCTCGCGCACCACCCAGCCCTCCTGCGCCGCAAAACTCTCCGCCAGGTAAAGCCCCCGGGTACCCGCCGGTGACAGCTTGTCGTTCTTCAGGGTGTACAGCTCTGGCAGCGGCGAGCCGTTTTCCAGTGGCATCAGATAAAGGTCAGGCTTGCTGCGATTGAGCCGCGCGACCAGTTGATCGTTCTCCAGACTCTCGTCGACGTGAAACAGGCTCAAAGGGCGTGCGTCTTTCGGCACTTCCAGGCGCATATCATAGATCAGCTGCAATGACGCGGTCGGTAAATGCACGTAGGCGCGGGGCCGCTCGATCAGGTTCAGGCTGCCGCAGCGCACCGGGCGAGCCGCGCCGGACAACGGGCTCAGGCGAAAGGGCATGGCCTCGCGATAATGCAGGGCAGCCGCGTAGGGCGCCGGCAGCCAAGTGTCGTTGAAACGTCCGCTGAGCCAGCCTTGCGGGGTTTCGATCAGGCATTCCTCTGCCACTTCCTGGATCGCCGTCAGCAGCGGCAAATTCAGCTCGTGGGCGGGGACATAGCCGGAAATCAATTTCAGCACCACGTCGCCCCGATCCTGGCGACGTTGACGCACGAGCACCCAGTAATCGCGGTTTTGCCAGTTGAGGGTCAACCGCACCGACACGCCCAGATTCGCCAGCTCCGTGGAAAAACGCTCGCTACTCTCCACCTCGATCTTGCGACGGCGTTGCAGGGTCTGAGAGAAGTTGAGCGGCATCCCGACGCTCTGGTAACTCAGGCCTTCGGGAGTGGCTTCGACGAGCAGCGGCAGGGTCTTGAAGTTGCTGGGGTTCTTGCGGATCAGCGTTCGCGGCATATCGGCTCCTTCTTGCGTTGGGGTCGGCCGCCCGTCGTCAATCCTGACGACGAATCACGGCAGCGGCAGTGGCCACGTTGTGGGACAGGTGCAGCGGATTGATCGTTCCGACAATAGCACCGGTGACGCCGGGGTGCCCAAACAGCAACTCGAAACTGGCCTGCACCGGATCGACGCCGGGGCTCAGGCAAACGTGCCCGCTGGCCAGCGCTTTCTTGATCAGAATGCCTTTGCCGTGTGCAGCAGCGTAGTCGAGCACAGGCTTTTCGCCTCTCTCATTGAGGTTGTAGGTGACCATGGCGCAGTCGCCGTGCTGCAAGGCCTGCAGCCCGCCCTCGACAGTTTTGCCCGAGAAGCCGAAGCCGCGAATCTTGCCCTCGCGCTTGAGGTCGGCGAGGGTCTGGTACACCTCGCACTCGTCGAGAATGTGCAGGTCGTTGCCGTCGGAATGCACCAGAACCAAATCGATGAAATCCGTTTCGAGACGTTTCAGGCTGCGTTCTACCGACAGCCGCGTGTGGACGGCGCTGAAGTCATGACGGGACTGGCCTGCGTCGAACTCTTCGCCGACCTTGCTGACAATCACCCAGTCCTGACGCTGGCCGCGCAACAGCGGGCCGAGGCGCTCTTCGCTACGGCCATAGGCGGGCGCGGTGTCGATCAGGTTGATGCCTAGATCCCGCGCCAGCTTAAGCAGCATGCGCGCCTCATCGTCATCGGGAATGGTGAAGCCGCTGGGGTACTTGACGCCCTGATCGCGGCCCAGCTTGACGGTGCCCAGGCCAATCGGAGAAACGTCGATGCCCAGGCTGCCCAACGGTCGATGCAGATCGTGCAGGGTTTTCATGGCAGCAGGACATCCCACACCGCTTTGGCCATCGGCGGGCGGGGCAGGCCGGAGCAGGCCGGTTGCGGGATCGGGTGAATGTCGTCCCGCGACAGCGACGCCAGCACGCGATCGGCGAAGTCTGGGGCCAGGGCCAGCTTGGTCGGCCAGCCCACCATCAGGCGACCTTGCACGTCGAGGAATGCATTGTCCGGACGCACCAGGCCGCTTTGCTGAGGCTCGGCGCGATCAACGCGCATCGTTGCGAATTGCGCCTGACTCAGGTCCACCCACGGCAGCAACTGCGACAGTTCTTTTTTCGCCGCCGCGATCTGCTCGGCAGGCTCCCGGGCCACGCCTTCAGCTTCGGAAATATCGCCGCCCAGGTACCAGACCCACTGGCCGTCGGCGGCCGGATGTGTGGTCACGGTAATGCGCGGTTTAGGCCCGCCGCCCAGGCAATGGGCGTACAGCGGCTTGAGCGTCGGGCCCTTGACCATGACCATATGCAGCGGGCGACGCTGCATGGCCGGGTGGCTGACGTTGAGTGTCTTGAGCAGGTCAGCCGTACCGCCGCCTGCGCTCAGCACCACACGCTGGGCATGGATGTCGCGGCCGTCGACGCGCAGGCCCACCAATTCGCCTTCGTGCAGCAGTGGCTCGATCTTCTCGCCTGCCAGCAGACTGTCGTCGGCGAGCTCGGCCAGTTTTTCGATCAGGCTCGGCACGTCGATCACCAGCTCCGCCAAGCGATACACCTTGCCCTTGAAGCGCGGGTCCTGCAGGGCAGGCGGCAGGTCGCTGCCTTTGACCTGATCGACACGCCCGCGCACCGCCTTGCTGGCGAAGAAACTGGTGAGGTTCCCGGCCAGGGTGCCCGGCGACCACAGGTAATGCGCTTCGGAGAGCAGGCGCACGCCCGAGAGATTCAGCTCACCCTTGCCGGCCAGGGCTTCACGCCAGCGGCGCGGCATGTCAGCGATGGCCTCCGACGCACCGGACAGCGCGCCGTGCAGCGCATACTTGGCGCCGCCGTGAATGATCCCTTGCGATTTAACGGTCTGCCCGCCCCCCAGGCTGGCGCTTTCCACCACGATCGTCGAGAACCCCTGCCGACGCAGACGCGCATTGAGCCAGAGACCGGCAACGCCCGCGCCGACAATCAGGACGTCAGTGGAAATAGCAGATGGCATGGAGACCTCAGATGGCGAAACGAATCTCGCCATTATAAGGGAAGCCGCTTTTGTGTGGCCCTTTAATGACCCGCCGTTTTCGAGAACAGCTGGATCACCACCACGCCCGCGACAATCAGGGCCATGCCGCCGATTGCGGGCAGGTCGAGCTTCTGGCCATAAATGATCAGCGCCGCAATGCTCACCATGACGATGCCCATGCCCGCCCACACGGCGTACGCCACGCCCACGGGAATCGTGCGCACCACCAGCGTCAGCATCCAGAAGGCCACTGCATAGCCGACAATCACCAGCAGCAAGGGCAGGGGCGTGCTCAGGCCTTTGACGGCCTTCATGGAAACGGTGCCGATGACTTCGGCGCAGATGGCGATGGCGAGCAGGTAGTAGGCAGACATGGTGATAACCCTCTTGGCGCAAACGGTCTTCAATGACGGCGATTCTAGAGAGTGTGCAGATGGGGTAAAGTCATTACCTATCTCTGTGGCTGATAGGTTGCCCTGTTATGGAATGGAATCTTGAGCAGATTCGGCTGTTCGTCAGCGTGGCTGAACAACGTTCGTTTTCGGCGGTGGCGCGGGATTCCAGGCGCGCGCAGTCGGCGGTCAGCAGCGCCATTGCGATGCTGGAAACCGATCTGGGGGTGAGCCTGTTTGATCGCAGCAGCGGGCGTCAGCCGCGTTTGACGGAAGCGGGCACGGCGTTGCTTGAAGAGGCGCGAGAGTTGTTGCGTCAATGCGATCGGCTGGAAGGGCGCGCGCTGGCCTTGATGCGCGGGCAGGAAGCGCGTCTGCGGCTGGCACATGACGAGGCAATGCCCTATCAGCCGGTGCTCGACAGCCTGGACAAGCTGGATCAGCGTTTCCCAAGTGTTGAGGTGCAACTGGCCAGCGGGGCTCAGGGTGACGTGGCGCGCAAGCTGGTGGAGCGTCGTGCGGATCTGGGCCTGTTGTTCCATCATGAGCAGATGCCTGAAGCGCTCGAGCGGCGGGCGCTTGGCAGCGTCGAGATGGTCACCGTCTGCGCCACCAACCATCCCCTGGCCCGCGAGCCCGTGGTGACTCGCCAGCAACTGGCCCGGCATCGACAATTGCTCATCGCGCCGCAGCAAAGTGGCTATCCCGGAGGCGAGCAACTGAGCCCGCAGGTCTGGCGCGCCGACAGCTTTTACGTGATGGCAGAGCTGCTGATGCGCGGCTTGGGCTGGGCCTGGCTGCCGCGGCATGTGGTGCAGTACCCGGCCTATCAGAACCAGATGATCGAGCTGAGCAGCGAATGGACGCCGCCTGCGCTGGTGGTGGAAATGGTCTGGCGCCGCGACGAACCGTTGGGGCCCGCCGCCCGTTGGCTTGCCGAATGTTTCACCCATCATCTGAAGGCCATTGGCTGATAAACTCCGCGCCCATGAATAGAACTCTCTACAGCTTCCTGTTTCATCTCGGCCTGCCCCTCATCGCCCTGCGCCTGTGGCTGCGCGCTCGCAAGGCTCCGGCTTACGCGCAACGCATCGGCGAGCGTTTTGCCCGCCGATTACCGCCCATGCGCAAGGGCGGTATCTGGGTCCACGCGGTGTCGGTGGGCGAGAGCATCGCGGCCGCGCCGATGATTCGCGCCTTGCTCGCGCGTTATCCACAGCTGCCGATCACCGTCACCTGCATGACCCCCACAGGCTCCGAGCGCATCCAGTCGATGTTTGCCAACGAACCGCGGATTCAACACTGCTACCTGCCGTACGATTTTCCGTGGGCGGCGGGGCGTTTTCTCGATCACATTCAGCCAAAAATTGGCGTGATCATGGAAACCGAGCTGTGGCCCAACCACATTCATCAGTGTGCGAGACGAGGCATTCCGACCATTTTGGCCAATGCGCGTCTGTCGGAACGTTCCGCGCGAGGCTATGGAAAGTTCGCCAAACTGACCCGCCCGATGCTGGCTGAAATGAGCCTGATCGCGGTGCAGACCGAAACCGAAGCCCATCGTTTTCGCGATCTGGGCGCTCGCCCTGAATGCGTGACGGTGACCGGCTCGATCAAGTTCGACCTGACCATCGACCCGCAACTGCTGGAGCGCGCGAAGCTGCAGCGTGCAGAGTGGCAGACCACAAATCGTCCTGTCTGGATCGCGGCCAGTACCCACGCTGGTGAAGATGAAGTGGTGTTGGCGGCCCATCGCGAGCTGCTGAAAAAGCATTCCGAAGCCTTGCTGATCCTGGTGCCGCGCCATCCCGAGCGGTTCAACAGCGTCTTCGAATTGAGCCAGCAGCAGGGATTCGCCAGCGTTCGGCGTTCTACCGCCGAGCCT
Source organism: Pseudomonas sp. GW821-FHT02A11 (assembly GCF_059421985.1). NCBI lineage: Bacteria > Pseudomonadati > Pseudomonadota > Gammaproteobacteria > Pseudomonadales > Pseudomonadaceae > Pseudomonas > Pseudomonas sp. GW821-FHT02A11. Next base: position 179,297 of record NZ_JBWKWB010000008.1, read on the forward strand.
GTGACTAACGCCACGTCGGTGCTGGTCGGCGACACCATGGGCGAGCTGCTGTTTCTCTATGCGCTGGCTGACATCGCCTTTGTCGGCGGCAGCCTGGTGCCCAATGGCGGGCATAACCTGCTGGAGCCTGCGGCGCTGGACAAGCCCGTCCTGAGCGGCCCGCATCTATTTAACTTCCTCGAAATCGCCGCGATGTTACGCAGCGCCGGGGCGTTGGAGGAGGTGAGTGATTCAGCGGGATTGGCTGCCGTGGTGCAGCGTTTGATCGAGCAGCCTGAACAGGCGAAAACCATGGCCGATGCGGGGTTGGCGGTGATGAAGGCCAATCAGGGAGCGTTGCAGCGGTTGCTGGATGGGATCGGCAGATTCTTGCACTGATCCGCTTTTGATTCTGCCCGGAGGGCGTAGGAGCCCAGCTTGCTCGCGATCTGCCGGGCACCGGCAGCAAAGCCGAACACCTTGGTTGTGTCAGATACGCCTCAGACACAGGGTTTGCCGCCGCTTCGTGGCAGATCGCCCGATCGCGGTCCGCAGCAAGCTGGACTCCTACGCCCTCCGGGCAGAAGCTTTTTTAACTACCGTTCCGACGGGCGCTCGAAATTCTTTGCCGCCTCTTTCGCCAGGTCCGGCGGCAGGAAATCTTTGTCCGGGTTGTAATCGGATTTCAGATAACGCGACAAGTCCTGCAGATCCCCCGGGCTCAGCGTCCCCGCCGCCTGCTTCAAGCGCAGGTTGTCGAGGATGTAGTCGTAGCGAGTGTTGTTGTAATCGCGCACCGAGGCGTACAGCTGGCGTTGCGCGTCGAGCACGTCGACGATGTTGCGGGTGCCCACCTGATAGCCGATTTCCGTGGCTTCCAGCGCGCTCTGGTTGGAGATGATCGACTGTTTGCGCGCCTGCACCTGCTCGACATCGGTGTTCACCGCGCGGTGCAGGTTGCGGGTGTTTTCCACCACCTGACGACGCAGGCCCTCACGCTGTTGTTCGCTCTGGCCGAGGCGCGCATAGGCTTCGCGCACTTGCGAGCTGGTCAGCCCGCCGCTGTAGATCGGGATGTTGACCTGCAGGCCGATGGTGCGTTGTTCGACGCTGCCGTGAAAATTCTGCCCGGTGTAGTTCGGGTTGGTGAAGCCCAGCGGGTCGTTGTCGCCTTTTTCGTATTGCGCGACGGCGTCGACGGTCGGTGCGTGTCCGGCCTTGCGCTGGCGCAGGGTTTCTTCGGCAGCGCTGACGGCGTAGTTGCTGGCCAGCAGATTGAGGTTCTGTTGCGAGGCCGTGTCGACCCAGGATTTCGCATCGTTGGGCGATGGCGCCAGCACCGGCAGGGTGTGGACGATGCCTTCGATGGAGTTGTATTCGCGGTTGGTCAGGGTCACCAGAGCCTGAAACGCATCGTCCACCTGACGCTTGGCGACGATGCGCGCAGCCCGTGCGGTGTCGTAACTGGCCTGGGCCTGGAGCACGTCGGTCTTGTCTGAGAGGCCGACATCGAAGCGCTCGTTGGCCTGGTCCAGTTGGCGTTTGAACGCCGCTTCTTCAGCCTTGGTCGAGGCCAGGTTGTCCTGGGCGCGCAGCACCGAGAAGTAGTCTTCGGCACTTTGCAGAATCAGATTTTGCTCGGTGGCCGAGAGCTGCAGGATGGCCTGTTCGTTGACGTCCTTGGCGGCCTTGAGCTGGAACCAGCGGTCGGCGCGGAAGATGGGCTGGCTCAAGGTCGCGCGATAGACCGTGCCGCTGCGATTGATCACGGCAGAGGGTTGATCGATCTTGGTACGGGTGTCATTGATATCGGCGCCGCCGGAAAGGTTAGGCAACAGACCTGCGCGGGCCTGAGGCACGATTTCTTTCTGCGCGTCGTAACTGGCGCGGGCGGCAGCCAGATCGGCGTTGTTGTTCACGGCTTCCTGATAGACGCTGACCAGACCGGTTCTGGTCGGCAGAGGCAAGTCCGCTGCCCCGGCCATCGCATTCGAAGCATACGACACGGCAATGGCCAATGAGAGTTTGCGCAGCATAGACATTCCCTGGTAGTTGGTTTCGTTAAAGCGCTTTCGTCAAGCCGAATACAGACGGCGTTTGGCGCCGCGTAGCGAGTGTAGTTCCGTGCGATCTCGACAACAATCGGCCATATCAGCCATTTAACGAGCGTTTGAATTCCGCGCTTGGCGTTTGCCCCGTCCCACGTCTAGACTGACGCAGTTCTTGTCGGGGTGCCTTGATATGAGGCTGAGATCGGATAATCCGGATCCCGTTGAACCTGATCAGGTTAGCGCCTGCGTAGGGAACAAGATTTCTCGTCTCCCGGCGAGTCCTCTTGAGTGTCGTCCGGGGTCGTCTTTGTTCAATTATTGAACAATCCTCGTTTTTCGATTCTCAGCATCCGTTTCATCTCAGGGTGCCTCCGTCCGTTCGAATCAGGCTCAAGCTCCGACAAATCAATCCGCCGCTGGATGATGTCTGGAGAGCCCGTGATGAGTACAAAACTAAAAAACGCCAATCTGAGTGAATCCGCCCAGGTCGACTCGGGGTCGGTTCAGCCGTTTACCCGCTCGCAGAAAATCTACGTTCAGGGCTCGCGCCCGGACATCCGCGTGCCCATGCGTGAAATCAGCCTGGACGTCACGCCCACAGACTTCGGTGGCGAGATCAACGCACCCGTCTGCGTGTACGACACCTCGGGCCCCTACACCGACCCCAACGTCATCATCGACGTGCGCAAAGGGCTGGGCGACGTGCGCTCGGCGTGGATCAATGACCGTGGCGACACTGAACGCCTCGATGGCCTGAGCTCCGACTTCGGGCAACAGCGTCTGGCCGATGCCGAGCTGACCAAACTGCGCTTCGCCCACGTGCGCAACCCGCGCCGCGCAAAAGCCGGGGCCAACGTCAGCCAGATGCACTATGCACGTCAGGGCATCATCACCGCCGAGATGGAGTACGTCGCCATCCGCGAAAACATGAAGCTGCAAGAGGCCCGCGCTGCCGGTCTGTTGAAGCAGCAACACGCCGGTCACAGCTTCGGCGCCAGCATCCCGAAAGAGATCACTCCAGAGTTCGTGCGCGAAGAAATCGCCCGTGGTCGCGCAATCATTCCGGCCAACATCAACCACGTCGAACTGGAACCGATGATCATCGGCCGTAACTTCCTGGTGAAGATCAACGGCAATATCGGCAACAGCGCGCTGGGTTCGTCCATCGAAGAAGAAGTGGCAAAACTGACTTGGGGCATTCGCTGGGGTTCGGACACGGTCATGGACCTGTCCACCGGCAAGCACATTCACGAAACCCGCGAGTGGATCATCCGCAACTCACCGGTTCCGATCGGCACCGTGCCGATTTATCAGGCGCTGGAGAAAGTGAACGGCGTTGCCGAAGACCTGACCTGGGAGCTGTTCCGCGACACGCTGATCGAGCAGGCAGAGCAGGGCGTCGACTACTTCACCATCCACGCTGGCGTCTTGCTGCGCTACGTGCCGCTGACTGCCAAGCGCGTCACCGGCATCGTTTCCCGTGGCGGCTCGATCATGGCCAAGTGGTGTCTGGCGCATCACAAGGAAAACTTCCTCTACACCCACTTCGACGAAATCTGCGAAATCATGAAGGCCTACGACGTCAGCTTCTCGCTGGGCGATGGCCTGCGTCCCGGCTCGATTGCCGACGCCAACGACGAAGCGCAGTTCGGTGAGCTGGAAACCCTCGGCGAGCTGACCAAGATCGCCTGGAAGCACGACGTGCAATGCATGATCGAAGGCCCGGGCCACGTGCCGATGCAGCTGATCAAGGAGAACATGGACAAGCAGCTGGAGTGCTGCGACGAGGCGCCGTTCTACACCCTCGGCCCGCTGACGACCGACATTGCGCCGGGCTACGACCACATCACCTCGGGCATCGGCGCGGCGATGATCGGCTGGTTCGGTTGCGCGATGCTCTGCTACGTCACGCCGAAGGAACACTTGGGCTTGCCGAACAAGGACGACGTGAAGACCGGGATCATTACCTACAAGATCGCCGCCCACGCCGCCGACCTCGCCAAAGGCCATCCGGGGGCGCAGATTCGCGACAACGCCTTGAGCAAGGCGCGTTTCGAGTTCCGTTGGGAGGACCAGTTCAACCTCGGTCTGGACCCGGACACCGCACGTTCCTATCACGATGAAACCCTGCCGAAGGATTCGGCCAAGGTTGCGCATTTCTGTTCGATGTGCGGGCCAAAATTCTGCTCGATGAAGATCACCCAGGAAGTCCGCGAGTACGCGGCCAACCAGAAGATCGAGGCGGTTGACCTGTCGGTGGCCGAAGGCATGCGCGAGCAGGCCGAGCGGTTCAGGCAGGAAGGCAGCCAGTTGTACAAAAAGGTCTAGTCATAAGCTGATCCCCTGTGGGAGCGAATTCATTCGCGATGCGGTTGTACGGACGACAGATTTGCGTCGGATGTACGGACCTCTCGCGAATGAATTCGCTCCCACAGGTTTGATCGCGTGACGCCCCACAACAATGTTCCTTCGAGAAAACAATGTGAACACACCCAGCACCTATTCCCCCGACGCTCCCGTCCCCGCCAGCAAGCGGGTATTTGGCGGGCGTGATCTGTTTTCCCTGTGGTTCTCCCTCGGTATCGGCCTGATGGTCCTGCAAACCGGCGCGTTGCTGGCGCCGGGCCTGGGCATGTCCGGCTCGATGCTGGCGATCTTCCTCGGCACGCTGGTCGGCGTTCTGCTGCTGGCTGCCGTGGGCGTGATCGGCAGCGACACCGGCCTGTCGTCGATGGCCGCGCTCAAGCTCAGCCTCGGCACCAAGGGCGCGGGGGTGCCAGCGATCCTCAACCTGCTGCAACTGGTGGGCTGGGGTTCATTCGAGATCATCGTCATGCGCGATGCGGCCAGTTTGCTCGCGGCCGGCGCGTTCAGCGAAGGCAGTCTGTGGACAAATCCGTTGTTGTGGACGCTGCTGTTCGGCGGCCTGGCCACCCTGCTGGCGGTCAGTGGCCCGCTGACCTTCGTGCGGCAGATCCTGCGCAAGTGGGGCATCTGGCTGTTGCTGGCGGCGTGCGTCTGGCTGACCTGGAACCTGTTCGCCAAGGCCGATCTGTCAGCCCTATGGTCTCGCGCTGGCGATGGCTCGATGCCGTTCGCGGTGGGCTTCGACATCGCTATCGCCATGCCGCTGTCGTGGCTGCCGCTGATCGCTGACTACTCGCGCTTCGGCAAACGCGCAGGCGGTGTGTTCGGCGGCACGGTACTGGGCTTCTTTATCGGTAACTTCTGGCTGATGACGCTGGGCGTTGCCTACACTTTGGCATTCGCGCCAAGCGGTGAGGCCAATGCACTGCTGTTGGCGCTGGCCGGGGCAGGGATGGGCATTCCGTTGCTGCTGATTCTGCTCGACGAGTCGGAAAACGCCTTTGCCGATATTCACTCGGCGGCGGTTTCCAGCGGGATTCTGTTGAAAACCAAGGTCGAGCATCTGGCGCTGGCCATCGGCGTCATCTGCACGCTGATCGCCTGCTTCGCGCCGCTGGCGCAGTACCAGAACTTCCTGCTGCTGATCGGCTCGGTGTTCGCGCCGCTGTTCGGCGTGGTGTTGGTCGATCACTTCATTCTGCGTCGTCGCAGCCATGGTCCAGCGACTGTAGGCCTGCGCTGGATGACGCTACTGGCCTGGCTGGGCGGGATTTGCACCTACCATCTGCTGGCCAATCTGTACCCGGACGTTGGTGCAACACTGCCAGCGCTCATCGTCGCTGGCGTGTTGCAATTGGTCTTGAGTAAGGCGATCAGCTCCGGCCGGGGAACAGTTCCGGCTTGATGATGCCATTGAGCTGAGGGTAAGGAATCTTCAGCTCGATGTGGCCCATGGAGTATGGGGCGATCGTGGTGACCGGATATTTCAGGATCACCGCACCGTACGTCAGGGCGACGTTGGAAGTGCGCTTGAACGGCCACATCTTCTGAAACTCGGTGTCCTTGTCCAGTTTGACGCTGACCTGCCAGGCTTGATGCGCCAGTTCCGCTTTCGCCCAGAACGCCGCTTCCTGCCCTGGCACCAGCATGTCGGCCAGGGTCAGCACGCGCTGTTGCTGGCGGGAATAGTTGATGAAGGCGCGCCCCGGATTGCCCTGAGCGCTGCCGGTATCCAGGTAGCTGGACAGCTCGACCACCACGATTCCGTCATGCTGCTCGCGTACTTTGGCCTGCAGATAACTGCTGTTGCGCGCCTGGGCACGGGCCAGAAATTGCTCCTGATAAGCCTTCAGGCTCGGCGGCACGGGGCCGTCGGTGTCGTTGCGGGTCAGTTGCAGCAGGGTGCGCTGGACGATTTCATCCAGCTTGGCGTCATCCGGGAAATGCACGGTGTCGATGTTCACCAGCGGGCAATCGTCCGTGGTGCAGCCTGGTTTGAGCTGCTCGGATGCGTCACGCTGAACGGTCAGCGGCTTGCGCAGGTTGGGCTCGAAAAAGCTCTGGCAGGCGCCCAGCATCAGGGCCAGGCAGGCCATGGAAATGATCTTTGGAAACGACATGGTGATCCTTGGCGTTGGCAGAGAGGGCCATAAATGGCGATCACAGAGAGCGATCGGCAACGGGCTTGGACTGCATGGCAGGCAATCGGTTCGCCACTGGGCGGATTAGAGTGCCTTTGCCCTGCTGTCGTCTACCCTGAGTGCCGTATTTGCCTACGTCCGGGGGCTGCATCCCGCGCCACAGCGCGTTAGGATGGCGCCACATCACGAGTGCTTTGCAGTGAGAAAACTATGACCGACAGCGCTAAATCAACACCCACGAAGCACGAGATCACCCACCGCGAAACCTGCTTCAAGGGTTTCTATCAGCTGGATCGCCTGCACCTGCGTCATGAGCTGTTCGACGGCGGCATGAGCCCGGAAATCAAGCGCGAGCTGTTCGTTCGCCATGATGCCGTGTGCGTCCTGCCCTACGACGCAAAGCGTGACGAAGTGGTGCTGATCGAGCAGTTCCGGGTCGGCGTGGTCGGCAAGCATCCCAACCCCTGGCTGATCGAAATGGTCGCCGGGCTGATCGACAAAAAAGAGGAGCCTGAAGAGGTTGCTCACCGCGAGGGAGAAGAGGAAGCTGGGCTTGTCTTCAGCGCGTTGTGGCCGATCACCAAATACTTTCCGTCGCCCGGTGGCAGTAACGAGTTCGTTCACCTGTACCTGGGCAAATGCGAAAGCGAGGGGGCTGGCGGGGTGCACGGGCTGGAAGAAGAGGCCGAGGACATCCGTGTGTCGGTATGGTCCTTTGATGACGCGATGCAAGCCGTAAAAGACGGACGCATCGTCAACGCGGCAACTATCATCGCAATACAGTGGCTGGCACTCAATCGTGCCGAAATCAGGGGGCTGTGGTCGTGAATCTTCTGCGCGAGCGCTATCGTGTCGACCTTGCCGGGCTGCAAGCAGCCTGTGAGGCGAACTACGCGCGCTTGATGCGTTTGCTGCCAGACATGCGCAACGGCGGCGGGCAGCGTTCTCGCCGGGTGGCCGTCACCCAGGGTGATCAGATGCTGGGCGTGCTGGCGGTCGAAGTCCTGCTGGACTGTCCGTACACCACCACCCTGCAAGTGCGCCAGGAGCACAGCCTGCCGTGGCTCCCGGTGCCGGTGCTTGAGGTGCAGGTTTACCACGACGCGCGCATGGCCGAGGTCATTGGCGCCGAGCATGCGCGGCGTTTTCGTGGCATCTACCCATACCCCAACGCCGACATGCACCAGCCTGACGAAAAGGCCCAGTTGAACCTCTTCCTCGGTGAATGGCTCAGCCATTGCCTGGCGTGTGGGCATGAGTTCGAGGCTGTTCGCTGATCAACCCGCCTGTTGTCTTGCCGCCAGAATCCCCTGTTTGAGCAGCACCAGCGAAGCGGCCGCCAGTACCGCATCCTTGATCAGAAACGACGTATCGCCACCCAAGGCCGGAAACCCGCCTGCAGACGCTTCCCATCCGCCGGGCGTGGTGATGATCAATGTCAGGGTCATGCAGAAGGTTAGGGTCGACGCCGCTGCGGCAATGACCGAAATACGCGGCTTCCAGGCGCCGATCGCCAGCCCCAGGCCCGTCGCCCATTCGATGACACCCAGCGCATAACTGGCACCCTGTTCGCCAAACACCGGGTACATCCAGGCAAATAACGGGCTGTTGGACATCAACGGGATCAACGCCTCGGCCTCATAAGCGAACCATTTGCTATAGCCGAACAGCGCGAAGATCAGCACCAGCGTCCAGCGCAGCAACTGAACATCGATGTTGGAGTGGCAAAACCGGGTTATTTTGCATTCATGCATGGGAGCATCCTCGTCCTAAAGAAGCGCTCGACTATAGTGCGGTACCTGCGCGAGTCGGCGTGCCAGACATATCCCGAATGAGCTTTGACGAGGCATATGCCCTGCAATCAGGCTCACGCCGCGTAAACCGGGCGTGCAGAAAAAAGCACAATAGGTGTCGATCTGTGACGGCGCTCGCAGGATGAGGGGCCTCGGGCGTGATTTGATGCTAATACTCAGATTGCTGCTCCATGACCATGCCAGCATAATCTGCCCTTGATCTCAGTTCAGGAGACGCTCATTGTCCCAGGCACTCCTTCACAGCCCCTCTGTTCTGTTGGTGCAACTGTCCGACAGCCATCTGTTTGCTGAAGCAGATGGCGCGCTGCTGGGCATGACCACCCGCGAAAGCCTCAAGGCCGTGGTCGATCTGGTGCTGGCCGAGCAACCGAATATTGATCTGGTGGTGGCCACCGGCGACCTGTCTCAGGATGGAACCGTTGAGTCCTATCAGGCGTTTCGCGAGGCCAGCGACCGGCTCGCCGCGCCCAAACGCTGGTTGCCGGGCAATCACGACGAGCTGCGCGAGATGGCCATTGCCGCCCAGCAGAGCGATTTCCTCGAACCTGTAGTCGATGTCGGCAATTGGCGAATCACCCTGCTGGACTCGTCCGTGTCGGGCTCGGTGCCGGGGTATCTGGAAGATAAACAGCTGCAATTGCTTGCGCAGGCCTTGAGTGAAGCGCCGGATCGCCACCATTTGGTGTGTCTGCATCACCATCCGGTGCCGATTGGCGCGGCATGGATGGAACCCATCGGCCTGCGCAACCCCGACGCCCTGTTCTCGGTGCTGGAGCGTTTTCCGCAGACGCGGGCGCTGCTCTGGGGGCATGTGCATCAGGAGTTCGATCAACTGCGTGACGGCTTGCGTCTGATGGCCTCGCCGTCGACCTGCATCCAGTTCGCGCCCAACAGTCAGGATTTCGGCCTCGATTCACTGGCCCCCGGCTATCGCTGGCTGCGTCTGCTGGACGATGGCCAGATCCAAACCGGTGTCTCGCGCGTCGCCGCTGACCTGTTCGAAGTCGACCTCAGTGGCGCCGGGTATTGAAGGAAATGTCCTGAATTCGTCGCAAACGTTCATCATACGAGTGTTCACGCAGTTGTCCCTGTAAACTGCGTGGCCTCGCCCCTGTGAGCGCCACAGGAACCCGTATTGCCCCGCCGCGCCTGGAGGCCACCGCGTGAACCCTGATCATTCGACGCTTCTTTATATACATGGCCTGAACAGCTCGGCGATGTCGAAAAAGGCCACGCAGCTGGCAGCGTTGATGACGCACCTGGGTCTGGCCGAACAATTGCGCGTGCCGGAGTTGCATCACCATCCGCGCCAGGCCATCGCGCAGCTTGAAGCGGCGATCGAGGAGCTGGGCGGGCGGCCATTACTGGTCGGCAGCTCGCTCGGCGGCTACTATGCGACTCACTTGGCCGAGCGCCATGGCCTCAAGGCCGTGCTGATCAACCCGGCCGTGAACCCGCATCAGCTGTTTGACGGTTTTCTGGGCACCCAGACCAACCTCTACACCGGCCAAACCTGGGAACTGACCCACGACCACGTGGCTGCGCTGGCCGAGCTTGAAGTGCCCGCGCCGCAGGACCCGCAACGCATTCAGGTGTGGTTGCAAACCGGTGACGAAACGCTGGATTATCGCCGGGCTCAGGCCTTCTACCGGGCCTGCGCCTTGCGCATAGAAGCGGGCGGCGATCATGGCTTCCAGGGTTTTGCGCAGAAAATGCCGACCTTGTTGAGCATCGCAGGCTTTGCCCCGGAACTGCTGCAGGCGATCGATCTGTCGACGCTTTGAATCACGCGCCTGCTCAAACACAGATGTCGAACAAGCTTGAAACACTGGCTTCACTCCGAAATTTCATGAACGACTTGATGACGAGACCCCATGGCCAATCCCAGCGCTAGCTCTTATAACGCAGACGCCATCGAAGTCCTCTCGGGCCTCGACCCGGTCCGCAAGCGGCCGGGCATGTACACCGACACCTCTCGGCCGAACCACCTCGCGCAGGAAGTCATCGACAACAGCGTCGACGAAGCCCTGGCCGGTCACGCCAAATCGGTGCAAGTGATTCTTCACGCCGACAACTCCCTGGAAGTGGCCGACGACGGTCGCGGCATGCCGGTGGACATTCACCCTGAAGAGGGCGTGTCGGGCGTCGAGCTGATCCTCACCAAGCTCCACGCGGGCGGCAAGTTCTCCAACAAGAATTACCAGTTCTCCGGCGGCCTGCACGGCGTGGGGATTTCCGTGGTCAACGCGCTCTCTACGCAAGTGCGGGTGCGGGTCAAGCGCGACGGCAACGAATACGAAATGACCTTCGCCGATGGCTTCAAGGCCACCGAACTTGCGGTCGTAGGCACCGTTGGCAAACGCAACACCGGCACCAGCGTGTATTTCGCGCCGGACCCCAAGTATTTCGACAGCCCCAAATTCTCGGTCAGCCGCCTCAAGCACGTGCTCAAGGCCAAGGCGGTTTTGTGCCCGGGCCTCTTGGTCAGTTTCGAAGACAAAAGTACCGGCGAGAAGGTCGAGTGGCATTACGAAGACGGCCTGCGCTCCTACCTGCAGGATTCGGTCAATGACTTCCTGCGCCTGCCGGACGAGCCCTTCTGTGGGTCATTCGCGGGTAACAAGGAAGCTGTCGATTGGGCGTTGCTCTGGCTGCCTGAGGGTGGCGACAGCGTTCAGGAGAGCTACGTCAACCTGATTCCGACCGCTCAAGGCGGCACCCATGTCAACGGCCTGCGCCAGGGGCTGCTTGACGCCATGCGCGAGTTTTGCGAGTTCCGCAACTTGCTCCCCCGTGGCGTGAAGCTGGCGCCGGAAGACGTCTGGGAGCGCATCGCCTTCGTGCTGTCGATGAAGATGCAGGAGCCGCAGTTCTCCGGCCAGACCAAAGAGCGCCTGTCGTCTCGCGAGGCCGCCGCGTTTGTCTCCGGTGTGGTCAAGGACGCCTTCAGCCTGTGGCTCAATGCGCACCCTGAAATGGGCATGCAGCTGGCGGAGCTGGCGATCAACAACGCCGGCCGTCGCCTGAAAGCGAGCAAGAAGGTCGAGCGCAAGCGCATTACTCAGGGCCCAGCGCTGCCGGGCAAGCTGGCCGATTGTGCAGGGCAGGACCCGATGCGCGCCGAGCTGTTTCTGGTCGAAGGTGATTCCGCAGGCGGTTCGGCCAAGCAAGCGCGGGACAAGGAGTTCCAGGCCATCCTGCCGTTGCGCGGCAAGATCCTGAACACGTGGGAAGTCGACGGCGGCGAAGTGCTGGCCAGTCAGGAAGTGCACAACATTGCAGTCGCCATCGGTGTCGATCCGGGCGCTGCCGACATGAGCCAGCTGCGTTACGGCAAGATCTGCATCCTCGCCGACGCCGACTCCGACGGGCTGCACATCGCAACGCTGCTGTGCGCGCTGTTCGTCCAGCATTTCCGCCCGCTGGTCGATGCCGGTCACGTCTACGTCGCGATGCCGCCGCTGTACCGTATCGACTTGGGCAAAGACATCTTTTACGCCCTCGATGAAGCGGAGCGTGATGGCATTCTTGACCGGCTGGTCGCCGAGAAGAAGCGCGGCAAGCCTCAGGTCACGCGATTCAAAGGCCTGGGTGAAATGAATCCGCCGCAGCTGCGTGAAACCACCATGGACCCGAACACCCGCCGCCTGGTGCAGCTGACCCTGGACGATTTCGAGGCCACTTCGGAAATCATGGACATGCTGCTGGCGAAAAAACGTGCAGGCGATCGCAAAACGTGGCTGGAGTCCAAGGGCAACCTGGCCGAGGTGCTGGTTTGATGCGAGGTTGGCTGGCCGCACTGTTGCTGACCGCCACGCCTGCTTTCGCCGCTCAGCCCGTGGCGCAGAAGCCGTTGCCGGAGCTCAGGCTGCTGTCCGAGCATGCGGTCGACGACATGATCGGCGGCAACCTGTCGGGCCTCGCCTCGTGCAACGGCACACTGTGGACGGTGTCCGACCGGGACGACACGCTGCTGTACAGTCTCGACACGTCGGCAACTGTGTGGAAAGCCCGGGCGCAGGTGCTGGAAATTCCGCCGATTCCCGACAGCGGCCTTTCTGCCACGCTGCGCGGCATGGCCAAGGCGGCTGGGTTGATTCGTGGCGGTGATCTGGATTTCGAAGGCGTGAGCTGTGATGCCGCTGGTAACCGGTATCTGGTCAGCGAGGGCTATGCCACGGTGCTCAAGGTACCGGTGAATGGCGCGCCAAGCTGGCTTGAACTGCCGAAAAAACTGGTTCAGGAAGCGCAGTCGGCCGGCATGTTGCAGCACTTCAACGCGATTTTCGAAGGTATCGCCATCAGCCCCGCAGGGGATCAGGTCTGGCTGGCGGCCGAGCGCGAGAAACGCGGGTTGCTGACCGCCAAGCTGGGCGGGGATGGCTGGGCTTGTGGTGCCAGTTGCATCCTGCGCGTGGAATCCGGAAACGATATATTGCCGCCGCAACTGGGTGGCAAATCCGTCGCCAAGGATTTCTCCGACATCTCGCTGTACAAGGGCAAACTCTACAGTCTGGAGCGCGCGGCCTATCGCATCTGTCGGCGCAGTCTGGAGACCGGTCAACTGGAGACTTGCTGGTCGTTCGCCAAAGAGGCGCTGCAGCCCAACCGGCTGTACGACCAGAAGTACGGTTTGACCGAAGCGCTGATTGTCGATGACACCGGGGCATGGGTTGGCACCGACAACAACTTCGGGGCCCGTGCCGATGGCGAGAAACGCCCTATCGTCTGGCGCTTCGCGGCACCTGAGGGTGGTTGGAGCGCCAGGCCTTGACCCAGGCACCTCCCGGCAAGCGCGCCGGGCGCCTGATGCTGATCGTCGCCTGGGCCGCGGCGCTATTTCTGGCGACGCGGTTTTTTGGCGAATGGGAACAGCGTCAGGAAAACCCCAACACCGCCGTCACCTCGCAACACGGTGATGGCTATGTCGAAGTGCAACTGGCGAGCAATCGTCAGGGGCATTTCGTCATGACCGGGCAGATCAATGCCCGCCCTGTGGAGTTCATGCTCGACACGGGAGCGACCCATGTCGCGATCCCTGAGGGGGTTGCGGAAAAACTGCGCCTGGAGCGTGGCGCCCGGGTGGAGGTCAGCACGGCCAATGGCCGCACCGACGCCTTCAGGACCACGCTGCAAAGGCTGCAAATCGGCGATATCGTCCTGGACAATGTGCGCGCCCTGGTGGTGCCCGGTCTGAATGGCGATCAGGTGCTGCTGGGAATGAGCGCCGTCAAACAACTCGAATTCACACAGCGCGGCGGCACCTTGCTGCTGCGTCAGACGACAAAATGATGAGGCCCGCATGAGCGACTCCCTTGACCTCAGCCTGGACGGTGTAGAACGCCGCTCATTGGCTGACTTCACCGAACAGGCCTATCTCAATTACTCCATGTACGTGATCATGGACCGGGCCCTGCCGCACATCGGTGACGGCCTGAAGCCGGTGCAACGACGCATCGTCTACGCCATGAGCGAGTTGGGCCTGGATGCCGACGCCAAGCACAAGAAATCGGCGCGTACGGTCGGTGACGTGCTCGGTAAATTCCACCCCCACGGCGACTCGGCCTGCTACGAAGCCATGGTGTTGATGGCGCAGTCGTTCAGCTATCGCTACACACTGGTCGACGGTCAAGGTAACTGGGGTGCGCCGGACGATCCAAAATCGTTCGCGGCCATGCGTTACACCGAAGCGCGTCTGTCGCGTTATTCCGAAGTGCTGCTCACCGAATTGGGCCAGGGCACGGCGGACTGGGTGCCGAACTTTGACGGCACCCTCGACGAACCGGCTGTTCTGCCTGCACGTTTGCCGAATATCCTGCTCAACGGCACCACCGGCATCGCCGTGGGTATGGCGACCGACGTGCCGCCACACAACCTGCGCGAAGTCGCTGCGGCCTGCGTGCGCCTGCTTGATGAGCCCAAAGCCACCATCGAGCAACTGTGCGAGCACGTTCAGGGCCCGGATTACCCGACCGAAGCGGAAATCATCACCCCGCGCCATGACCTGCTGAAGATCTACGAGAGCGGCCGTGGCTCGGTGCGCATGCGGGCGGTGTATCGCGTTGAAGACGGCGATATCGTCGTCACCGCGTTGCCTCATCAGGTTTCGGGCGCCAAGGTGCTGGAGCAGATCGCCGCGCAGATGCAAGCCAAGAAGCTGCCGATGGTCGCGGACCTGCGCGACGAGTCGGACCACGAACACCCTTGCCGCATCGTCATCATTCCGCGCTCCAACCGCGTCGACCCTGAAGAACTGATGCAGCACCTGTTCGCTACGACGGAGCTGGAATCCAGTTACCGGGTGAACATCAACATCATTGGTCTGGACGGCAAGCCGCAGCTCAAGAACCTCAAGGCGCTGCTGTCCGAGTGGCTGACGTTCCGTATCGGCACAGTGCGTCGTCGCCTGCAGTTCCGGCTGGACAAGGTGGAGAAGCGCCTGCACCTGTTGGAAGGTTTGCTGACGGCGTACCTGAACCTGGACGAAGTGATCCACATCATTCGTACCGCCGAACACCCGAAAGCCGAACTGATCGCGCGTTTCGAGCTGTCCGAGATCCAGGCCGACTACATCCTCGACACCCGTCTGCGTCAGTTGGCGCGTCTGGAAGAGATGAAGCTGCGTGGCGAGCAAGACGAGCTGCTCAAAGAACAGGCCAAACTGCTGGCCCTTCTGGGCAGTGAGACCAAACTGCGCAAGCTGGTACGCAGCGAATTGATCAAGGACGCCGAAACCTATGGTGACGACCGCCGCTCGCCTATCGTCGAGCGTGCCGAAGCCAAAGCCCTGTCCGAAAATGAACTGATGCCAACCGAGCCGGTAACCGTGGTGTTGTCGGAAAAAGGCTGGGTGCGTTGCGCCAAGGGCCACGACATTGACGCCACCGGGCTCTCCTACAAGGCCGGCGACGGCTTCAAGGCCGCCGCAGCAGGGCGCTCGAACCAGTTTGCCGTGTTCATCGACTCCACGGGTCGCAGCTATTCGCTGGCGGCGCACACCCTGCCGTCGGCGCGGGGGCAGGGCGATCCGTTAACCGGCCGTCTGACGCCACCGCCAGCCGCCACGTTTGAATGCGTGCTCTTGCCCGATGATGATGCGCTGTACGTCATCGCGTCCGACGCCGGTTACGGCTTCGTGGTCAAGGGCGAGGACCTGCAAGCCAAGAACAAGGCGGGCAAGGCGTTGTTGAGCCTGCCGTCGGGGGCGAAGGTCATCCTGCCGCGTCCGGTGCCCGATCGCGAACAGAACTGGCTGGCCGCCGTTACCACTGAAGGTCGCCTGCTGGTGTTCAAGGTCAGCGATTTGCCGCAGCTGGGCAAAGGCAAGGGCAACAAGATCATCGGTATTTCGGGCGAGCGGGTGGCCAGTCGTGAGGAATATGTGACCGACTTGGCAGTGATTCCCGAAGGCGCGACCTTGGTGCTTCAGGCCGGCAAGCGTACCCTGTCGCTGAAACCGGACGACCTGGAGCACTATAAAGGTGAGCGTGGCCGCCGTGGCAATAAGCTACCACGCGGTTTCCAGCGCGTAGACGCGTTGTTAGTGGAAAGCGCTACTTAATCCCGTGATTTGGGCGGTCGATCTTCGTTTCGTCACGAAGATCGATGCAGAATCGCTGGAGTCGTCGCGCATATTCACGGATGATATGACGTCGTTAGGCACGGGCGTGGCTTAGTGCCTTCACGTTTTCTCGAGTATTTGACATCGTGGACGCGCCGTATGCGTTCACTTGGACGGAATGATGAATTTCTTACGCGTTCCTTTTGTTCTGTTATTGACCGGCGTTCTGGGTTTGGCCGGGTGTAGCGTTCATCAGCCTCAATCGCTCTATCAGCTGGACAGTGGCGATCCCGGGCAACCTAAACAAAGTGCCGGCGTTGCTGTTTTGCTGGGTCCGGTTTCTGTTGCCGATTATCTGCAACGCGAAACATTACTGCAGCGCCAGCCTGACGGCAGCCTGACGGCGTCCACAGACGGTCGTTGGGCAGGCAGCCTGTCTTCGGACATCGATCAACTGCTTCTGCGCCAACTGGCGTGGAAGCTCGACAGCCAGCGTGTGGTGATGGCCCCTGCGGCTGCCAACTTCACCCCGGATGTGCAGGTTGTCCTGTCGATCACCCGACTGGACTCCGGTGCGAACCAGCCGGCGGTGCTCGACGCTCAATGGCGCCTGCTGGACCGTCGCGGTACCGTGCGTGACAGCAAGCTGATTCACCTGGAAGAGCCTCACGCAGGCACTTCCGCCGCTCAGGTCAAGGCTCAGGGCGTGTTGTTGCAGCGTCTAGCCGAGCAGCTGAGCGCGGCGGTCAAGCCTGTCGCTAGCCAGCCTCTGGTCGCTGAAGAGCCCAAGAAAGCCGCTCAGCCTGCCAAGACACGCACTGATCAAGACAAGCCCAAGATCCCGATGGCATCGCCGATTCGCACCGATCTTGAAGTGTTCCGCTTCTGATTCAGGCGCAAACGAAAAAAGCCCGCAGTGATGCGGGCTTTTTTGTGGGTTTGGGTTTGAATTGCTACATGGATGCCCTTCGGGCGCCTTCGCTGGCAGGGCATCAAAATAAAAATGCCAAGCCAACCCCAGCAACCTTCGTCACACCTTGCGCGCCTCATGCATGCGCGCCAGCTGACGCTCCAGCATCGACGGATACGGCTCCATCAGGCGCTCCACACAGCTGGCGCCCTCGGGGCTTGCGATCGGGCGGATGCGGGCGCGCTGGCGAATGGTGGGGTCTTCGCTGATCTTGCGCTCCACCAGCAGCAGGTTGCGGCTGTGTTGCGACAGGGCCAGGGCGTCCTGAGCGGTTTCGGTCAGCAGCAGGTCGATCTGGTTCATGCCGTGCAGGCCTTCACCCAGGGTCAGGCCCAACTGCAATTGCAGGGTGATGCCGCTGTCGGCGACTTCGATCTGCAAGGCATGGCTCAGCGCGCGCAACAGCTCACCGCAGCAAATGGCGTTGGTCAGGTAATCGTCGCCGCTGTCCTGAGTGCTGAACACCATCAGCGAGCTGCCGTCGTTCAGGGTGTGCAGTTCGCTATCGTACAGCGAGGCCGCCTGGTCGATGCAGTCGCGGTATCGCTCCAGCAACTCGGTCAAGCGAGCACGTGGCAGGCGGCGCAGTTGCTCTTGCGAGCCCAGTTGCACGGCCAGCACGGCGCTGTACTGAGGCTGCGAAGGCACGACGGGCAGGACCGGGCGCGGCGCAGGCTTTTGCGCCACCGGGGTGTCGTCGCGAAGATCGGCGAACGGGTCGTCTTCTTCATCTTCTTCGGCCACCAGACGGCGGGTCGGGATTGCCGTGGCACGAGGCTTCGGCGTTTCGTCGAATGCCGGGTCGTTCAGATCGCTGGCATCGAACGCGGGCGACGCGTCGTCTTCGTCGTCGACATGCTCAGGTTCAGGAGCAGGCTTTGGCTCAGGCTCCGGTGGCGCGTAGGAGGCCTTGAGCTGACGGGCCAGATCACCGATCTCATCCTGACGATCAGTGGCCGGGGTGTACGGGTCGATGTAGCGCAGCCACATGCGCAATTGCAGCATCGGCGTTGAAATATGCCGCCCCAGGCGCAGGCTCAGGGCCAGGGCGAGCGCCAGCAGAATGCCCGCCAGAATGCCCATGCTTTGCAGGCTGATGGTCAACGGCTGCTGGAACTGGGACATGTCCAGGCTGATGCGCAGGGTGCCTGCGACCACGTCCTGGAAGGTGACCTTGATCTCGTAGAGACCTTCGGCTTCTCCCAGCAGGCCATTTTTCGGGCGCTGGCCGGCTTCGGCGAGGATGCGGTTGTCCACGCTATAAATAGCCGCGTGAGCCACCAGCGGGTTTTTCACCAGATTGCCCAGCAGCACGTTGAGGCTGAGGATGTCGTTGGACACCAAAAGCTCTGTGGCGGAGGTCGCGGTTTGCGTGGTCAGGGCCTGCCCCAGTGCGTCGGCCTGTTCGTGCATGGCTTGCTTGAACTGCAAGCCCATGACGCAGGCGTAGATCACCAGCGCCAGCGCGACGAGGATCACGTTATGGCTGGCGATACGCAAAGCAATCGGAACACGTCGATGACGCAATGCCCGGAAGATCAGCAAGAAGAAATTATCGGTTTTTACTGGCGTGGGCCGGTTCACTGAGCACGGCTCTCTTGGAGAAGTTGGGGCGCAGTATAGCGAGCGACCCAGACGCGGCAAAGCGCTCACTGTGCCCGGTGGTCACTGAAAGTGCGTAGAATGCGGTTTTTTTCCACTGCGGGGGTGCGCCTTGCGCGAAATTGTCCTGATAAACATCACCGGCGAAGACAGTCCGGGTCTGACGGCGGCCATTACCGGCGTGCTGGCCCAGGGTGGCGCCGATGTTCTGGATATCGGTCAAGCCGTGATCCACGACACGCTGTCGTTCGGCATTCTGGTGCAGATTCCTGACACCGAAAGCGGCTCCAAAGTATTGGATCGGGTGCAGTCCAAGGTCGATGAACTCGGCCTGCAAGTGCTGTTCACCCATGTCAGTGAAGACGATTACCAGCATTGGGTCGACGATCAGGGCAAGGACCGTCACATCGTCACGCTGCTGACCCGCAAGGTCACGGCCGAGCAGTTGCACACGGTCAGTTCGATCACCACCCGATACGGCTTGAACATCGATCGCATCGATCGTCTGTCCGGGCGCATGGCGCTGGACATGCCGAGTGACAAGGGCAAGGGCTGCATCGAGTTTTCCGTGCGGGGCGAGCCTGCCGACGCGCAGGAAATGCGCGCCGAGTTTCTGCATGTGGCGCAGGAACTGAACGTCGACATCGCTTTCCAGCAGGACTCGGTGTTCCGCCGCAATCGTCGCCTGGCCGTGTTCGACATGGACTCCACGCTC
This sequence comes from Pseudomonas sp. GW821-FHT02A11, assembly GCF_059421985.1. Lineage (NCBI taxonomy): Bacteria > Pseudomonadati > Pseudomonadota > Gammaproteobacteria > Pseudomonadales > Pseudomonadaceae > Pseudomonas > Pseudomonas sp. GW821-FHT02A11. The sequence continues at coordinate 198,497 of NZ_JBWKWB010000008.1, forward strand.
ATCGAGGCCGAGGTCATCGACGAACTGGCCAAGGCTCATGGTGTGGGCGAGCGTGTCTCGGAGATTACCGAGCGTGCGATGCGTGGCGAGCTGGATTTCCGCGCCAGCTTCAAGGAGCGTCTGGCGCTGCTCAAGGGGCTGGACATCAAGGTGCTGGACGAAATCGGCGCGTCGCTGCGTATGACCGAAGGCGCAGAAACCCTGTTCGCCGAGCTCAAGCGTCTGGGCTACAAGACGGCGATCCTCTCCGGTGGCTTTACCTATTTTGCCCGCCAGTTGCAGGCGAAACTGGGCATCGACTACATCTTTGCCAACGAGCTGGAAGTGGTGGATGGCAAGTGCACCGGCGTTGCCGTCGAGCCGATCGTCGATGCGCAGCGCAAGGCCGATCTGTTGCGTGAACTGGCGATCAAGGAAGGCTTGAGCCTAGAGCAGACCATCGCAGTCGGCGACGGCGCCAATGACCTGCCGATGCTGGCCATCGCCGGTCTGGGTGTGGCATTCCGCGCCAAGCCGCTGGTCAAGCAGTCTGCCAGGCAGGCGATCTCGACGCTGGGGCTCGATGGAGTGCTGTATCTGCTGGGCTTGCGCGATCGCGAAGGCCGGGGTCTCTAAACCGATTCGGGGTCTCTAAACCGGATTACAGCACCGTCCACAACGAATCGAATTCCTGCTCCGGACCACCCTCTGGAGCAGCTTTCTTCGGCCCTTCAAGAATTTCGTATTCAAACTGATTGTAGCTGCCGGTCGTCGCGCGACGTCCGCTCAGGGTGGCCCGACGTTCATCGCCACTGCTGTTGATCATCACCTTGCTGCCATTGTCGAACGGCAGGCGCGGAGCGATGACGGTTGCTGGCACATCGATAGCCCGCACTTCAGGCAACAGCAGCGCACGAAGGTACTGACTGCTCTGTTCAGCGCGCAGCAACTGCATGCCGCAGGCCTGGGCGAACGGGGCGATCAGCTCGACGCCCATCTGTGTCCCGCCGCTGCGCACTTGGCGCACCCAGCGCACCACCGCAATGCTCCAGCCGTGACCGTGGTCCTGGATGCCGATCATCTCGCCGGCCTGCAGCTGATCCGGTACCTCTTTGGGCCATGCCAGGCAATAGCCGCCCGGGCTGTGGTTGACGATGTTGAGACTGTAGGTCGGAAAGCCTTTCTGACCGTCCGAGGCGGCAGCGGCTTCGGCCTCACTGCCTTGGTACTCGATCTCTTCGAACGGCAGCAGGGTGCTCGACGTTCCGGCGCGCTGAACGTCGATTGCCTGCCCCCACGGATCCTGTTTCTGTGGTTCAAGGGGTTGCAGTGTGTAATCAGCGACTTTGCTGACTGTATCGGTTGGCACCAGCAGCAGGTCGCTGAAGCATTTTTGCCCGCCGACGAAGTAATGCAGCGCGCTCATGCCCACGCAAACGGTCAGCGTGCCCTGGCTTGGAGTGCGCTGGAAGGCACGCTCCGAGACGTCGCCCCACGCAGCTGCCAGATGCTGAAGCACGTCGATCGACAGGCCCGGCGGCACATGCAGGTACGACTGGGTACGCTGCTCGATGGGGGTCTCGATGTAGCGCTGCAAGGCCGCCGACAGCGGGCGAGGGTTTATGCCCAGCAGGTTTGCGCGTTGATCCTCGGCATACAGCGAGGTGTAGCGCGGCGCGGTGTCAGTGCCATACGCCACGGCATACAGGCTCGAATCGTCGGTCGGCTGTTGCAGGGTGACCATCGAGCTCCAGGCATCCAGCGCATCGGCCAGCTTGCCGATGTTGTGCTGACGCATCTGGTTGCAGCGCGAGCAGCCCATCAGCAGCGCGACGGTGTAGGTCTGTTCGACGGTCAGCGTACGAGTGTGGTGGGCCTGATTGTCGGCAACCGGCACGTTGTGCAACTGATTCTGCCGGGCGATTTGGTAGATCTGATGCAGTTCGAGCCACAGACCATCCTGCACCGGACAGTAAAGCTGATTGGCACGAATGAGCGGGCCGTTGAGGCAATGCAGGGCTCGCTGCAGCGCTGTGGTCAGCAGCGTTGGGCGGTCCCGGCTGAATTTGGGGGCGATTCTGGCGATGATCTGTTTGTAGCCAATCGCCAGATGGTTCTGCAGCGCCTGGCAGAGGTTGGCGACCTTGCGAGGCCGCTCTTCCAGTACTACTGACTGATTCAGGAAGTGCCGCTCCAGATGCTTGCATACGAAAAACACTTCCGGGCGCAGCAGTTCGAGCAGTTGCAGGCGGTTTTCGCTGGGGGTGAGCAGCTGGTTGAGTTCGCCGAGGCCCTGATACAGCTGGCGGGCCATTTCGCCGAGGTTGGCTTTGGGCAGGGTCGAGATCCAGCGCTTCAGATCTTTGGGCGTCGCGTCACAGAACGACAGGCTCGACTGCGTCGGCACAGGTGCGCGCAACAACAGTGGGAGACTTAATTTACTCATGTGACAGGCAAACTCCAACAAACTACTGGCCCGAATGGCTTCATGTAAATGCGGTGCAGTGGCACGTTTACCGAGCGAAAGGAGCAAGTTTACGTCAATTGAAAGCGAAGTTTCCTACAACACCAATGGACGACTTTACCAGCATCGGTTAGCAGTCGCAGCCCTTAATATCAAAATGAAATTGTATCTGGGCTGAGACTCCAGGTCTTTGACGGCCAGTGGCGGGCCTCGTCAGGTCATGAGGGCGCGCCAAAAAAACGTTTCAAGATTTATCAGGCAAAAATCAGGCCTGAATAGCAGTGGCCAGCAGTTGACCCATTTGCGTCGGTGAGCCTGCCGCCAGTTGCTCAGCCCATTTCACCTGGTTCGGGCCGAACAGCACGATGGCTGTGGAGCCCAATTTGAAGCGGCCCAGTTCGGCGCCTTTTTCCAGATGAATCGGTGCACGGGCCGCTTCGTCGTAGCGGAACGTTTTCAGCTCGCGCTTTGGCGGGGTCACAAGACCGGCCCAAACGGTTTCGATCGAGGCGACGATCATCGCGCCAACCAGCACCACGGCCATCGGGCCGCGCTCGGTGTCGAACAGGCAGACGACGCGCTCGTTGCGGGCGAACAGCTCAGGCACGTTTTCGGCGGTGGTCTGGTTGACCGAGAACAGACGGCCCGGCACATAGACCATCTCGCGCAAAGTGCCTGCCAGTGGCATGTGCACGCGGTGATAGTCCTTCGGCGACAAGTAAATGGTGGCGAACTCGCCGCCCATGAACGGCGCGGACAGGCGCGCATCGCCACCGAGTAATTCCAGCGCACTGAAGCTGTGGCCCTTGGCCTGGAAAATGCGGCCATGATCGATCGGCCCCAACTGGCTCACTGCGCCATCGGCAGGGCAGAGGATCGCGCCCGGCGTTGCATCCAGCGGGCGTGCACCCGGTTTCAACGCGCGGGTGAAGAAATCGTTGAAGTGTGGGTAGGCAGTGAAGTCTTCCACCAGCGCCTGGGACATGTCGACCTGATAGCGGCGCACAAACCATTGGGTGAACGCATTCTTGAACCAGCGCACGCGGCACTCGGCAACGCAGCCGGCCAGACGTGACAGCAGGTGGTGGGGAAGCAGGTATTGGAAAAGAATAAACAGACGCTGTTTCATCAAGATTCCTAAAGCGTTTCAAAATAGGGAAATGCCATTCGTGTGTGCGACGGTTACTTCTCGATCGGTGTATCCGCGTGATTGCCCCACTCGCCCCACGAACCGGCGTAACCCTTGATTCGTGGGTAGCCCAGCGCCTTGGCCACCAGATAGGTGAAGCCGGAGCGGTGGTGGGTCTGGCAATGGGTGATGACTTCTTTGTCCGGCGTGATGCCCAGGGTTTCGAGGATCTGCGGCATGTCCTTGCGAATACGCAGGTTGCGCGCCTGATCCATGCCTGCGGTCCATTCAAAGTTCACGGCGCCGGGAATGTGACCGCCTCGGGCTGCGACGAGCTTCTCGCCTGAGTATTCGGTGGGGCCGCGCGCGTCCCAGATCGCCAGGTCAGCAGCGCCCAGACGGCTTTGCAGATATTCGCGGGTGGCGGTCGGTTCGTCGTGAATAGTGATTGGGACAGGGCCGCCAGCAGGGGCCGGCACTTCGCTGGACAGAGGCAAGCCTTCTGCCTGCCAGGCCAGCACGCCGCCATCCAGATAGTGGTATTTCGAGTGCCCGATCACGTCCAGCAGCCAGATGAAGCGTCCGGCCCAGCCACCGCCTTCGTCGTCGTACACCACATAGACCGCGTCCGGGTTGTGGCCCAGCTCGCCGAACAGGGTTTCAAGTTGCGACTGCGTGGGCAGCAGCCCCGGTGCGGGTGGCTGGCCCAGTTGTGTGCGTTTCGGATCGACGAAACGCGCCCCCGGAATGTGGCCGGTCTCATAGCGGGCGGCGCTGGTCAGGTCGACCAGAATCAGTTCTGAAACGCCGAGGCGTGCCTGCAATTCTGCGGGCTCGATCACCAGCGGCAAGCTTGAGAAGGCAGACATGTAGGGGCTCCAGATCTTGAAAAGAAGCGAATTGTAGCTCAGCCATCAACCCTTGCGTTGGCTAAAGGTGGTCAGCGCTTTCTCGATGCATTGCCCGGTTTTTCCGAACGCCTGGACCGTCATTTCCGAGAACGGCCCGCCGCCCTGATCGGCGACGATCACCATCAACACTCGGCCATGGCTGGCCAATGAGCGGATCAACAGGTTCTCCCCCGCAAACAGGCTGCGAAGCTGCGGCGGCAGCAAAGCGGAAAACTGTGCATTGTTGCTGGCGGTCAGTCGCAATTGTGTGGCTTGGGCCATCAGTCGTTGCAGCACGGTGCTTTCCCGGTAGGGGATGAGCAGCGCTGCAGCGGACGTGTCCACCCCGGCTAACTGGTGCACGCGCAGCGTGTCGGTCTTGCGATCAATCATCAGCAGCAGGGCGCGACGCATGCCCGAGGCGAGCAGGGCGTCACGCGCGCAGGTGGTCAGGTGCATCGCGTTGGTAAAGGTGCTCGGCTCCTTGAGCAAGTCGCCGCAAAGCCGGCGCCAGTCCTGCAGGGCTTCGGCCGAAGGCGGCGGGGCTGGGAGCAAACCTTGATGCACGCGTCGGGTGTCCCAGGGCCAAAGCAAGGCTTCGGCGGGATGCCAGACCCCGACGGCCGCGTGTTGACGAGCACTGGCCGCAGCGTTCTGGTGCACCTGTTGCTGCAGGTCATCGAAAGGCTTTTGCAGATAAAGGCTGGTAAGCAGCTCCCAGCGCACGGTGTGCGGGGTATCCCAGGCTTGCTGCGCTGACAGCGCCAGGCCGCTGGCCAGCAGAATGGTGTTTGCAGGTTGGTTCAGCCATCGGCGCAAAGGCAGGTCGGCGTCCAGTGCCTGCTGCTGTTTGAGCGGGTCGTCATTCTCATGAGCGATGCGCAACACCCGCACCAGGCTACGTTGCTCGCGAATCAGCAGGTCGTAGCCCTGAGTCACCCAGATCGGCAATTGCCAATGCGTCGCCAGCGCCCGACACAACTGCACCAGACGCACGCCAAACAGGGATTTCTCGACCGTCTTGGCGCACTCACCCTTGTGGATGATGCGCAGCTCCCATTCCTCCAGCAGCTTGGGGTGCGCGAGCGCCATCGGCCAGAGCGGGGCGAGAAACAGCAGGCTGCCCAGATGAATGTCCTGCCACAGCCGCGCCAGCTGATTGGCGAACAAACCATAGGCCTGTTGCGTGGCGTGCTGGCTGATCAATTGCAGCTGGCGCAGGGCGACGGGAATGTTCTGCAATTCGACACTCGGCAGGCGCCCCAGCAGCGTGCCGGTGCGCGCCAGACCCAGGCGATTCAGCGCTACCTCAAGGCTCTCCGCAGGCTCGGCCAGGCCACCACTGTGCAGATTGGCCTCGCGCAGCACGCTGAGCACCAGTGCCGGGCTGTCCTGCATCAGATCGGCGATCTCGCGCAGGGAGCGGCGGCTGTCGTTGAGCGCGGCATGCACTTTGGCGTGGGCGAGGGCTGGAACGGGCAGGGCGATGCTGTCCAGTTGTTTGACCCACGCGTCGAGTGTCTGCGGAACGAGGAGCTTAGAGGCGTTATCTGGTTGCATTCACAAGGCCCGTACGGCTGGGAGGTTTTGATCGGTGTCGAACGATGGCATCATGCTGGCCGTTGCGCTGCGGTGCCCGAACCAGACGCCAGACAGGATTTTCGCCTGAATTGACTATAGTCTGGCGCACTCATGCCGATAAGTAGAACAAGAGTTTCGAACGCTTCTCGCACAATGACCATGAACCCGACTCAGTAAGTATTCTTTATCTATGGCAAAAATTATCGGCATCATCGTCGTTTTCGCGAGCGTTCTCGGCGGCTACGTTCTCTCCCACGGTCAAATCGCTGCGTTGATCCAGCCTTTCGAGGTGATGATCATCGGCGGTGCCGCGTTCGGTGCATTTTTGCAGGCGAACCCGGGTTATATGACCATGCACGTCATCAAGAAGTCCGTGAAGATGTTTGGTTCACGCTTCACTCACGCCTTCTATCTCGAAGTGCTGGGCCTGATCTACGAGATCCTCAACAAGAGCCGTCGCGAAGGCATGATGGCGATTGAAGGGGATATCGAAGAGCCTGAAAACAGCCCCATCTTCGCCAAATACCCAAGCGTGCTCAAAGACACCCGCATGATCGCGTTCATCTGCGATTACCTGCGCATCATGTCGTCCGGCAACATGGCTCCCCACGAGCTCGAAGGCCTGTTCGACATGGAACTGCTGAGCATGAAAGAAGAGCTCGAACACCCTTCCCACGCGGTCACCGGTATCGCGGACGGTATGCCCGGTTTCGGTATCGTTGCGGCGGTACTGGGTATCGTGGTGACCATGGCGTCCCTGGGTTCCGGCGACAAGGCAGCGATCGGTATGCACGTAGGTGCGGCGCTGGTCGGTACCTTCTTCGGTATTCTTGCGGCCTACGGCTTCTTCGGCCCGCTGGCACAGTGCCTGGCGCACGATGCCAAGGAAGAAATGAACGTGTTCGAATCGATCAAGGCCTCGCTGGTGGCTTCGGCGTCGGGCGTGCCGCCTTCACTGGCTGTCGAGTTCGGTCGCAAGGTTCTCTATCCAGCGCACCGCCCCAGCTTCAGTGAGCTGGAACAAGCTGTTCGCGGTCGTTGATCCATGGAAAATAATCAGCCCATTATCGTCAAGCGCGTAAAGCGCTTTGGCGGCGGCCACCACGGTGGCGCCTGGAAAATCGCCTTCGCCGACTTCGCGACGGCGATGATGGCGTTCTTCCTCGTGTTGTGGCTGATGTCCTCGGCCACCCCCGAGCAGTTGATCGCCATCGCCGGCTACTTCAAGGACCCGGTCGGCTTTTCCGACAGCGGCTCGCCGTACGTCATCGACCTGGGCGGTTCGCCCGAGATGTCGCCGGACCAGACCCTCAACCCTGAAATCAAATCCACCCCCGCGCCGGACAAAGTGCCTGTGGATGCGGACAAGCAGGATGCGGCGGCCGAGCAGGTCGAACAGGAGCGTCTGGAGATGTTGCTGCAAGAGCTGCAGACCAAGGTCAACGAGAACCCGCAACTGGCGAAGTTCAAGGACCAGATTCTGTTCGAGATCACTCAGGACGGCCTGCGCATCCAGATCATGGACGCTGAAAACCGCCCCATGTTCGACATCGGCAGCGCGCGCCTGAAACCGTATTTCGAAGACATTCTGCTGGCCATGGCCGACACCATCAAAACGGTGCCGAACAAGGTGAGCATCAGTGGCCACACCGATGCGACGCCTTATGTGGGCAACAACGGGTTCGGCAACTGGGAGCTGTCGGCCAACCGCGCCAACGCCGCACGTCGTGCGCTGACGGCCGGTGGTTATCCTGATCCGCAGGTTGCGCGGGTCGTGGGCTACGCGTCGTCGTCCCTGTACGACAAGGACAACCCCAACAGCCCGATCAACCGTCGTATCGACATCACCGTGCTGACCAAAAAGGCACAGGCGCGTATCGAAGGCGCGCAGAATGCAGGCGAAGCGCCGAAAACCGATGCCGTCCCTGCACCGGCCTCACCTGCGGCTCCCGCCGACAAGCCTGGTGCATCGACCGCTGCGCCTGCAATCGATCCGCAGGCCTACGCCCAGCCCCACGAGATTCGCCAGAAGCTGAACATCTTCGAACAAGGGCAGTTGAAGATCGACGAGACGAAGAACTGATACCGGTTCTGACAAAAACGCCGCGATGATCGCGGCGTTTTTTTGTTTGTCATCAATGGGGAGCGGAAACCTTGTAAGGGCCAGCAAGCCGGCTCCCACAGGCGTGCAGTGCGTCTGCTCAGTAACTGGTTTCCGGCAAGCTCGCGATGATCGAGCGATAGCTGTTCATCCGCTGCTGCTGTACGCGGCCATCCTCCAGCCCCTTGAGCAGTGCACAGCCCGGCTCGCGGTCATGTTTGCAATCGCGGAAGCGACAGCGTCCGATCAGGTCGTTGAACTCGATGAAGCCTGCTTCGACGTCGGCGCGGCTGACGTGGCCCAGGCCGAATTCGCGGATGCCGGGGGAGTCGATCAGATCGCCGCCACGGGGGAAGTGGAACAGGCGCGCGGTGGTCGTGGTGTGGGTGCCTTGCCCGGAATATTCCGACAAGGGCCCGACCCGCGTTCCTACTTCGGGCAACAGGCTGTTGACCAGCGAGGACTTACCCACACCCGACTGACCCACGAACACGCTGACGTGGCCGTCGAGCAAATCCTGCAGTTGTTGCATGCCATTGCCGTGGTGAGCGGACACCTCAAGCACCGGATAGCCGAGGGTGCGATAGACCGCCAGCAGCGCGTTCAGGGCCGGGGCGTTCTCGTCGTTGATCAGGTCGTACTTGTTCAGCAGCAGCAACGGGCGAATCCCCGAATGCTCGGCAGCCACCAGATAACGGTCGATCAAATTGGCGTGAGGCTCGGGTGCCGGAGCGAAAACGATGACGATCAGGTCGACGTTGGCCGCCACCGGTTTGAGCTGGCCACGGGTGTCCGGGCGGCACAGCTCAGTATTGCGCGGCAGTTGCGCGACGATCACGCCGATGCCCTGATTGCCGGCGCGCCAGACCACCTTGTCGCCCGTCACCAATGCCGGCAGGTTGGCGCGCAAATGGCAACGGAACACCTGGCCGCTCAGCTCGCCTTCCTGCGCCTCGACTTCCACCTGCACACCGAAGTGCGCGATCACGAGCCCCGTTTGCTCAGGGCCGAGATCGCCGCCTTCGAGCGTTTCCAGGGCTTGCGACTCACGTTTGGCGGCGCGAGCAGCGCGCTCGCCCTGAATCTTTTCGATGCGCCAGTTTTGGCGGCGGTTGAGTTGGCGTTTGGCCATGGGTGTTCAGTGATCCGTTTTGATGACGCGTAAAGCTGCTGATTTGATGAAGCGCGAGCGAGTCTAGCATGCCCTTTAGGCTAAACTGCGCGCCTAAGCTGAGGAGCCGACATATGCAGAACAAGCAGAATCTGATCTGGATCGACCTGGAAATGACCGGTCTGGACCCTGATAACGACGTCATCATCGAAATGGCCACCATCATCACCGACAGCGAACTCAACACGCTGGCTGAAGGCCCGGTCATCGCCGTGCATCAGAGCGATGAGCTGCTCAACGGCATGGACGAGTGGAACACCCGTCAGCACGGCGGCTCGGGCCTGACCCAGCGCGTGCGCGAGAGCCAGATTTCCACTGCGCAAGCTGAGGCCATGACCCTGGACTTCATCAAGCAATGGGTGCCTGAACGCAGCTCGCCGATCTGCGGCAACAGCATCTGCCAGGACCGCCGCTTCCTTTATAAGCGCATGCCGACCCTGGAAAACTACTTCCACTATCGCAACCTCGACGTCTCCACGCTCAAGGAACTGGCCGCGCGCTGGTCGCCTGAGCTGAAGTTCAAGAAAGGCAACACCCACCTGGCGCTGGATGACATTCGTGAGTCCATTGCCGAGCTGCGTTTCTATCGCGAGCACTTCATCAAGGTCTGACGTCGTCAGGTAGGAGCGCGCTTGCTGCGATAACCATTTGCCAGTCAACAAGCGTTGACAGGCGGATGGCTATCGCGGGCAAGCGCGCTCCTACACGTTTTAAGCTACGCCTTCATTTCGCACGGATCGCCACGATGCTGTTGATGCTCTATCTGATCGCCATCACTGCCGAAGCCATGACCGGCGCGCTGTCTGCCGGGCGGCGTGGCATGGACTGGTTTGGCGTGGTGCTGATCGCCTGCATCACAGCGCTGGGTGGCGGCTCGGTGCGCGACGTGCTGCTGGGGCATTACCCGCTGACGTGGGTCAAACATCCGGAATACCTGATTCTCACCAGTGTCGCGGCGTTGGTGACGATCTTCATCGCGCCTTTGATGCGTCATTTGCGCTCGTTGTTTCTGGTGCTCGATGCCCTGGGTCTGGTGGCCTTTACTGTGATTGGCTGCACCACCGCGCTGGACATGGGCCTGAGCATGATGGTCGCGGCGGTCAGCGGGGTGATCACCGGGACCTTCGGCGGCATCCTGCGTGACATCTTCTGTAACGACATCCCGCTGATCTTCCGCCGCGAGCTTTACGCCAGCGTCTCGTTTGCGGCGGCTTGGTGTTTTCTGTTGTGTCAGTGGACGGGGTTGCCGATCGAGCAGGGCACGTTGATTACCCTGTTTGGCGGGTTACTGCTGCGTTTGCTGGCGATCCGCTTTCATTGGGAAATGCCCAAGTTTGTTTACAAGGATGGGCATTGAGTCGCTTCGATGGGACGGCCTGAACGTCCATACACGATGCGGCGAAGTCTCTGTAGGAGCGAATTCATTCGCGAACGATGTTCAGGTCACGAAGATGGGTTGGATGTACCGACGTCTCGCGAATGAATTCGCTCCCACAGGTCGTTTACCCTGCATTCAGGCAGTGTCTGTGCTCGAATGTTGCTGCAACGCCCACTCCACATGCTCGCGAACCATCTCTGACGGGTCATCCAGCCGCGTCTTCAACGCCTCGATCACCGGGATGCTCGACGGCGCGTTGCCCAATCCCACCGCCAGATTGCGCAGCCACCGCTCATACCCCGCGCGGCGCAGGGGCGAGCCTTCGGTGTTGCTGAGGAAGGTCGTTTCATCCCACAAAAACAGCGTCGTCAGCTCGGCATTATCCAGGCCATGACGAGGCTTGAAGTCGTTCTGGTCGGTCGGACGGGCGAAGCGGTTCCAGGGGCAGACAATCTGACAATCGTCACAGCCAAACACGCGGTTGCCGATCATTGAGCGCAGCTCTTTGGGGATTGACGTCTTCAGCTCAATGGTCAGGTAGGAGATGCAGCGTCGGGCGTCCAGTACGTAGGGCCCGACGAACGCGTTGGTCGGGCATACATCCAGGCACGCAGTGCAGCGGCCGCAGTGTTCGCTGGCATGGGGTTCGTCGGTGGGCAGCGCAAGGTCGACGAACAGCTCGCTCAGGAAGAAGTAACTGCCAGCCTTGCGATTGAGCACCAGGGTGTTCTTGCCGATCCAGCCCAGCCCGGCCTGCTCGGCGATGGCTTTCTCCAGCACGGGGGCGCTGTCGACGAAGGCGCGAAAGCCGAAGGGCCCTATGCGCTGTTGAATCCGCTCGGCCAGTTGCTGGACGCGCTTGCGAATCAGCTTGTGATAATCGCGGCCCAGTGCGTAACGCGAGACGTAGGCTTTTTCCGGCTGTGCGAGCAATTGCGCCATCTGCGTATCGCCCGGCAGGTAGTCCATGCGCAGCGACACGACCCGCAGCGTACCCGGCACCAGTTCGTCGGGATGCGAACGTTTGCAGCCATGCGCTGCCATATAGTCCATCTCGCCGTGGTACCCGGCTTCGAGCCAGCGCTCAAGATGCTGCTCATGTTCCGCCAGATCCAGTCCCGAGATGCCAACCTGCTGGAAGCCGAGTTCGCGCCCCCAGTCCTTGATCGATTGGGCAAGCTCGGCCAACCCGGCAGCTGTCAGGGGCGCTGGGTTTGTGGATGGATCTACAGTAATCGCGGACATGCAAGGAGGACACCGGGGCGCAGGTGCGTATAATTCTGCCAGACATCGGAGCCTAAAGACGCATGTTGCACAGCAAACCCCCACTTCCCGACGCACTGTACAGTGCCGCGCAGGTCCGCGACCTCGACGCACGACTGATTGCAGCGGGTACGCCTGGCTTTGAATTGATGCAGCGCGCCGCCCATGCGGCCTGGCGTGCAATCCGTCGCCACTGGCCGGACGGGCAACAACTGACTGTGTTGGCCGGCCATGGCAACAACGCAGGCGATGGCTATTTGATCGCTGCATTGGCCAAGCGCGCGGGCTGGCAGGTGACGGTGCTGGCGGTGGGCGATTGTTCTGCGTTGAAGGGCGATGCCGGGGCTGCTTATAAAGAAGCGCGGGGCGAACAGGTCGACATCCAGCCCTGGAATCAGCAGCTGCTTAAGGGCAATGTCGTTGATGCGTTGCTCGGCACTGGCTTGAAGGGTGACGTTCGCGATCCTTACGCCTCGGTGATTCAAGCGGTCAACGACAGCGGCCTGCCGGTCATGGCGGTCGATATCCCTTCCGGGCTCTGCGCCGACACCGGCCGAACCTTGGGCGTGGCGATCCAGGCTGATCTGACGGTGACCTTCATCGGCCTCAAGGTCGGGTTGTTCACCGCGGATGCGCCGGATCTGGTCGGCGAGCTGGTTTTCGATGACCTGCAAGCCGATCCCGCAATCGTCGCGCAGACGCCTGTCAGCGTTAAACGTCTCGATACATTTAATTTGCCCCGGCTCAAACCTCGTCCGCGCACGGCCCACAAAGGCATGTTTGGCCGGGTTCTGGTGATTGGCGGGGATCTGGGCTTCGGCGGCGCGGCGTTGCTGGCCACTGAAAGCACCTTGCGCAACGGCGCGGGCATGGTCACGTTGGCGACTCGTCCAGAGCACGTGAGCGCGGCCTTGGCGCGCGTTCCTGAGGTGATGAGCGCCGGGATCAGCTCGGCGAATCAACTGATGGGGCTGATCGAACCTGCCAGTGTGCTGGTCGTGGGGCCCGGCCTGGGGCAGCACGCCTGGGGGCGCAGCCTGTTGTCTGCTGCCGCCAGCGCCGAGCGTCCTCAGATCTGGGACGCCGATGCCCTCAATCAATTGGCAGCCGGACGGGTGCAACTGCCCAAAGATTGCGTGATTACCCCACATCCGGGAGAGGCAGCGCGTCTGCTCGGCGTCAGCACCCAAGAGATACAGGCTGATCGTCCCGCCGCCGCGCGGGCGCTGGCAAAAAAATACAACGCTGTCTGCGTGCTCAAAGGCAGCGGCAGTCTGATCGCCAGCCCGGCAGGCGAACTGGCGCTGGCCGATCATGGCCACCCGGCAATGGCCACCGGAGGGCTGGGCGACGTGCTGGCCGGGCTGATTGGCGCCTTGCTGGCGCAAAAAATGCCCGCATTCGACGCCGCATGCCTTGGCGTCTGGCTGCACGCGCTGGCCGGAGAAAAATGTGGGGCAAGCGGACGCGGAATGGCTGCCGCTGATCTGATTCCTGAAATTCGCAAGCTGCTGGAGGAGCAACAACCGTGTCTGAGTTAACCCTGCACCTGTTGGGTGAAGAGGCGATGACCAACTTTGGTGCGCGGATTGCCCAAGTCACTGAAAGCAATGGGATTATTTTCCTGGAAGGGGATTTGGGCGCTGGTAAGACCACGCTTTCGCGCGGAATCATCCGCGGTTTGGGCCACACCGGCGCGGTCAAAAGCCCAACTTTTACCCTGGTAGAACCTTACGAAATTGGGAGAAATCGCGCGTATCACTTTGATCTTTACCGACTTGTTGATCCAGAAGAGCTAGAATTCCTCGGCATACGCGACTATTTCGAAGGCAAAGCGCTTTGCCTGATCGAGTGGCCCAATCTTGGTGCAGGCTTTTTGCCAAAGCCCGACCTGATCATTACCATAAGGCCGCACGCGGAAGGTAGAGCGCTGACTCTGAGCCCGAGAAGCTCGCGCGGTGAGACATGGTGTGCCGCTTTGGCTTTGGAATTCAAATAGATATGGGGTTAGGTATGCGCATGCGCGCGCTGGTTTCTGTGATTGGACTGCTGCTGACGACATTGGCTGTCGATGCGTTTGCCGCCTCACAGGTACGAAGTGTCCGCTTATGGCGTGCGCCGGATAACACCCGGCTGGTCTTTGACCTGTCCGGCCCGGTACAGCATAGCGTCTTCACCCTTCAGTCTCCGGACCGTCTGGTCATCGACATCAACGGCGCCACGCTGGGCGGCGCGCTGAATATTCCTACGGCCAACACGCCGATCACCAGCATGCGTTCAGCGCAGCGCACGCCGGACGACCTGCGCGTGGTCATCGACCTGAAAAAGGCCGTCACCCCGAAAAGCTTCACGCTGGCGCCGAACGCGCAGTACGGCAACCGTCTGGTGGTCGATCTGTACGACAACCCGGCGGACGCCAACCCGACGCCAACCGTCGCGGACACGCCCGCTACCGTGGCGCCGGCGACTCCCGCTGTGCCGGTCAGCCCGTCCAAGCCTGAAATCAAATTGCCCCCTGTGCCCAACGGCAAGCGCGACATCGTGGTTGTGATCGATGCTGGCCACGGCGGCGAAGACCCTGGCGCTTCGGGCAGTCGCGGGGAGAAAGAAAAGAACGTCGTGCTGTCGATCGCCAAGGAGCTTCAGCGCCAGATCAGTGCCGAGAAAGGCTACCGCGCCGAACTGACCCGTACTGGCGACTACTTCATTCCGCTGCGTAAACGCACCGAAATCGCCCGCGCCAAGGGGGCCGACCTGTTCGTCTCGATCCATGCGGACGCGGCGCCTTCGTCGGCAGCGTTCGGTGCGTCGGTGTTTGCCTTGTCCGATCGCGGCGCTACGTCCGAGACTGCGCGCTGGCTGGCCGACAGTGAAAACCGCTCCGACTTGATCGGTGGGGCCGGGGCTGTGAGCCTGGACGACAAGGACCGCATGCTGGCGGGCGTATTGCTCGACCTTTCGATGACCGCTTCGCTGACCTCCAGCCTGAACGTGGGCCAGAAGGTACTGACCAACATCGGTCGCGTGACTTCGCTGCATAAGTCGCGGGTCGAGCAAGCAGGCTTCATGGTGCTCAAGTCACCGGACATTCCGTCGATCCTGGTCGAGACCGGCTTCATTTCCAACTCTGCCGAAGCCAGCAAGCTACAAGGTGCCAGCCACCAGCAGGCGTTGGCGCGCTCGATCACGGCGGGCGTGAAGCAGTTCTTCCAGCAGAATCCGCCGCAGGGCACTTACATTGCCTGGCTGCGTGACAACGGCAAGCTGGCCATGGGCCCGCACGAGCACACTGTGCGCCCTGGGGAGTCGCTGAGCATGCTCTCGGCGCGCTACGACATGAGCATGGCAACGCTGCGCTCGGCCAACGGCCTGAGCTCCGATGAGCTGCGGGTTGGCCAGCAATTGAAGATTCCGAGTGCGGAACTGGCGGGTGAGCCGTGAGTGATCTGTTGCTCGACGAACAGGGTTTCGACGTTTCTGCAGGCGCTGACAGCCCGGCGGCCCAGGCTGCGCGCATCCAGTTGCTCAGCCCGCGCCTGGCTAACCAGATCGCGGCCGGCGAGGTGGTCGAGCGCCCTGCGTCGGTGATCAAGGAGTTGCTGGAAAACAGCCTCGACTCCGGCGCCCGCCGCATCGATGTCGACGTCGAGCAAGCTGGCATCAAGCTGCTACGCGTGCGCGACGACGGTGGCGGGATCTCCTCCGATGACCTGCCGCTGGCGCTGGCCCGTCACGCCACCAGCAAGATCCGTGAGCTGGAAGATCTCGAGCGGGTCATGAGCCTCGGGTTCCGGGGCGAGGCACTGGCGTCGATCAGTTCCGTCGCGCGCCTGACGCTGACCTCGCGCACCCGCGACGCCGATCAGGCCTGGCAGGTGGAAACAGAAGGCCGCGACATGGCCTCTCGCGTACAGCCTGCTGCGCATCCTGTGGGCACCTCGGTTGAGGTCCGCGACCTGTTCTTCAACACCCCGGCTCGACGCAAGTTCCTCAAGGCCGAGAAAACCGAGTTCGATCACCTGCAAGAAGTGATCAAGCGTATGGCCTTGGCGCGTTTCGACGTGGCTTTCCATCTGCGCCATAACGGCAAGACTGTCCTCAGCCTGCACGAAGCCCGTGATGACGTTGCCCGCGCACGACGCGTTTCGGCAGTGTGCGGGCCGGGTTTTCTTGAGCAGGCGCTGCCGATCGAAGTCGAGCGCAATGGCCTGAAACTATGGGGTTGGGTGGGGCTGCCGACGTTCTCGCGCAGTCAGGCTGACTTGCAGTATTTCTTCGTCAATGGCCGTGCGGTGCGCGACAAACTGGTTGCCCACGCCGTGCGTCAGGCTTATCGCGACGTGTTGTTCAACGGCCGTCATCCGACGTTCGTGCTGTTTTTCGAGGTCGACCCGGCAGTGGTCGACGTCAACGTGCACCCGACCAAGCACGAAGTCCGCTTCCGTGACGGGCGCATGGTGCATGACTTCCTTTATGGCACGCTGCACCGCGCGCTGGGTGATGTGCGTCCTGAAGACCAAGTGGCCGGCACCACGTCAGTCACCGCGCTGGTGCGTCCTAGCGGGCCTGAGGCGGGCGAATTCGGGCCGCAGGGCGAAATGCGTCTGGCCAATAACGTGCTGGAAACCCCGCAGGGCTCAGCGTGGAATGCGCCGAGCAGCGCCGGAGCGAGCCCGGTCGCGGGTTCTGGCAGTGGTGCGGGTTATCAGTATCAGTACACGCCAAGGCCGTCGTCGGTGCTGCCTGCCGAAGAGGCCCGCGCTGCCTACAGCACATTCTTCGCGCCGCTGCCAGGTGCACAAGACAGCCCGGCGGCTGGCGCAGGCGTTGCGCTGCCTGAATCCCAAGGCGATATACCACCGCTGGGCTACGCGCTGGCTCAGCTCAAAGGCATTTATATCCTCGCCGAAAACGCCCACGGCATGGTGCTGGTGGACATGCACGCGGCCCACGAACGCATCATGTACGAGCGCCTGAAGATCGCCATGGCCAGCGAGGGCCTCAGTGGCCAGCCGCTGTTGGTGCCGGAGTCGATCGCGGTCAGTCAGCGTGAAGCCGATTGCGCGGAAGAGCACATGGCCACCTTCCAGCAATTGGGTTTCGAATTGCAGCGTCTGGGCCCTGAAAGCCTGGCGATTCGGCAGATCCCGGCATTGCTCAAGCAAGCCGAGGCCAATCGCCTGGTGCATGACGTGCTGGCTGATCTGATGGAATACGGCACCAGCGACCGGGTGCAGGCGCACATGAACGAACTGCTCGGCACCATGGCCTGCCACGGCGCGGTGCGCGCCAACCGGCGTCTGGCGATTCCGGAAATGAACGGCCTGCTGCGCGATATGGAAAACACCGAGCGCAGCGGTCAGTGCAATCACGGACGACCGACCTGGACCCAACTGGGTATGGACGATCTCGACAAACTGTTTCTGCGCGGTCGCTGATGAGTGCGTATCCCCCGGCCATCTTTCTGATGGGGCCGACTGCCGCTGGCAAAACCGATCTGGCCATCGAGCTGACCAAGGTGCTGCCTTGCGAACTGATCAGCGTCGATTCGGCGCTGGTTTATCGCGGCATGGACATCGGTACCGCCAAACCTTCAAAAGCGCTTCTGGATGAGTATCCGCATCGGCTGATCGATATCCTTGACCCGTCCGAGAGCTATTCGGCGGCGGATTTTCGCACCGACGCGTTGCACGCCATGGCTGAAATCACCGCCAGAGGAAAAATTCCCCTGCTGGTGGGTGGCACCATGTTGTATTTCAAGGCTCTATTGGAGGGCCTGGCAGACATGCCGGCCGCCGATGCCCAGGTTCGCGCGCAACTGGAGGCCGAAGCGGCGAGTCATGGCTGGCAGGCATTGCACGATGAGCTGGCGAGTATCGACCCGGTTTCGGCAGCGCGGATTCACCCCAACGACCCCCAGCGGCTGGTACGTGCGCTGGAAGTGTATCGGGTCAGCGGGATGAGCATGACCGCACACCGTGAGCAACAAAGTGCGCAAAGTGCTCAAGCTGGCGCTTCGGGGCGGCATCAATTGCCCTATACTGTCGCAAATCTGGCGATTGCACCTCAGGATCGCAAGGTACTGCACGACCGAATCGCGCTACGTTTCGGGCAAATGCTTGATGAAGGATTCGTTGAAGAAGTCGTAGCGTTACGTTCGAGGGGCGACCTGCACTCGAACTTACCGTCTATAAGAGCTGTAGGGTATCGCCAGGTCTGGGATCATCTGGATGGCAAGCTGACCCGCGACGAGATGCAGGAACGCGGCATCATCGCCACGCGCCAGCTGGCCAAAAGACAGTTCACCTGGTTACGAAGCTGGGAAAATTTACACTGGTTGGACAGCCTGGCTTGCGACAATCTGCCACGCACCTTGAAATACCTGGGATCGGCCTCCATATTGGGCTGAGTCCTTGCAATAGCCGTCTATCCTTGGGGGGTAACGGCCCAAGCCAATGTTTTCAAATTTATTCTATTGATCCTTAAAGGAGTGCGGCACATGTCAAAAGGGCATTCGCTACAAGACCCTTACCTGAACACTTTGCGTAAAGAAAAGGTTGGGGTTTCGATCTACCTGGTCAACGGCATCAAGCTGCAAGGCACGATCGAGTCGTTCGACCAGTTCGTAATTTTGCTGAAGAACACCGTCAGCCAAATGGTTTACAAGCACGCCATCTCGACCGTTGTTCCGGTTCGTCCAATTCGTCTGCCTAGCGCGTCCGAATCCGAAGCGGGTGACGCTGAGCCAGGTAACGCCTGATAGGAGTCTGCCTTGTTCTTTGAGCGCCACGGTGGTGGTGAGCGGGCGATCCTCGTTCATTTGGATGGTCAGGACCCTGAGGCGCGCGAAGATCCGCAGGAGTTCCGGGAGCTGGCGCTTTCGGCAGGTGCCGATATCGTTGCGTTTATCAACGTGCCACGGCATCGGCCAACCGCCAAGTTTCTGGTAGGCAGCGGCAAGGTCGAGGAATTGCGCGACCTGGTCCATGCCGAAAAAACCGATCTGGTCATTTTCAATCATGTCCTTACGCCCAGTCAGGAACGTAACCTCGAACGTGTTTTCGAGTGTCGCGTGCTTGACCGTACGGGCCTGATTCTCGATATCTTCGCCCAGCGTGCGCGGACTCATGAAGGCAAGTTGCAGGTCGAGCTGGCACAGCTTGAGCACATGAGCACACGTCTGGTTCGTGGCTGGACTCACCTTGAGCGTCAGGGCGGTGGTATCGGCCTGCGTGGTCCGGGTGAAACCCAGCTCGAAACAGACCGTCGTCTGCTGCGGGTGCGCCTGCGTCAGATCAAGGGCCGTCTGGAAAAGGTCCGCAGCCAGCGTGACCAGGCCCGTCGCGGCCGTTCCCGTGCCGATATTCCCACTGTCTCCATCGTGGGCTACACCAACGCCGGTAAATCAACGCTGTTCAATGCGGTGACCGATTCCGACGTCTACGCTGCTGACCAGCTGTTCGCCACCCTTGACCCGACCCTGCGCCGTCTCGAACTGAACGACCTGGGGCCGATCGTGCTGGCCGATACGGTGGGCTTCATCCGCCATCTGCCGCACAAGCTGGTCGAGGCGTTCCGGGCTACGCTCGAAGAGTCGAGCAACTCGGACCTCTTGCTGCATGTGATCGACGCTCACGAGCCCGACCGCATGGAGCAGATCGAGCAGGTGATGGCGGTTCTGGGCGAGATCGGTGCCCAGGACTTGCCGATGCTGGAGGTCTATAACAAACTCGATTTGCTCGAGGGGGTCGAGCCGCAGATCCAGCGCGATGCCGATGGCAAACCGCAACGGGTCTGGGTGTCTGCACGTGACGGTCGTGGCCTGGACTTGCTCAAGCAAGCCATTGCCGAGCTGTTGGGGGACGATCTGTTCATTGGCACGCTGTGCCTGTCGCAACGCTTTGCCCGGTTGCGCGCCCAGTTTTTCCAGCTGGGAGCGGTTCAGAGCGAAGAGCATGATGAGGAAGGCCAAAGCCTGTTGGCGGTACGTCTGCCCCGAGTTGAATTCAATCGCCTGGTGAGTCGCGAAGGACTGCAGCCGCTGGAATTCATCGAGCAACACACTTTGCAATAAAAGCCTTTCGAAGCGGTTGTGCTGCTTTGACAGGCATTCTGTAGCATTGGTCGGCGCGCCGTGGGCGCGTCTTTGCTTTATCAGATGGAGAGCGCTATGGCTTGGAATGAGCCGGGTGGCAACTCGAATAATCAGGATCCCTGGGGCGGCAAACGCAAGGGCGGCGACCGCAAGGGGCCACCGGATCTCGACGAGGCCTTCCGAAAGCTGCAGGAAAGCCTGAATGGGTTGTTCGGTGGTGGAAAAAAACGCAGCGGTGATGGCGGCGGCAGCGGGAGTTCGGGCAAGGGCGGCGGTTTTGGCCTGCTCGGCATCGGCCTGGTCGTGCTGCTCGCAATCTGGCTCTACAACGCGATCTACGTGGTCGACGAGCAAGAGCAGGCGGTCGTCCTGCGTTTCGGCAAATACTACGAAACTGTCGGTTCGGGTCTGAACATCTACTTCCCGCCGTTCGATCGCAAGTACCTCGAAAACGTGACGCGCGAACGTGCGTACAGCAAGCAGGGCCAGATGCTTACCGAAGACGAGAACATCGTCGAAGTGCCTCTGACCGTGCAGTACAAGATCACCAACCTGCAGGATTTCGTGCTGAACGTTGATCAGCCTGAAGTCAGCCTGCAGCACGCCACCGAAAGCGCCCTGCGCCATGTCGTCGGTTCGACCGCGATGGACCAGGTGCTGACCGAAGGCCGTGAGCTGATGGCCAGCGAGATCAAGGAGCGCCTTCAGCGTTTCCTCGACACCTATCGCACCGGTATTACCGTGACCCAGGTGAACGTGCAGAGCGCTGCTGCGCCGCGTGAAGTCCAGGAAGCCTTCGATGACGTGATCCGCGCCCGTGAAGACGAGCAGCGTTCCCGTAACCAGGCCGAAACCTATGCCAACGGTGTGATCCCGGAAGCACGTGGTCAGGCCCAGCGCATCCTCGAAGACGCCAACGGCTACCGCGACGAAGTGATTTCGCGCGCCAAGGGTGAGGCTGATCGCTTCACCAAGCTGGTCGCCGAGTATCGCAAGGCGCCAGAGGTCACTCGCGAACGTCTGTATCTGGAAACCATGCAAGAAGTCTTCACCAACACCAGCAAGGTGCTCGTGACCGGTGACAAGGGTCAGAACAACCTGCTTTACCTGCCTCTGGACAAGATGATCGAAGGCAGTCGTAACGGTTCGGCATCCTCGTCGGGCGGAGCTTCGGCCACCGTCGTCGATCCGGGTTCCCGGGCTGCGGACATGCAACAGCAACGTGACACGCGCACTAGGGAGACTCGCTGATGAGCAATAAATCTCTGGTCGCCCTGATTGTCTGTGTCGTGCTCGCCGTTGTGGCGTGGAACAGCTTCTACATCGTTGCTCAGACCGAGCGTGCGGTATTGCTGCAGTTCGGTCGCGTGGTTCAGGCTGATGTTCCACCGGGCCTGCATGTTAAGGTTCCTTACGTGAACCAGGTGCGCAAGTTCGACGGTCGTCTGCTGACGCTGGATGCGCCGACTCAGCGTTTCCTGACCCTGGAAAAGAAAGCCGTGATGGTCGATGCCTACGCCAAATGGCGCGTGAAGGACGCTGAGCGTTTCTACACCGCGACATCGGGCCTCAAGCAAATCGCCGACGAGCGCCTGTCGCGCCGCCTTGAATCCGGGCTGCGTGACCAGTTCGGCAAGCGCACCCTGCACGAAGCCGTGTCGGGTGAGCGTGACGCACTGATGGCGGACATCACCGCAGCGTTGAATAAAATGGCCGAAAAAGAACTGGGCATCGAAGTCATCGATGTTCGGGTCAAAGCCATCGACCTGCCGAAGGAAGTAAACCGCAGCGTGTTCGAACGTATGAGCACCGAGCGTGAGCGTGAAGCCCGCGAGCATCGCGCCAAGGGTAACGAGCTGGCCGAAGGCATCCGTGCCGACGCCGATCGTCAGCGCCGCGTGCTGCTGGCCGAAGCCTATCGTGAGTCCGAGGAAGCCCGTGGTGATGGCGATGCACAAGCCGCTGCCATCTATTCCAAGGCCTACGGTCAGGACCAGGAGTTCTACGCGTTCTATCGTAGCCTGCGTGCCTACCGTGAAAGCTTTGCGAGCAAAAGTGACGTGATGGTGCTGGACCCGAACAGCGAATTCTTTCGCTATCTGGAAAAAGCCAAACCGTAAGCGCACACCGTGAATGGCCACTCCGCCGGGCGGCAAAACTGTCCGGCGGGGTGATCGCGCGGCAAAACGTGTGTATGATGCGGCAGCCGGGAAATTCCCGGCTTTTTTGCGTCTACACGATTGATTGGCCGTGGCGTGTTTCGTGCGCGGCAGTTTTTTCGAGGACAGTGTTCGCAATGCTGCGAGGCAGAAGGCTCAGGCGTGAATGCCCTGAAAATGACGCCCGCAGAGCACTGTCTGCTTCACTCAAGGCTTGCCCAAGGGTTGGCCGCCCGGATCATAGGGGAAAGGCGTAATGGCAACGGTTGACCGCTGGCTGCTGCCGGATGGCATCGAGGAAGTACTGCCGCCGGAAGCTGCGCGCATAGAAGTGGCGCGTCGTCAGGTGTTGGATCTGTTTCAGAGCTGGGGCTATGAGTTCGTCGTCACCCCGCACATTGAATACCTGGAATCACTGCTCACAGGTGCTGGCCAGGATCTGGATCTGCGCACCTTCAAGGTCGTCGACCCGCAATCGGGACGGCAGATGGGTTTTCGCGCGGACATCACGCCGCAGGTTGCCCGCATCGACGCGCACACCCTGCGCCGCGAAGGCCCGAACCGCCTATGCTATGCCGGTAGCGTGCTGCATGCGCAGCCTCGCGCACTGTCGTCCTCGCGTAGCCCTATTCAACTGGGCGCCGAGTTGTATGGCGATGCCAGCCCGAGCAGTGACGTCGAAGTCATCAGCCTGATGCTGGCTATGCTGAAGCTGGCGGACGTGCCTGACGTCCATATGGACCTGGGCCATGTCGGTATCTACCGCGGTCTGGCCCGTGCGGCCGGTCTGTCGGGAGAAGTCGAGCAGCAGCTGTTTGACGCGTTGCAGCGCAAGGCGATCGACGAAGTCATCGCCCTGACTGCCAACCTGTCGGCGGATCTCGCAGCGATGCTGCGTGCGCTGGTCGATCTGTGTGGCGGCCGTGAAGTCTTGGCGGCGGCTCGCGAGCGTCTGGCCAAGGCGCCGGCGCCGGTGATCGATGCGCTGGATGACCTGGTGGAAATCGCCGAGCGGCTGTCGGCGCGTTTCCCGGAACTGCCGTTGTACTTCGACCTCGGCGAGCTTCGCGGCTATCACTACCATACCGGTGTGGTGTTCGCGGTGTTCGTGCCGGGGGTCGGCCAGTCGATCGCCCAAGGCGGTCGTTACGATGACATCGGTGCCGACTTCGGTCGTGCGCGTCCGGCAACGGGCTTCTCCACCGATTTGAAAACCCTGGTCACGCTGGGGCAGGCACAGATCGAGCTACCGTCTGGCGGTATCTGGATGCCTGACAGCACCGATGCGGCACTCTGGCAGAAAGTCTGCCAGCTGCGCAGCGAAGGTCATCGCGTGGTTCAGGCACTGCCGGGCCAGCAGGTTTCGGCAGCGAAAGAAGCCGACTGCGATCGGCAATTGATTCAGCACGGCGAGCTTTGGCAGGTACTGCCGCTGGCCTCTTGAGTTTTCCAGCCGGCTGCAGCCGGCACCCAAGTTTGCGTGAATGAGGACAAGTGTTATGGGTAAGAATGTCGTAGTCCTGGGCACCCAGTGGGGTGATGAGGGCAAAGGCAAGATCGTTGATCTGCTGACCGAACATGCTACCGCGGTAGTTCGCTATCAAGGCGGCCACAACGCCGGTCACACCCTGGTGATCGATGGTGAGAAAACCGTTCTGCACCTGATTCCGTCCGGCGTCCTGCGCGAAGGCGTGCAGTGCCTGATCGGTAACGGTGTCGTCGTGGCGCCTGACGCACTCATGCGTGAAATCACCAAGCTGGAAGAAAAAGGCATTCCAGTGCGCGAGCGTCTGCGCATCAGCCCGTCTTGCCCGCTGATCCTGTCCTACCACGTGGCGCTGGACCAGGCGCGTGAAAAAGCCCGTGGCGAGCACAAGATCGGTACCACCGGTCGTGGCATCGGCCCGGCCTACGAAGACAAGGTTGCACGTCGTGGCCTGCGCATCGGTGACCTGTTCCACCGCGAGCGTTTCGCCGCCAAGCTGGGCGAGCTGCTGGATTACCACAACTTCGTGCTGGTCAATTACTACAAAGAGCCTGCGGTCGACTTCCAGAAGACACTCGACGAGTGCATGGAATACGCCGAGCTGCTCAAGCCGATGATGCTCGACGTTACCGCTGCGTTGCATGAAATGCGTCGTGCCGGCAAAGACATCATGTTCGAAGGCGCCCAAGGTTCGCTGCTGGACATCGACCACGGTACCTACCCGTACGTGACCAGCTCCAACACCACGGCGGGCGGCATCGCCACCGGTTCCGGTGTGGGCCCGATGTTTATCGACTACATCCTGGGTATCACCAAGGCGTACACCACTCGCGTCGGGTCCGGTCCGTTCCCGACTGAGCTGTTCGACGACGTGGGCGCGTTCCTGGCCAAGCGTGGTCACGAGTTCGGTGCGACCACCGGCCGTGCCCGCCGTTGCGGCTGGTTCGACGCCGTCATTCTGCGTCGCGCCATCGACGTCAACAGCATCTCGGGCATCTGCCTGACCAAGCTGGACGTGCTGGACGGTCTTGAAACCATCAACATCTGTGTGGGTTACAAGAACGAAAACGGTGCGGTAATCGATGCTCCGACCGACGCCGACAGCTACATCGGCCTGGAGCCGGTTTACGAGCAAGTGCCCGGCTGGACCGAATCGACCCTGGGCGCGAAAACCCTGGAGGAGCTGCCAGCCAACGCGCGCGCTTACATCAAGCGTCTGGAAGAGCTGGTCGGCGCACCGATCGACATTATTTCGACGGGCCCGGATCGCAACGAGACCATCGTTTTGCGTCACCCATTCGCTTGATAAGTCGTTGATATACAAAGAGGGGTCGCATCTGCGACCCCTTTTTTATGCACGTGTGATTCATATCGGCAGAACGGCACGGCCCTTGCTATAAAACAACCCATTAGAGATGCCATCACTTTAATGGCGTTTGTTGTCGGGGAATCTACAATGTCAGCCGTCCTATCGCTTCTGCGCAGCCGCCTGCTGCGGCCCGTATTCATTGCTCTTGGCATCGCTCTTTTGGTGCAGGTCCTGGTGGCTGTCGCCCTTACCCGGAGCACTGTTACCGCCCTCGAAGCGGATCTGGCCGCGCGCCTGGGTGTAGATTCGCAACACTTGTCGGGGGAGCTTGGGCAGGCGAGCCGCGACGTCACGTCCAGTCTAGACACACTTTCCCAGAACACCCGTCAGCGTTTGAGCGCAGGTTTGTCGGCGCGCCTCAAGGATGAGCAGAAGCAACTTCGCGCAACCCTGGAGAAAACCCTCAAGGACTCGGCAACCGACATGGCCGAGCTGCTCGCCGCTGTTGCCCCGCGTGCGATGTGGGACAACGACACGCCGACTCTCTCCGAATTCGCACGTCGCGCCCAGCGCAATCCCAATGTGCTGTTCGTGGTGTACGACGACGCGCAGGGCGAGCATCTGACCCGCTACCTGAACCGCGACAACGAGTCGATCAAGAATCTGCTGGCCAGGGGCGAAGGCGAGCGGGCCATGGACAAGGTCCTTAACGCCGCACAGAACGACCCCTCGGTTTACTACGTCGAGGCCTCGATCAGCCCTAACGGCGTCGAGATCGGCAAGGTGCGCATGGGTGTGTCGACGGCTTCGGTGGAGGCGGATCTGGCGGCGCTGGACAAGCGTTTTACGGCGTTGATCGGCAATGGCGAGCAACTGGTGTCCGACAGTCTGGGTGGTGCCGCAGCGGAAAGCTCCGCGGCGCTGCGTTCTCGTCTGCAAACCGCTCAGGGTGCGGCGTCTGCGATGGCTACCAACACCAGCTCAACGGTGCAGGAAGCCGCCTCGACGCTGCGCTGGAGAATAGGCGTGGGCCTGGCGCTGGTGGGGCTGTGCGTTTTGCTGGTGTTGGCGGTAGTGCTGGGGCGTCGCGTCGTGCTGCGTTTGCAATTGCTTAATCGCGCGCTCGATGACTTGGCGGCGGGCGAGGGTGATCTGACCAAGCGGGTCAAACTCAACAGTAATGATGAGATTGGTGACATGGCCGCGGCGGTAAACCGATTTGTCGACAAACTTCAGCCGATCGTCCGTGAGGCAGGTGATGTCGCGCAGCAGACCGGTGTCGAAATCGGCGCAATGAGCAAGCGCAACGCAGGCGCCAATGTGGCCGCCGAGTTGCAGCGTGACGAGGTGGCTGCCAGCCTGCAGGCGTTGTCGCAAATGGCCGACGAGGCTCAGGCTGAAAGCCAGGCGATGCAGGCGGCGTTGCAACAGGTGGTGGATATTCGCCAAGCCACCGACGAGAACACGCGCACCTCCAACCAGGTGGGCAATCTGATCGAGGCGCTTGCCGGACAAGTGGATGCCGGGGCGCAGGTTATCGAGCGTCTGGCTCAGCAAAGTGAACAGATCGAAGTGGTGCTGGAAGTGATCCACGGCATCGCCGAGCAAACCAACCTGCTCGCGCTCAACGCCGCTATCGAAGCGGCGCGCGCAGGCGAAACCGGCCGCGGCTTCGCGGTGGTAGCCGATGAGGTTCGCGCGCTGGCGAGCAAGACCCAAAGCTCGACCGGCGATATTCAGGAGCACATTACCAAGCTGCAATCCGGTGCCAAGGAAGCGGTGGCGACGATTGGTCTGGCCGGGCGTCAGGCCAAGGAAGGGCTTGAGGTGCTTCGCGACAGCGCGCGTCTGCAGCAAAGCGTTCAGTCGTCAGTGGAGCAAGTTCACGCTGCGATCGGATTGGCGACACGTGCCGCCGAGCATCAGGCCAAAGGTGCGCAGGCCGTTAGGGGCCGAGTGGAGGTGATCCATGCTCAGGCAGAAAAGGCTGCGCAGGCGGTTGTCGAAACCACGGCCAGCGGCAAGACGCTGGATAAACTGGCGGCGCAACTGAAAGCGAGTTTGGGGCAGTTCCGCGCTTAGAGAGGTGGTGCTTCTGTAGATATCGGCTTGCCGACGGTGGCGTGAGTGAAATCGCCTCCGTCGGCAAGCCGCACTTGAAGGGGGCATAGATAAATTTTCAAACCCCGGAAAGCACAAAACCGAGCACTTGGCTCGGTTTTGTTTGTTTGGTGCCCAGGAGAAGACTCGAACTTCCACGACCGTAAGGTCACCAGCACCTGAAGCTGGCGTGTCTACCAATTTCACCACCTGGGCATGGCGCTGATTTAATTAGATTTTTCGTTTTGATGCAACAGAATTTTTAGTTTTTTTGATCGGCGGGACGCAACCGCTTGAACAGCTGTCGAAAATCGGCAGCAAACTGACGGATGAGGACAGGGCAGGGGAAGTGATCTACGCTCAGGGCTGTTTCTGCAGGGCGGAGTTTGCAAACCCCAGAAAGCACAAAACCGAGCACTTGGCTCGGTTTTGTTGAATTGGTGCCCAGAAGAAGACTCGAACTTCCACGACCGTAAGGTCACCAGCACCTGAAGCTGGCGTGTCTACCAATTT
This sequence comes from Pseudomonas sp. GW821-FHT02A11, assembly GCF_059421985.1. NCBI lineage: Bacteria > Pseudomonadati > Pseudomonadota > Gammaproteobacteria > Pseudomonadales > Pseudomonadaceae > Pseudomonas > Pseudomonas sp. GW821-FHT02A11. The sequence goes on from NZ_JBWKWB010000008.1 coordinate 226,115, forward strand.
CACCATCTGGGCAACTCGTTGATTTCACTCGGCTAATGCTTGAAAAAGCCGTTTGATTTCAACTACAACGTGGCGTGTGCCGTCGTTGTGGGGCGCATCTTACGGAGGAGATTCGGGGCTGTAAACCCCTCGATGTAAATTTTTTTTGAAATAGCAAAAAACCTCAATGAACGCTGCCTTCGCGTTTCAATCGGGTATATGCCAAACTAATTGCATACAGATAAGGTGAATTCATTCTAATGGCCGATTGGCAGTCCCTCGATCCCGAGGCCGCTCGTGAAGCGGAAAAATACGAAAACCCCATTCCTAGCCGTGAGCTGATTCTGGCGCACCTCTCCGAGCGCGGTTCGCCCGCTGCCCGTGAAGAACTGGTGCAAGAATTTGGCCTGACGACCGAAGACCAGATCGAGGCCCTGCGCCGACGTCTGCGCGCCATGGAGCGCGACGCGCAACTGATCTACACCCGACGTGGCACCTACGCGCCTGTGGATAAGCTGGACCTGATCCTGGGTCGCATCAGCGGCCACCGTGACGGCTTCGGTTTCCTGGTGCCGGACGATGGCTCCGATGACCTGTTCATGAGCCCGGCGCAAATGCGTCTGGTGTTCGACGGCGACCGTGCGCTGGCCCGGGTTTCCGGCCTGGACCGTCGTGGTCGCCGCGAAGGCGTCATTGTCGAAGTTGTTTCGCGCGCGCACGAAACCATCGTCGGTCGCTATTTCGAAGAGCAGGGCATTGGCTTCGTCGTCGCGGACAACCCCAAGATCCAGCAGGAAGTGCTGGTCACGCCGGGTCGTAACGCCGACGCCCGTGTCGGTCAGTTCGTCGAGGTGAAGATCACCCACTGGCCGACCCCGCGCTTCCAGCCTCAGGGCGATGTGGTCGAGGTCGTCGGTAACTACATGGCGCCGGGCATGGAGATCGATGTCGCACTGCGCACCTATGACATCCCTCACGTCTGGCCGGAAGCCGTGGTCAAGGAAGCCGCCAAGCTCAAGCCTGAAGTGCAGGAGAAGGACAAAGAGCACCGCGTCGACCTGCGCCACCTGCCGTTCGTCACCATCGACGGCGAAGATGCCCGCGACTTCGACGACGCCGTTTACTGTGAAGCCAGACCCGGCAAGCTGCGTCTGTTCTCCGGCGGCTGGAAGCTGTACGTGGCGATTGCCGACGTTTCCAGCTACGTCAAGCTCGGCTCGGCGCTGGATGCCGAGGCGCAGGTGCGTGGCAACTCGGTGTACTTCCCCGAGCGCGTCGTGCCGATGCTGCCTGAAGAGCTTTCCAACGGCCTGTGCTCGTTGAATCCGCATGTCGATCGCCTGGCCATGGTCTGTGAGATGACCATCTCCAAAACCGGCGAAATGACCGATTACGTCTTCTACGAGGCGGTGATCCACTCCCATGCGCGGCTGACTTACAACAAGGTCAGCTCGATTCTGGAACACCCGAAAACCACCGAAGCCAGACAGCTTCGTGGCGAATTCAGCGAAGTCGTGCCGGACCTCAAGCAGCTCTATGCGCTGTACAAGGTCCTGCTGGCCGCCCGCCACACGCGCGGTGCCATCGATTTCGAAACCCAGGAAACCCGCATCATTTTCGGCAACGAGCGCAAGATCGCGGAAATCCGCCCGACCACGCGCAACGATGCTCATAAACTGATCGAAGAGTGCATGCTGGCCGCCAACGTGGCCACCGCCGAATTCCTAAAAAAGCACGAGATTCCTGCGTTGTACCGCGTTCACGACGGCCCGCCGCCAGAGCGCCTGGAAAAACTGCGTGCCTTTCTGGGTGAGCTGGGTCTGTCCCTGCACAAGGGCAAGGATGGTCCGTCGCCGAAGGATTATCAGGCGTTGCTGGAGTCGATCAAGGATCGCCCGGACTTCCACCTGATCCAGACCGTGATGCTGCGTTCGTTGAGCCAGGCGGTGTACACCTCGGATAACAACGGCCACTTCGGCCTGAATTACGAGGCGTACACGCACTTCACCTCGCCGATCCGTCGCTACCCGGACCTGCTGACCCACCGCGCCATTCGCAGTGTGATCCGCTCCAAGCAAGATACCCCGCACGTGCGTCGTGCCGGTGGTGCGGCGATTCCGAAAGCGCGCATCTACCCGTACGACGAGGCGGCGCTGGAGCAGCTGGGCGAGCAGTGTTCGATGAGCGAGCGCCGTGCCGACGAGGCCACCCGCGACGTTACCAACTGGCTCAAGTGCGAGTTCATGAAGGACCGCGTAGGCGAATCTTTCCCGGGCGTGATCACTGCCGTGACCGGTTTTGGCCTGTTCGTCGAACTGACCGATATCTATGTCGAAGGTCTGGTCCACGTCACCGCGCTGCCGGGTGATTACTACCATTTCGACCCTGTCCATCACCGTCTGGCGGGCGAGCGCACCGGGCGCAGCTTCCGTTTGGGCGATACCGTGGAAGTGCGCGTGATGCGTGTCGACCTCGACGAGCGCAAGATCGACTTCGAAATGTCGGAGAAGGCTGCGGCAGCAATGCCGGCCGGTCGCAAGCGCAAGGCCGCCGAGCCTGCGCCTGCGCCTGCCGCTGCTCCTGCCCGCAAGGCTGAGAAAGAGAAGGAAAAAACCACTCTTTCCAAGCCGAGCCGTCGGGCAGCCAAGGAGCCAGAGGCATACCGCGCCAGCGATGCCGCGGCCAAGAACGCCGAAGTTCGCAAGAGCCGCGAGATGAAAAAGAACCTCCTGGCCGAAGCCAAGAGTGGTGGCAAGCCCGCCGCTGGCAAGGGTGATTCCGCATCCAAGCCAAGCAAACATCGCAAGGGGCCATCGAAGTCGGCACCTAAAAGCGGTGGATCACGTAAACCTAAGGCTACGTCATGAGTCAGTTGGAAAAAATCTACGGCGTTCATGCTGTAGAAGCGCTGTTGCGTCATCACCCAAAGCGAGTCAAGCAAATCTGGCTGGCTGAAGGGCGCAGCGATCCGCGCGTGCAGGTGCTGATCGATTTGGCAGCGCAGAATCGCGTGCAGGTTGGACAGGCTGAGCGTCGCGAAATGGATGCCTGGGTTGAGGGCGTGCACCAGGGCGTGGTCGCGGACGTGAGCCCGAGCCAGGTCTGGGGTGAGGCGATGCTCGACGAGTTGCTCGATCGCACCGAAGTCGCGCCACTGATTCTGGTGCTCGACGGCGTAACCGATCCGCATAACCTGGGCGCGTGCTTGCGTACGGCGGACGCTGCCGGCGCGCTGGCGGTGATCGTGCCGAAGGACAAGTCCGCGACCTTGACGCCGACTGTACGAAAAGTCGCCTGTGGCGCGGCGGAAGTGATTCCGCTCGTTGCAGTCACCAACCTGGCCCGCACGCTGGAAAAACTCCAGCAGCGCGGTCTGTGGGTGGTCGGTACGGCTGGCGAAGCCGAGCAGGAACTGTATCAGCAGGACCTGACCGGCCCGACGATCCTGATCATGGGTGCCGAAGGCAAAGGCATGCGCCGCCTGACCCGCGAGCATTGCGACTACCTCGTGCGCCTGCCGATGGCCGGCAGCGTCAGCAGCCTTAACGTTTCGGTCGCGACGGGCGTGTGCCTGTTCGAGGCCATGCGTCAGCGCAGTGTGAAGGCTGCTTCGAAGAAATAATCGCTGCAGAATCTGCCTTGTGGGGGCGAATTCATTCGCGAGGCGGTATTTCAGGCGATACAAATGCGCCGTCCTGTACCAGCCTTTCGCGAATGAATTCGCTCCCACAGGTCTACGTGCCGTATGTGCTGCGTGTGTTACAACTTCACTGTTCAAATAATCACCAATTGCCTTGCGCCGTTCCCGCCCCTTCTCTACAATTGCGCCCCTTGCTGTCATGGCAGGCGCCGATGTGCCTGTCCCTGTGCAAGATAAACCCGTGTTTTTCACTCCTTGTCTGACCGCCTTGGCGGCAGGCTACAACCCGTAAGGAGCATTCATGCGTCATTACGAAATCATCTTTCTGGTTCACCCGGACCAGAGCGAGCAAGTCGGCGGCATGGTTGAGCGTTACACCAAGCTGATCGAAGAAGACGGCGGCAAGATCCACCGTCTGGAAGACTGGGGCCGTCGTCAACTGGCCTACGCAATCAACAATGTTCACAAGGCTCACTACGTGATGCTGAACGTTGAGTGCACTGGCAAGGCCCTGGCCGAGCTGGAAGACAACTTCCGTTACAACGATGCCGTGATCCGTAACCTGGTCATCCGTCGCGACGAAGCCGTTACTGGCCAGTCCGAGATGCTCAAGGCTGAAGAAAACCGCAGTGAGCGCCGTGAGCGTCGCGACCGTCCTGAGCACTCCGACGCTGAAGGCGTTGACAGTGATGACAGCGACAACAGCGATAACGCTGACGAGTAATCCACGGACCTTTTGAGGAGCCAATTACATGGCACGTTTCTTCCGTCGTCGTAAGTTCTGCCGTTTCACCGCAGAAAACGTTAAAGAGATCGACTACAAAGATCTCAACACCCTGAAAGCCTACGTATCTGAAACCGGCAAGATCGTTCCTAGCCGCATTACTGGTACCAAAGCTCGTTATCAGCGTCAGCTGGCTACCGCTATCAAGCGCGCCCGCTTCCTGGCCCTGCTGGCCTACACCGACAGCCACGGCCGCTGAGACCAGGTTCAGTCGACAAAACGCAGTTAGGGATAGATCGCATGCGCGCCATGGCTGACTTCATCATGCGCGGTCGCGTGCAGGCCACTCTGGTAGTGGCTGGATGTGCGGCACTGCCGCTGTTGTTCTGGTTGAGTGCTGCTGCAGGTTGCCTTGTGCTCCTGCGGCGCGGGTTGAGCGACGCCACGGGCGTCCTTGCCTGGGCTCTGCTACCGGCTTTTGCCTGGTGGTATTTCGGTGATCCTCGCACCCTGATGGTGTTGCTGGGGTCATGGGGGTTGGCAGCGCTGTTGCGCGCCAGCGAGTCCTGGGTCCGCGTGCTGCTGGTCAGCGTGGGACTTGGATTGTTGTATGGCGTGATCCTGGGAGCGGTTTTCCGCGAGCCCATCGAAGCCATGGCGGGGGAGTTGCAGAAACTCCTGCCTCACGTCTTCGGTGATGTCTACCAACAGATGTCGGTAGAAGAGCGAGCGCGTCTGGGAGCACTGATTACGCCGGTCCTCAATGGCCTGATTGCAGCGGTGTTGCAGATCGTCAGCGTGGTATGCCTGATCCTTGGGCGTTACTGGCAGGCGTTGTTGTATAACCCGGGCGGTTTCGGGCGCGAATTTCGCAGCCTGAGACTCCCGCGGGCACCGATGCTGGTGCTGCTGGTGTGCATGTTGGTTGCGCCGAATTTCGGCCCGCAGCTGGCGATGTTGACACCGTTGTGCAGCGTGCCGCTGGCGTTCGCGGGCCTGGCCCTGATTCACGGTCTGGTCGCTGCAAAGCACCTGACACGGTTCTGGCTGGTGGGGTTGTACGTCACGTTGTTGCTGTTCATGCAGCTGATTTATCCGTTGCTGGTGGTGTTTGCCATTGTCGACAGCCTGATTGATTTTCGCGGCCGCATGGCGTCGAAAGATGCCGATAACGGTTCTGCGAACGGTGAAGGTTAAAGTTAAGAGGTTATTACCAAATGGAACTGATCCTGCTGGAAAAAATCGCCAATCTGGGCAACCTGGGCGACAAAGTAAACGTTAAGGCTGGTTACGGCCGTAACTACCTGCTGCCTTTCGGCAAAGCCACCGCTGCGACCGCTGCCAACCTGGCTGCTTTCGAAGAGCGTCGTGCCGAGCTGGAAAAAGCAGCTGCCGAGAAGAAAGCTTCGGCTGAAGCTCGCGCTGCTCAACTGGGCGAACTGGAAGTGACCATCACTGCCACCGCCGGTGACGAAGGCAAGCTGTTCGGTTCGATCGGTACTCACGACATCGCTGACGCACTGACCGCCTCTGGCGTTGAAGTGGCCAAAGCTGAAGTTCGTCTGCCGAACGGCACCATCCGTAACGTCGGCGAGTACGACGTTGCCGTGCACCTGCACAGCGACGTTGAAGCTACCGTCCGCGTTGTCGTGGTGGCTGCGTAAGCTGCTTGATTTCGGCGCCTTGGTGCTGAAGTCCCGATCGGCTGGCGACGTGTTCGTCAGTCGGTCAACAAAGGGCGCGTTCCTGTTTAACAGGTCGTGCCCTTTGTCATTTCTAGGTATTGTTGATCAACGCCTGATCCCTCATTCCTGACTCCTGATTCCGTGTGGCCATGAACGATATTTCCGCTCCCGAGCAATACGATCTGCAAACCGCTGCCCTGAAGGTGCCGCCGCATTCCATTGAGGCCGAACAGGCTGTGCTTGGTGGTCTGATGCTGGACAACAACGCCTGGGAGCGCGTGCTGGATCAGGTTTCGGACGGCGATTTCTATCGTCATGACCACCGCCTGATTTTCCGGGCCATTGCCAAGCTGGCCGATCAGAACCTGCCGATCGACGTCGTGACTCTGTCCGAGCAACTGGACAAGGAAGGTCAGACTTCGCAGGTCGGCGGCCTGGGTTACCTGTCGGAACTGGCCAAGAACATTCCGTCGGTCGCGAACATCAAGGCCTATGCCCAGATCGTTCGTCAGCGTGCCACCCTGCGCCAGTTGATCGGTATCAGCACCGAAATCGCCGACAGCGCGTTCAACCCTGAAGGTCGCACTGCCGAAGAGATTCTCGACGAGGCCGAACGGCAGATCTTCCAGATCGCCGAAGCGCGTCCCAAGACCGGCGGACCGGTGGGCGTCAACGACCTGCTGACCAAGGCCATTGATCGCATCGACACCCTGTTCAATCTGGGTGAGGGGATCACGGGCCTGTCCACCGGCTATACCGATCTGGACGACAAGACCAGCGGCCTGCAGCCTTCGGACCTGATCATCGTGGCGGGGCGTCCTTCGATGGGCAAGACCACCTTCGCGATGAACCTGGTGGAGAACGCAGTGCTACGCAGCGACAAGGTCGTGCTGGTCTACTCGCTGGAGATGCCAGGCGAATCGCTGATGATGCGTATGCTGTCCTCCCTTGGGCGTATCGATCAGACCAAGGTACGTTCCGGTCAGCTCGACGACGACGACTGGCCGCGCCTGACGTCGGCAGTCAACCTGCTCAACGATCGCAAGCTGTTCATCGACGACACGGCAGGCATCAGCCCGTCGGAGATGCGCGCGCGGACCCGGCGTCTGGTGCGCGAGCACGGCGATATCGGCCTGATCATGATCGACTACCTGCAATTGATGCAGATTCCGGGTTCCAGCGGTGATAACCGGACCAACGAGATTTCCGAGATTTCCCGCTCCCTCAAGGCCCTGGCCAAGGAATTCAACTGCCCCGTCGTGGCCCTGTCTCAGCTCAACCGCTCGCTGGAGCAACGCCCGAACAAACGCCCGGTCAACTCCGACTTGCGGGAATCCGGAGCGATCGAGCAGGACGCCGACGTCATCATGTTCGTGTACCGGGACGAGGTGTATCACCCGGAAACCGAGCACAAAGGCATCGCTGAAATCATCATCGGTAAACAGCGGAACGGCCCGATCGGCTTCGTGCGGCTGGCGTTCATCGGTAAGTACACGCGCTTCGAAAACCTCGCGCCGGGTAGTTATAACTTTGATGATGATGAGTAGCGTCCGGCCCGCGTACTGCTGACAATCTCCCTGTCACTCGGCGCGCCTGCGTCTGACCTCGATTTTTCCTTTACCTTTGTGGGTAAGGACAGCTTCAGGACGAAAGACATTGCCAGTGCGTGTGAACCCTAGACGGTAATCACCTCTCCCGCTGGCGTTGCCGGCTATCTTGATATCTACCGTGCTCATCCCACGCAACCCCTGATGACCTCGGCGCGATGGATCAAAGTTGTCCAACGCCTCCGAGACCCCGGCTCGCATATTTCGTGCAACGTTTGCAGGGGTGTTCAGCCATTGGTTGATTGCCGGGTCTTCCAAAAATCCCTCGCTGTCGACTGTTAATTCAGTGCGTTCTGGACCTGAGGGCTGAGCGCTTGAATGGGTTGGCAACGCACTAGCCTGGCTTTCTTGGGATGGCACCGTTCGGGACCGTCTGTTGGAACTTGCTGCTGTCACCGCCGAGGCGGTGAATGCACCAGTGTTGATCGAGCCCCCCGAACTTAGGGGCTCTTGTAGGCTTGCTCGTCTTACGCCCAGGCGAATGATTTCACTCTGGTCGGTGCGCCTTATGCGAGCGAAGGGGATCTGCAGAGTCCCGGCTCTGTCAATGAAGTCGGCCCTTGCTCCGTAGTCGGAGAAATACCGCCGTTGAGCCCTTGTTTTCAAGCTAAAGGCATAGATGGCGCCTGATTCATACTCTTGCAGCGACACCTGTTCTACGCGAGCGTCTTGCGCTGCTGTGAACTCCTGCAACAACGATATCTCCTCTCTTATCAATCCATACTTGTCGATCGTGGGTCCAAGCAGGTGACTCTCACCTGTTTCTGGAGCTGCTGCGGCCGGCGCGTTTTGCCACTGGTTGTAGAAAACCCCGGCAGCGAACGCCATGACCATTGCGAATGTAAAAACAAGTATTGTTAGTCCATCCATGCTTTGGCGACCGTCGGAGTCGATTAGCCTGATCGGATTGTTCCTTACCATCACATAGAGATTCAGTCCATCCACCGCGCCGCCGGGGTCCGGGTTGACCCAGCGCATCAACCACGGCGCGTAATACCTCAAACCGTAGTAATACAACCCGCTGGCATCGCGCTCCTTGCCCGAATAACGCACCACTTTGTACTTCGCTTCGACCGAAGAGCGGGCCGCCCACCAGGCCGTGCCGCCAAAAGGGTAATAGCCCTCGTGGCTGATCAGTCGCGCACTGCTGTCCAGCTCCAGCGTACTGGAGCCCAAGTGGTCGTCGACCGAATAGCGTAATTGATCGTTTTCGATGTCGGCCGGGCGACCGCTAAGCCAATGCAGGCAGCGCACCTTGCAGCGACCGGCCTGGATCACGATCACTTCGAGCTGTTCGTCGTTGGCGCTGTCGCTGCGCAGTTCCAGGCCGGGGAAGTAGCGAGCTTCCCGTGTGTGTGAGGCGGCTCGGGTTGCTGATGTGCCGATCTTGCGAACCCGCTGCCCGCTGCTGTCATACACATAGCGCTCTGCGTCGTCATCTGCACACCTTCGGCTGACGGGGGTGATCTTCGACAGCCGATTGCGCGCATCCCAGAACATCGTCCGGCCGGGGGACAGACGTTGCAGATTGCCGTTGGCATCAAAGCCGTTGGCAAAATCTGGCGGTGAGCCGTCCGCAACCTTTACCAGCGCCCGGTTACTGCTGCGGTCAATTTCAAAGTCGCGGGTATAAGACTGGCTGCCCTCATGACGCAGTTGCGTCAAGTTGCCGGCCGCGTCGTAACGGTACCGCTCGGTGAAGTTGAGCCACTGGCTGCTGTCGATCGGCAGCGGTTGCATGTCTGGCAGCTGCGGGCCGCTGGAGACCTTGGCCGTCTCCCGCCCTTGGGCTTCGACTAACTGATAGAAGCTGTCATAAGTGTAGCGGTTGATCGGCTCGATGCGCTGGTTGGCGAAGTGCCGCACCGCTTGGGCATCGTCGCTGATGCTGGTTACATTGCCGACCGGGTCATAGTCGTAGGTCAGCAGTTGCAGTGGGTCGTTGGCTGAACGGATGGTTTTCAGCGTGCGCAGGCGTCCGTCTCCGGGGTTGTAGAGGTAGTGGCTGATCACGCCATTGCCTGCCGTTTGCGATGTGATCTGCTCGTTGGCGTTGTACTGCACGTCACGCAACAGCAACTGAGGGGAGCTGTTCTTTAAGGTGAGCGTCACCTGTGCCAGCTGACCTGCGATGTTCAACCTCATGCTTTGCAGGTGGCCGCGAGCGTCAGTTGTGCTGATGGCGCTGCCCGAGGCGTCGAACTGCCTCTGCGTAATAGCCCCTTGGCCGGACTCCAGCAGCGCATCACGCTCGTCTGTAGACAGCGGCCAGTCCGGCGGCTCGATCAAGCTGAGCAGGCGACGCTCCTCCCGGAGTGTCCCGCCCAGCAAGCCATACTCGGTAATGGCCAGCGTGCCAGCGCCATCATCGACACGGATGAGTTGGCCGCACTGATTGTGCAAAGCCGATTCTCCGTCACTGCCCCCATAAATAAACCGCTCGCAGGTCCGGCGGGGTTCTCCTGCCATCTGTTCGTGGACGGCGATGGGCCTTGGATAATCGTCATATTCCGTCTGCCAGTGCGTCGCCCGCGCGTCCCACTGATCAAGCACGGCGCCGGATTCGGCGGAAAGAGAGAGCACCGCACCTGCGTCGACGCTGTGGCTGGACAGCACGGCTCCCGACAGGCTGTACACCGTCGCGAGATTGGGCTGCAGATCAGGCTGTTTTGAACGTAACTCGAACAGGCGCGGGTCCCACACTGCAATGGCCCGACCCTGGCTGTCATACTCCTGAACGTTGACGCAGGCTTGGGCATCAGCGTCAGCTTGGGCGCGGTAATAGGCTGTCTGCCGAACCGTGAGGCCCCGGCCGTCGAAAACCGTCAGCGAGGGTGTGTGGCGATGCATGGAGTCGGTCATGAGGCCTGCATCCTGCAGTTCTCGGGCTTTGCCGATAATTTAGCCGCGATGCAAGGCTGGGGATACTGTCAGAAGTGACAGTGCGTTCGGTCGAAAAACCGTCCGCAAGACTGACTGTTCTGGTCGGATTTGATCAAAATTTGTGCTATTCTCCGCGCCCGCGAATTTCCATAAGAAACTCGCCTCCCCGATTACGAACACTGGTCATCGACATGCAAGCAGCCAAGCCGTTATTTGACTATCCGAAGTACTGGGCCGAATGTTTCGGGCCAGCGCCTTTCCTGCCCATGAGCCGGGAAGAAATGGATCAGCTCGGCTGGGATTCCTGCGACATCATCATCGTCACCGGTGATGCGTACGTCGACCACCCGTCGTTTGGCATGGCGATCATCGGCCGTCTGCTGGAGTCGCAAGGCTTTCGCGTCGGGATCATTGCCCAGCCTGACTGGCGCAACAAAGACGACTTCATGAAGCTCGGTGAGCCGAACCTGTTTTTCGGCGTCGCGGCCGGCAACATGGACTCGATGATCAACCGCTACACCGCCGACAAGAAAATCCGCTCCGATGACGCCTACACGCCAGGCGGCATGGCCGGCAAGCGCCCGGATCGCGCCAGCCTGGTCTACAGCCAGCGTTGCAAAGAGGCCTACAAGCATGTGCCGATCATTCTGGGCGGCATCGAGGCCTCACTGCGCCGCATCGCGCATTACGACTACTGGCAGGACAAGGTCCGTAACTCGATCCTGATCGACGCCAGCGCCGACATCCTGCTGTACGGCAACGCCGAGCGAGCCATTGTCGAAGTTGCCAATCGCCTGTCGTATGGCGAAAAGATCGAGAACATCACCGACGTGCGCGGCACCGCGTTCATTCGTCGCGATACGCCCGAAGGCTGGTACGAAGTCGATTCCACACGCATCGACCGGCCGGGCAAGGTCGACAAGATCATCAACCCCTACGTCAACACCCAGGACACCCAGGCCTGTGCCATCGAGCAGGAAAAGGGCGAGGTTGAAGACCCGAACGAAGCCAAGGTCGTGCAGATCCTGGCGAGCCCGCGCATGACCCGAGACAAGACGGTTATCCGCTTGCCGTCGATGGAAAAAGTGCGCAACGACCCCGTGCTTTATGCTCACGCCAACCGCGTGCTGCACCTGGAAACCAACCCCGGTAACGCCCGGGCATTGGTTCAGAAGCATGGCGAAGTCGACGTCTGGTTCAACCCGCCGCCGATTCCGATGACAACCGAAGAAATGGACTACGTGTTCGGCATGCCTTACGCACGTATTCCGCATCCTGCGTACGGCAAGGAAAAGATCCCGGCCTACGACATGATCCGTTTCTCGGTGAACATCATGCGTGGCTGTTTCGGTGGCTGCACCTTCTGCTCGATCACCGAGCACGAAGGCCGCATTATCCAGAACCGCTCCCACGACTCGATCATTCGTGAGATCGAAGAGATTCGCGACAAGGTGCCCGGCTTCACCGGCGTCATTTCCGACCTCGGCGGCCCCACCGCGAACATGTATCGCATTGCCTGCAAGAGCCCGGAAATCGAATCCGCATGCCGCAAGCCGTCCTGCGTGTTCCCTGGCATCTGCCCGAACCTGAACACCGATCACTCGGCGCTGATTCAGCTGTACCGCAGCGCCCGTGAACTGCCGGGCGTGAAGAAGATTCTGATCGCGTCCGGCCTGCGCTATGACCTGGCCGTCGAGTCGCCGGAGTACGTGAAAGAGCTGGTGACCCACCACGTGGGCGGCTACCTGAAGATTGCCCCGGAGCACACCGAGGAAGGCCCGCTCAGCCAGATGATGAAGCCGGGCATTGGCAGCTACGACAAGTTCAAGCGCATGTTCGAGAAGTATTCGAAGGAAGCGGGCAAGGAGCAGTACCTGATTCCTTACTTCATCGCCGCCCATCCGGGCACCACCGATGAAGACATGATGAACCTGGCGCTGTGGCTCAAGGGCAACGGTTTCCGCGCCGATCAGGTGCAGGCGTTCTACCCGTCACCCATGGCGAGCGCGACCGCCATGTACCACTCGGGCAAGAACCCGCTGCGCAAGGTCACCTACAAGAGCGACCCGGTCACCATCGTCAAGAGCGAAGAGCAACGCCGTCTGCACAAGGCCTTCTTGCGCTACCACGACCCGAAAGGCTGGCCGATGCTGCGTGAAGCGCTGGAGCGCATGGGCCGTTCGGACCTGATCGGCCCGGGCAAGCACCAGTTGATCCCGCTGCATCAGCCGGAGACCGACAGCTACCAGAGCGCCCGTCGCAAGAACTCGACGCCGGCTGGCAGCCACAAGGTTGCCAAGACCACGAAGATCCTCACCCAGCACACCGGGCTGCCACTGCGTGCCAGCGATGGCAGCAAACCGTGGGACAAGCGCGAAGAGGCCAAGGCCGCTGCTGCTGCACGCAACAAGCAGGCAGCCAAGGACCGTGCCGACGCAGCCAAGGGCGGGAAGGGCGGCAAGAAGCCGTCCCGCCAGCCGGTGTTCCCGCGCTGAGTGATCGCTCGATAAACCAGAACGCCAGCTCTTTAGCTGGCGTTCTGCGTTTTACATCTTCACGTTTTCGCGGATGTTCCAGCCGTACTTGACCGGCCCGCCCTCCTTGCTGCCGTCCGCCTTTTGCGGCTGGTAGCTGACTTCGACCTTGCCGAAATTGAGCTCGACGGTTTCGCGCAGGGTTTCATCGTGGCTGCCTGCATCGGTCTGGTAGGAGGCGATCATCACTTCCTTGAGGGTGATGATCATGTATTCCACCGGCGCGGTGCCACCGGCCTTGCGCACGGTGAGGGTCGCCTCCGGGTAATGCTGGCCGCTGGAGCATGCCATCATCAGGTTGGGCGAAGACTTGTCCAGCGCCTTGTTCAGGCTCAGGTTCTGCATGCTGACTTTGCCCGCGCCGCCGCCGCCGCCCTGATGCATCGAACCTGACTGCGACATGCCCCACTGCATCGTTTGAATGTCGATCTCCTCGGCATGGGCGCTGTCTCTGGATTCACCCTTGATGTCGCCCAGCTTCAAAAACATATCGATTGCCATTACCGCTCCCTGAAAACCAGTGCTCGACGAATTGTCGACGCGCACCTTTTCTTACCGAGGCGCCGGGGACAAGACGTCGACCGCACAATCAGACCGGTCATACAGAAGAATGGAAAACGTCCTACAGTTGGCCCGCCAATTTGCAGCTGATTCTGTGGGATCCGCCCCTTGGCCAAAGGCCTGAGACGCAAATAAACCCGCCCGCCTCATTTCCGTGCGACCCTTGTACCATCCGCCTAAGCTGGCGCGATTTTGGTGCTGTGCTTAGCTGAGCGGGCACCATCAACGCCGAAGGCGCCGGACTTGCCCTCATGGCATAAGTCTTGCGCGGTTCCGATACCGTCCAGGCTCGCAGGAGGCACGCCGTGTCGATTCACATTGCCTTGCACCACGTCACGCATTACCGCTACGAACGAGCGGTCGAGCTCGGGCCGCAGATCGTGCGCTTGCGCCCGGCGGCCCACAGCCGCACGCGTGTGCTGTCCTATTCGCTGAAAGTCCTGCCTGAAAACCATTTCATCAACTGGCAGCAGGATCCGCAGGGTAATTACCTGGCGCGTCTGGTGTTCCCCGAGAAGACCCGCGAGTTACGCATCGAGGTGGATCTGGTCGCCGAGATGGCGGTGTTCAACCCCTTCGACTTTTTCCTTGAGCCTTACGCCGAGAACATCCCGTTCACCTACGCCCGCGAAGAGCACCACGAGCTGCAGCCCTATCTTGAAAAGCTGCCGCTGACGCCGAAATTCCAGGCGTATCTGGACAGCATCGACCGTACACCGGTCCCGGCCATCGATTTTCTCGTCAACCTCAATCAGCGTCTGGCCAATGACATCAATTACCTGATCCGCATGGAGCCGGGCATCCAGACGCCGGAGTTCACCCTCGACAGCGCCTCAGGCTCCTGTCGCGATTCGGCCTGGCTGTTGGTGCAGTTGTTGCGTCATCTGGGGCTGGCGGCGCGGTTTGTCTCCGGTTACCTGATTCAGCTCAAGGCTGACGTCCAGGCGCTGGACGGGCCGTCGGGCACCGATGTCGACTTCACCGACCTGCACGCCTGGTGCGAGGTTTACCTGCCGGGTGCGGGCTGGGTCGGTCTGGACGCCACCTCCGGGCTGTTCGCCGGGGAGGGGCACATTCCCCTGGCGTGCAGCCCCGATCCGTCTTCGGCAGCGCCGATCAGCGGCATGGTCGAGCCCTGCGAAACCGAGTTCAGCCACGAGATGTCGGTGGAGCGCATCTGGGAAGCGCCGCGTGTCACCAAGCCGTACACCGAAGCGCAATGGCTGGAGATCCAGGCCCTCGGCCGACAGATCGATGCCGACCTGATCGCCAGCGATGTGCGCCTGACCATGGGTGGCGAGCCGACGTTTGTCTCTATCGACGATCGCGATGGCAGCGAATGGAACACCGCAGCGCTGGGCCCGAAAAAACGCGTGCTGTCCGCCGAGCTGTTTCAGCGCATGCGCAAGCATTACGCGCCCCAGGGCATCGTGCATTTCGGGCAGGGCAAGTGGTACCCCGGTGAGCAACTGCCGCGTTGGTCGCTGAACTGCTTCTGGCGTCGCGATGGCGAGCCGGTGTGGCGCAATAACGCGCTGATCGCTGATGAAAACGAAGACTACGGCACTGACAGCGAAACCGCCGGGCGCTTCCTGCGCAGCGTCGCCGAGCGCCTGAAACTGCCGGCGCGCTACGTCTTCCCGGCTTACGAAGACAATTTCTATTACCTGTGGCGTGAAAACGCCTTGCCGCAGAACGTCAGCGCCCAAGACTCGCGTTTGAGTGACGAGCTGGAGCGCAAGCGCCTGAGCAAGGTGTTCTCCCAGGGGCTGGACAAGGTCATCGGCCATGTCCTGCCGCTGGCGCGTACCGCCGCGGATGAGCATTGGCAGAGCGGGCGCTGGTACTTGCGCGACGAGCATTGTCGTCTGGTGCCAGGGGACTCGCCGCTAGGCTATCGTCTGCCGCTGGCCTCGCAGCCGTGGGTCAAGGCGGCGGAGTACCCCTATATCCATCCGACCGACTACAACCAGGATTTCCCCGATCTGCCTGATCGCGCAGAGATCGAGGGCAAACTCGGCAGCCTGAGCGAACAGAAAAACCTCGACGCCGAGCGCCCACCGAAGATCGACGAATCCGCGGACTGGCTGACCCGTACTGCGCTGAGCGCCGAAGCACGTGGCGGCCGCCTGTACCTGTTCATGCCGCCGCTGCAGTCGCTGGAAGCCTATCTGGAACTGATCGCGGCCATTGAAGCGACCGCTGAAGAGTTGCATTGCCCGGTGCTGCTGGAAGGCTACGAGCCGCCGAGCGATCCGCGGTTGGCCAACTTCCGCATCACCCCGGACCCGGGCGTGATCGAAGTCAACGTGCAGCCTTCCTCCAGTTGGGATGAGCTGGTCGAGCGCACCGAGTTTCTTTATGAACAGGCGCGCCTGACTCGACTGACCACCGAGAAATTCATGATCGACGGGCGCCACACCGGCACCGGCGGCGGCAACCATTTCGTACTCGGCGGCGCGACGCCGGGGGATTCGCCGTTCCTGCGCAGGCCTGATCTGCTGCGCAGCCTGTTGAGTTACTGGCACAACCACCCCTCGCTGTCGTACCTGTTCTCCGGGCTGTTCATCGGCCCGACCTCACAGGCGCCGCGCGTGGACGAAGCGCGCAACGACTCGCTCTACGAGCTGGAAATCGCCTTCTCGCAAATGCCTGCGCCGGGTGAGCACTGCCCGCCGTGGCTGGTCGACCGGCTGCTGCGCAACCTGCTGATCGACGTGACGGGCAACACCCACCGCGCCGAATTCTGCATCGACAAACTGTATTCGCCCGATGGCGCGACAGGGCGTCTGGGCCTGCTGGAGCTGCGTGCCTTCGAAATGCCGCCCCATGCGCGCATGAGCCTGGCGCAGCAATTGTTGCTTCGTGCACTGGTGGCGCGATTCTGGCGAGAGCCTTACGCACCGGCCAAGTTGGCGCGTTGGGGCACCGAATTGCACGACCGCTTCATGCTGCCGCACTTCATCGAGCAGGACTTCGCTGATGTCATCGTCGAGCTCAACGCCGCAGGCTACCCGCTGCGTGCCGAGTGGTTCGCGGCGCATCTGGAGTTTCGATTTCCCAAGGTTGGCGATTACGCGGTCAGCGGCATCGAGCTGGAGCTGCGTCAGGCCCTCGAACCCTGGCACGTGCTGGGCGAGGAGGGCGCGGCCGGTGGCGCGGTGCGTTACGTGGACTCGTCGCTGGAGCGCTTGCAGCTAAAGGTCACCGGCCTGCCGCCGCAACGCTACATGCTCACCTGCAACGGCGTGCCGGTGCCGTTGCAGCCGACCGGGCGCGTCGGCGAGTTCGTCGCAGGCGTGCGTTATCGCGCCTGGCAGCCGTTCAATGCCCTGCAACCGACGATTCCTGTGCATGCGCCGCTGGTTTTCGACATCCTCGACACCTGGATGCAGCGCTCGCTGGGCGGCTGCGAGTATCATGTCGCCCATCCTGGGGGGCGCAACTACGAAACCCTGCCGGTGAACGCCAACGAAGCCGAAAGCCGGCGCCTGTCGCGGTTTTTCCGCGTCGGTCACAGCCCGGGCAAACTGGCGGTGCCTGCACTGACCCTCAATGACGAACTGCCCATGACGCTGGATCTGCGTCTGCATCGATAAAAACGGCCCGGACGGATCGCCTGCCTGCAAAGACAGGCGATCTGGCTCAGAGAGCGGCCGCAGGGAAGCGAGCCACTACGTGTCACTTTGTCTGCGCTAATCTGACTCCTTTAGTTGTCTGCCGAGCCTTCCATGCCCGACCTGCTTGACCGATACCCGCTTTCTGCGGGCACTTATCACGAGATGCTCGACGCCAGCGGCGCCGTTCGGCCGCATTGGCTGCGCTTCTACGAGCAGCTGCAACGCAGCACTCCCGCTCAGTTGATTCAGCGTCAGGCGCTGCTGGCCCGGCAGATTCAGGAAAACGGCGTCACCTATAACGTCTATGCCGACCCCAAGGGCGCGGATCGCCCGTGGGAGCTGGACCTGCTGCCGCACCTGATTCCGGTCGACGAATGGCAGCAGTTGGCCGCCGGCATCGCGCAACGGGCGCGGCTGCTCAACGCCGTGCTGGCCGACCTCTACGGCCCGCAAAAGCTGATTGCCGAAGGGCTGCTGCCTGCGGAGCTGGTGTTCGGGCACAACAATTTTCTCTGGCCCTGCCAAGGCATGACGCCGCCGGAAGGCACCTTTCTGCACGTTTACGCAGTGGACCTGGCGCGCACCCCTGATGGACGTTGGTGGGTCACGGCGGACCGCACTCAAGCGCCTTCGGGCGCAGGTTATGCGCTGGAAAGCCGGCTGATCGTGTCCCGTGCGTTCCCCGAGCTGTATCGCGATCTGGAGGTGCAGCACCTGTCTGGTTTCTTCCGCTCGCTGCAGGAAACCCTCGCCCGCCAGGCGCCGAGCAGCAGCGAAGCGCCGCTGGTGGTGCTGTTGACGCCGGGGCGTTTCAACGAAAGTTATTTCGAACATTTGTACCTGGCGGGCCAGTTGGGCTACCCGCTGGTGGAGGGCAGCGACCTTACGGTGCGCGACGCCACGGTCTACCTGAAAACCCTCAGCGGTCTGCGCCGTGTGCACGCGATCATGCGGCGTCTGGACGACGACTTCTGCGACCCGCTGGAGCTGCGCACCGACTCGGCGCTTGGCGTCCCGGGCTTGCTTGAGGCTGTGCGCCAAGGCCGCGTGCTGGTCGCCAACGCCTTGGGCAGCGGCGTGCTGGAGTCGCCGGGGCTGTTGGGCTTTCTGCCGAAGATCAACGAATTCCTGTTTGGCGAAGAACTGATCCTGCCGTCCATCGCCACCTGGTGGTGCGGCGAGCCGCCGGTGCTGGCGCAGGCGCTGGAAAAACTGCCGGAACTGCTGATCAAACCGGCGTTCCCGTCCCAGAGTTTTGCCCCGGTGTTCGGTCGTGATCTGAACCAGGAACAGCGTCAGGCCCTGGCTGCGCGCATGCAGGCGCGGCCCTATGCGTATGTCGCCCAGGAGCTGGCGCAGTTGTCCCACGCGCCGGTCTGGCAGGGCGCCGAGACGCAGCTTCAGCCTCGCGCCATCGGCATGCGCGTGTATGCCGTGGCCGCAGCCGATGGCTATCGCGTCTTGCCCGGCGGCCTCACTCGCGTGGCCGCCGATGCCGATGCCGATGTGGTGTCGATGCAGCGCGGCGGGGCCAGCAAGGACACCTGGATTCTCGGCGAGCGCAGCTTGGGCAGCGAGCCCTGGAAGGGCCGTCATTCGCTGGGTGTACATGACCTGATTCGCCGCGACCCGTATTTGCCGTCGCGTGTGGTGGAAAACCTGTTCTGGTTCGGCCGTTACTGCGAGCGTTGCGACGACAGCGCGCGGCTGCTGCGCATCATGCTGGCGCGCTATGTCGATGGCGATGACCCGCTGGCGCTACAAGCCGCGGTCGAGCTGGGCGAGCGCCTGAATCTGGTCCCGAGAAACAACGAGGACGAGCCGCGCGAGTTGCACGATCGCCTGCTCGCCGCCCTGCTGGGCGAGGACTGGCCGTTCAGCCTACGCTCCAACTTGCAGCGTCTGCAGTGGGCGGCCTCCCAGGTGCGCGGCAAGTTATCCCGGGAGAACTGGCAGGCGCTGGTGGAGTTGCAGCGCGAAGCGGCAAGCCTGGACACCGACACGCCGAACTTCGGCGAGCTGTTGGACTTCCTCAACCGCCTGGTGATGTCTCTGGCGGCGCTGTCCGGCTTTGCCTTGGACGACATGACCCGCGACGAGGGCTGGCGCTTTTTGATGATCGGCCGGCGCATTGAGCGTCTGCAATTCCTCAGCACCAGCCTTGCGGCTTTCCTGCGCAGCGATGCAGTGTTCGATCAGGACGCGCTGGACTGGCTGCTGGAACTGGGCAACAGCAGCATCACCTACCGCTCGCGCTACCTGGCGCTGCCGCAGCTGATCCCCGTGCTGGACCTGCTCCTGCTCGATGCCCAGAACCCCCACGCGGTGCTGTTCCAGCTCAAGCTGGTGACCCGCTCGGTGAAGCGTTTGAACGACGATTTCGGCGTGGCCCAGGAGAGCGGCCTCGCATTGCTGACTCAGCGTCTGGGGGCCTTCGATTTGGGTTGTCTGGAAAATGGCCTGTTCGGCGAAGCGAGCGTCAAGGCGGCGCTGCACGGGCTGGCGGATTTGTTGCAAAGCATTGGCGATCTCAGTGGTCAAGTTTCGGATCGACTTTCCCTGCGTCACTTCGCCCACGTCGATGATGTCAGCCAGCGTACGGTGTCGGTCTGATGAACAGTGCCCATTACCAGATTCTTCACGATACCCATTACAAGTACGACAGCCCGGTGTCTTTGGCGCAGCAGCTGGCCCATCTTTGGCCGCGTCACAGCCCCTGGCAGCGCTGCCTTGAGCAAGAACTGGAGATCAGCCCGGCGCCCACCACACGGCGCGATGAGCTGGATGTGTTCGGCAACCCGCTGACCCGCCTGGCGTTCGAACGGCCCCACGATGAATTGCAGGTCAACGCGCGTCTGCGCATCGAAGTGCTCGAACGCCCTGCGCTGAATTTCGCCCAATCGGTGCCGTGGGATGTCGCGCGCAGCACGCTGACCTACAGCGCCTCGAAGATGTCGCCGGACATTCTCGATGCCTGTCGTTATCGCTTCGAGTCGCCTTATGTGCACCTGAAACAGTCGCTCGTGGAATTCTCGGCAGCGTGTTTCCCGCTTGGGCGGCCGCTGCTGTTGTGCGCGCAGTCACTGATGGAAAAGATCTTCGACGAGTTCACCTTCGATGGCGAAGCGACGCAGGTGGCGACACCTCTGGTCGAAGTGCTGGAAACCCGTCGGGGCGTCTGTCAGGACTTCGCTCACCTGATGCTGGCCTGCCTGCGCTCGCGCGGGCTGGCGGCGCGTTACGTCAGTGGCTATCTGCTGACTCAGCCACCGCCCGGGCAGCCGCGTCTGATCGGTGCCGACGCCTCTCATGCGTGGGTCTCGGTGTTCTGCCCGACATTGGGCTGGGTGGATTTCGACCCCACCAACAACATTCAGCCTGCGCTGGAGCACATCAGTCTGGCGTGGGGGCGGGATTTTTCCGACGTCTCACCGCTGCGTGGGGTGATCCTTGGCGGCGGCAACCATGATCCGGAAGTCAGCGTAACGGTCATGCCGCTGGCCGAGTGAACCGGCCTGTATTTTTCCCCGCTCGTTCGTTTCTTAAGCAAAAACCCCTGACGCGTTTTCGCGCGTCAGGCGTGGGCGGCTGTGCGCTGATAGGGGGTGTAGTCCTGGGTGGCGCTGTCGTAACTGCCGCTGGCGCCGCAGGCATAGGCGGCGAGCAAACTGCGGAAAAGGCTATTGAGTTGCATGGCGATCGTCCTGATTGAGGGGTGACAAGCGCATGTTAGGAGGTCACTGTAGCGTCCGCTGCTTGATTGTCTCGATGGCCCTGATAGACGCCACCCAGACAGGTTTCATAATCTGTGGTTGATAAATTGTTTAAAGTTAGGGCACTCTTTGTATACAAAAACGAGAGCAACCCCATTCAGGAGACTCAAACATGATTCGCAAGCTTGTTGCTGCATCCCTGCTGACCTTGGCCAGCGGGCACCTGTTGGCCGCTGAATGTTCGGTAGAGGTGGACTCCACCGACCAGATGTCGTTCACCACCAAGGCCATCGAGATCGACAAGAGCTGCAAGGAATTCACCGTCAACCTGAAGCACTCCGGCAGCCTGCCGAAGAATGTGATGGGGCATAACCTGGTGATCAGTAAAGAGGCTGACATGCAGCCGATCGCCACCGACGGCCTGAGCGCCGGCATCGACAAGCAATACCTCAAAGAAGGCGACGCGCGGGTCATCGCACACACCAAGATCATCGGCGCGGGCGAGACCGACTCCCTGAAGATCGACGTCTCCAAGCTGGACCCGGCAGAGAAATACGGTTTCTTCTGCTCGTTTCCGGGGCACATCAGCATGATGAAAGGCACGGTCACGCTGAAGTGATCAGCGGCGGCACGCCTTGATATTTGTAGGAGCGCGCTTGCCCGCGATGGCGGTGTGTCAGTGGATGATGTGACTGACAGGCTGCAATCGCGGGCAAGCGCGCTCCTACAGTTTCGAGGGCGTGCGCTGTCATCGGTGCGCCTCGATCCTTGTAGGAGACGTCGGAGGTTACGACGGCAGCGAAAAGGGCGTCTGGCTAAATCCTCAAGACGCTGTCATCTTGAAAATGCCCTGGGCATTGCTGCTGTCGAAGTTCAGGTCGAGCTTGCCGGTATCCGGATCGATCTTGCGCTGAATGAACTCCACGAACGACCCCGGCACCTGATGTGCTCTGGCCACGCCATTGGCGTCCAGCAACTCGCGGCTCACGGTGCAGGCCTTGTAGGCCGTTTGCATCACGCGGCCCGAGCCCGACACCTCGATGCTGTCCTTCATCGGCCGTTCGCGCCGAATCTGCTCTTGCACCGTGGCCTCCAGGTTTTCGACCCGGTCGGTCAGGTGATTGAAGCTATTGCCTTCTGTTGAAATCCACGCCATCTCCGCGCTCTCACTGAGCAGCTGGCGGTAGTCGGCTTCCTGCACCACGCCATGCTGGCGACCAAAGGCGCTATACAGGCTTGGCAGCAGGCGCGTGGCTTCTGCGAGGCTGCAGTGACGAGTGGTTTGCAGGCGCTTGAGAATGCTCAGGTCTTCAGCGCCAAGCGGATCACGGCTCGACGCCACGACGCGGCTGACGGCGCTCTGGAACGCCTGGCTCAGACGCCCCGGATGCAGCTCGGAAACGAAGAACTGCGCGATGTCTTCGGGCAGGTCCATCTGCCGGTAGCCCCAGCCGGTCATGTTCAGTTTGGTCAGCGGATAGGTGCGCACATCGGTGAAGCCCAATGGTTCCAGCAGGCGCGAAAACGCCAGCCGGCCCCGCGGCAGCTCGCCGTTCTCGACCCAGTCGACCGTACGAATGGCGCCATGATCGAACACCACCTTGCGGCCGCTTTCGAACTGCTCGTCGACGTAATGCAGGCCATCGGGCACCGCTTCCACCAGCTTGTGGAACAGGCACAGGTTCAGGGCTTCAGCCAGCCAGACGCGATGAACCGCATCCTGCGACCAAGAGAAGTCCTGCAGCGCTGGCGGGACGTCGACGCGGTGTCTGAGCCAGTCTGCAGCAGGCTGGCCAACGGTTGAAGCAACGAGGGAGAACAGGCCTTGGAAAGCGGTCATCGATAGCGTCTCTGAGCGAGAAAGTCAGGACGCTATGTAAGCCTCGATGGCCTGAAGGAACAAGCGAAAAAAAACGACGGGTTCATTCCGTTTCAGAATGAAGCGGCCAGCGTGTGATCCGTCGGCTTACCGATTTCCTGTGGGAGCTGCTGGAGCTGTGCGACAGTGGCGAAAGCGGTGTGTCAGGTACACCGCTTTCGCCACTGTCGCAC